>NZ_LQZA01000003.1 GCF_001581925.1 Ferrovum sp. PN-J185
TCAATGCTTTAACCCTTCTTCCGCTGGCTAGGGCATCTGATACAAAATCCATGGACCATACCTCATTAGGGCTACTGGGTAAGGATAAGCTCTGCTTTTGTACCATCACGCCATGTCTCTTACGTCTACGTTTAACAGCCAACCCCGCTTCCTGATAAAGACGGAATACCTTTTTATGGTTGGCTTCTACTCCTTCTCGTCTTAATAAAGCATGAATACGTCTATAACCAAATCGACGTCTCTCATGGGCAAGATCAACAATACGTTGCTGTAGTTCCTGATTCTTTATCCCACTTACAGGCTGGTAATGAAGAACAGTTCTTGATATACCCACAAGATAACAGGCACGTCGCTCAGAAATAGCCGTAGTCTGGCACATAAGCTTTACAGCCTCGCGTTTGTCTTGTGGGCTTAGTACTTTCGTCCAAGAGCCACTTTTAAGGCTTCAGCGTCCAGTATAGCCTCAGCCAACAGTTTCTTTAATTTACTGTTCTCAGACTCTAAATCCCGCAGCTTTTTAGCATCCGGTATTGTCATTCCTCCAAACTTGGCACGCCAAGTATAAAAAGAACAATCGCTAAAACCATGTCGACGGCATAGCTCTTTTACAGGAATACCAGCTTCTGCTTCCTTCAAAAACCCAATAATCTGTTCCTCTGTAAATCGCTTCTTCAAGTCCATTCTCCTTTACATAAATGAACTTTACTAGATTTAACATAAAACTAAAAATTGGGTGCAGGTCACTATCACCTAGAGAACATTAACAGTGACGCTACGGGTAAGTATGAGATTTGGCGTAATAATCTATTGAAAAAAGCATCACTTGCCAGTACGCTGACGATACATGCTAGTGCTTACAGGAGTGTGATTAGTACAGCCATACAGAAAGGCTGGATAAGTGAACATACACCTATAGCTCAGATGAAAAGAACAGGTGCTAAAGGACGAGCTCGTCCCGCATTCACAAGAGAAGAAGTTAACCGATTATTGGACTACTTACCTATATTCGCAAAAGGTGAGCACAGTCGTCTAGCTAAAGAGTCTAGGCAAGTGTGTAGGGACTATGTGGAGATACTGTTAGGGACAGGCATGCGTTCAGGTATAGAAAGTCAGCATATTAAATGGAGTGATATTAGCTTGCACATTGACTCAGTGACAGCTGTGAAGTATTTGAGAATAGGGGTGACGGGTAAGGCAGGTGGTAGGTACTTAATCGCTAAGCATAATATAAAGACTGTGCTAGAGAGAGTCATAGCAAAGTATAGTCAGCTTAACGCCTATTCATTAGACAGAGTATTGGAGTTAAAGCCTAATCTTTACCTGTTTAGCCTTGGTGATGACATGCTGCCAGTCAGCTTCTGTACCACATTTAAACACTTAATGACGGCAAGTGGCCTGTTAAAGGGCTCTGCTACAGGGCAGAATAGGACTCTGTATTCACTACGACATACCTTCGCAATATTAGAGTTAATGGAAAATCGTACAGACTTACATACGCTGGCAAAACAGATGGGTACTAGTGTGGGCATGATAGAACGGCACTACAGTAAACTCACAGCCGTCATGGCAGCTGATAGGCTTGCGTAAATTATTTATTTTTAATATTTTTTGTCATCTTGGACTTTCAAGAATCAATTTAGGTGCTTACTATATAATTATAAAAGTTAATTTCCAAATATATTAAATGAAATACAGAAAAGAAATTGATGGGCTTAGAGCACTTGCTATTATTCCAGTAATCCTATTCCACGCAGGTTTCACAACTTTTAGTGGAGGCTTTGTAGGTGTAGATATCTTTTTTGTTATAAGTGGTTACCTAATCACTACAATTATTGCAGATGAGATGGATAGGGGCTCTTTCTCTTTACTTAACTTTTATGAACGCAGAGCCAGAAGAATATTACCAGCATTATTCTTTGTGATTTTATGTACCCTACCCTTTGCCTGGTTTTGGATGTTACCGAATGAACTTAAACAGTACTCAAAAAGTTTATTGGCTGTTCCTTTATTTGTTTCAAACATACTATTTTGGCAAACCAGTGGTTACTTTGATACATCATCAGAACTTAAACCATTACTTCACACTTGGAGTTTAGCTGTAGAAGAACAATACTACCTTTTATTTCCTTTATTTCTTATAACAACTTGGAAGCTTGGTAAAAGATGGATTTTTACATTTCTTTTAATAACAGCCATCATTAGTTTAGCGATAGCGGAATATGGTTCTATAAAATTTGCATCATTTACCTTTTATATGTTGCCTACCAGAGCATTTGAAATATTGATAGGAGCATTAATATCATTTAAATTTCAATCTGAAAGCATATTAAATATAAAAAAAGAAAATTATAAATTATTTGATTTTATTGGCTTAATACTAATACTTTTTTCAATATTCTCGTTTAATAACCAAACTCCTTCACCAAGCTTATACTCCTTAATCCCAACAATAGGAGCTGGCCTGATAATAGCATTCAGTAGCGCAGAAACCCTAACTGGTAAAATCCTTAGTAATAAACTTTTGGTGGGTATTGGCTTGATTAGCTACAGTACATACCTTTGGCATCAACCCCTACTTGCATTCGCAAGAATAAGAAACATTTATCCATTAAACACTACTACATTAATCGTTATTATTATACTTTCACTACTTTTAGGATTTTTCAATTATAAGTTTATAGAAAATACTTTTAGAGACAAGAGAAAAGTTAATTTAAGAATATTTTTAACTAGCGCCATTTTGATGTCTTGTTTGTTTTTTTCTGTAAGAATAGTTGGGCACTATACTGATTATTTTCCAACTAGATTTAATATAGAAATTCAAAATCTTACAGAAAACAATCCATCTTCTGGAAATGCTATAAATTGTCGCGAAGAAAGAAATCATAAAGATGGTACTACATGCGTGATTGGTGATTTATCAATAGTTCCGTCAATAGCATTAATTGGAGACTCCTTTATCGGAAAAATTACTAAAAGACTTGATGAAGTGTTAAAGAAAAGAAAAGTCTCAGCAGTTGTTTTTACTAAAAGTGGGTGTATCCCACTTACAGATATAAAAGTAAAGTATCCAGACAATACAACCCATAATTGCGATATTGATGTTAAAAATTCTTACAATACAATTATTAGAACTAACAATTTGAGAAAAGTAGTAATAATTTCCGAGTGGCCTTATTATGCCGATGGTTTTAAAGGTGCCAACATTTCTGGTAATAGATTATTATTAACAGATAGTAGCTCCAATGAATCTAACTTATTAGAAAATAAAGAGGTGACTACTAGGGGATTAATTAGATTAAAAAAATTAATGAATGGCAACAATAAATTATTATTTATTGTTAATACTACACCTGAATATCTTCTATCTCCACAAAGCTTAATAGCAAAAAATATACTTTTTAACAGACAAACTACTGTAGTTCATCCGTTACTTGGAGACTATAACTTAAGAAACCAGTCAATAAACCAAATATTTTCGAATGCTAAAGTAAGTGAATGGGCAACGATAATTAATCCTTTTTCTAGTTACTGTGTTTCAAGTACTAACTGTAGAATTAGTGATGCTGATTTTCATTCATTTTATGAAGATGATGGTACTCATTTATCGTATTTTGGTTCAATTCCATTAGTTAATCTTTTAGAGAATAAATTACTAAATTAATTCTTTATATGTTTCACGCCATCTTCATCATCTCTATTTTTTATTGTAGTAATTGAGTATAGACCTTTCATAGTTCTTTTTTGTACCTACTTAATCTCTAATATGTACAGCTTTATCATCCCAGCTCATTCTTCTGAATAAAGAAACTTTCCAAATACAGGTAGTAAAGTTAAATTAGAACATAAAAAAACAAAGCCATTTCAATAAAATTAATTACTACACTTAATGTATGTAAGAAATGAAATTTACCCTGTTGATCATTATCTCTTGCCTTATTTACCATTGGCGTAATAATTAAAAGAGTAATAAAAAACAGAAATGCAGTTAGAACAAGTAGATATCTGTCTGTTAAGTTTTTTGATAAAAACCCCGCAATTATACTTACCGTGCCTAAGAAAAAATAATATTTAGGAAAAAACTTTCTGACATATACCGCTGACCATTCTGGAGGTAAGTACTTAAATATTCCCGGGGCCACTGCCACAGAAAAAAATATCATAATCCCTAAATTTGCCGAAATAAGATAGTTTGTTATCATTTTATTTTAGTCCTGCATTTTCAGCTGCAATTAATTCAATAGCGCTCCAATCAAAATGAGCTCTATTTTTAGCTATTGATGTTAGGAAACGTGAGTAAAGAATATCTACTATTGGCATAGGGACTCTAGCATTACTGGACGCCTCATGCATTAAGTTGACATCTTTCAAACCAAGCTCTAATTTAAAACCAGCGGGTTCATATTGACGTTGCGCAATGATTTTCCCATAATTTTGGTAAATAGGTATATTGAATAAAGTGGATGTAATAAAGTCTATAAAAGATTGTCTTTCCACGCCATTTTTTTCAAGTAGCGCTAGTGATTCTGATATAGCCTCAACCATTGATAAAATCATAAAGTTACCAGCGATTTTAATTAAATTTGCAGCTGAAACCTTTTCTCCAAAATCAAATACTCCTTGACCTAACGCATTTACCACTTCTTTTACTTCTTCTTTTACTGACTGCTTACCTGACATAACAACCCATAATTTCCTACTAAGAGCAGCTTCTGGTCGGCCAAATACAGGGGCGGATAAAAACTTTTGTTCATGATTTTCATGTTCTTGACTTAGTTTCTCAATTAATTCTGGTGAAACCGTACTCATTGATATATGAATAGCCTGTTTATTGAGGTTAGCCAAAATACCATCTTGACCAAAACTTACTGAATCAAGTGCCTCATCATTTGCAAGCATTGTTATGACTAAATCTACGTTCTTTACCGCATCACCAACACAATTAAAGACTTTCGCTCCAAACTTTTCTAGTTCAATTGATTTTGTTTTGGTTCTGTTATAAACATGTAACTCAAAACCAGCTTCTAATAAATTTTTAGCCATAGGAAAACCCATGCTTCCTAGGCCAATAAATGCAACTTTTTTCATCATTTTCCCCAAAAAACAATGGACCAACTGATATAAATTAGGTTCAAAATATCATGTTGGTTCAATACGAATAGATCTGTAAATTGGACGTCTTTGTCTTTTTGTTAACACAAGTTGCCATAACTGTCCGTGCCTTGATCTAAAATAACCTGCACAAGACAGTAAATAGTAATTCCACATTTTATAAAACCGATCACTATAATTATTTCTTAATTCATACCAATGATCATTAAAATTTCTATGCCAAGCGATGAGTGTTTTATCATAGTCACTACCAAAATTGTGCCAATCCTCAATTAAAAATTGTCCTTCGATATTCTTAGTAATATCTTGTGATGAAGGAATCTTTCCATTTGGAAATATATAATTATTTATCCAAGGATCTGTCCCATGACTTGATATTGCATTACCAATTGTATGCAATAGAAAAATACCTGAATCGTTCAAAAGTCTATTAATAATAGAAAAAAATTGTTGATAATTTTTTTGGCCAACATGTTCAAACATACCAACTGAGACAATTTTATCAAAGCTACCGTCCAATGAGCGATAGTCAATTAACTCTATTTCTACCGGGAGACCTTCACATCGTTGTTGAGCAATTTTCTGCTGCTCTTTAGAGACTGTAATACCAACTACATTTACTCCATAATATTTTGCGGCATAATAAGCAAGTCCTCCCCAACCACAACCAATCTCCAACATTCTTTCGCCAGGTTTCAATTCGAGTTTTCTACAAATCATGTCTAATTTATCTAACTGTGCCTGCTCGAGATTATCTGCATATTGCCAGTATCCACAGGAGTAAATCATAAGTGGGTCAAGCATTTTTTTAAATAAATCATTACCAATATCATAATGCCTCTCACCAACTATAAATGCTCTATGAATATTCTGTAAGTTAAATAACTGTGCTTTCAGTCTATGCCAGGCTACATTTAACTGCGCTAAACCTGTTACTTGTTCATCTAAATTTGCATCTAATAGTCTATAAATTAATTCATCAATTGATCGACAGTCCCAATAACCAGACATATAAGACTCTCCAAGACCGAGAGACCATCTTCTTAATATTTCGCTATAGGCTCTCTGATCTTTTACTTGAATATCCCAAGGTTGTTTTCCATTTACATTAATACCTGCTTTTTTGAATAATTGATCAATTACTTTGGGGGGAGATGCGAGAGAATGTGTATGATCTGATGTGGTAACAAAACTCATGTTTATACCTCATTTCTTTTTCACATGAGTTTAATATTAACTTTTTTCTCTTTAGGAATAAATATAGTATTTACTCTTATATGATAATCAAATCCCTATCTTCATTACCCAAAACAGTTTGGCTAATTGGCTTTATAAGTCTATTAAACGATAGCGCCAGTGAAATGATCTATCCACTACTTCCTTTTTATATTGTGTCAGTGCTTGGTGCGGGACCAAAAATATTAGGATTAATTGAAGGCATTGCAGAAGCCACAGCTAGCCTCTTTAAGTTACTATCGGGAATAATTGTTGATCGAACTAAAAAATCTAAAATTTTTATTATTATTGGGTATGCTGTACCTAGTATTGGGAGACCTATTCTCTCAATCATTACCAGTTGGCATGCAGCCTTATTTATTCGTTTTTTTGATCGACTAGGAAAAGGACTTCGAACATCTCCAAGAGATGCCATATTGGCTTTGTCTGTACCTGAAAATAAAAGAGGTATTACTTTTGGGCTACATCGATCCTTAGATAATTTAGGTGCATTTGTAGGTCCTATAGTTGCAACGATTTTATTAAGCTATCACTTCTCACTAAAAGATATTTTTCTGTTTGCTATCATTCCAGGATTCATTGCTATTATTTTGACTCTTCAAATTAAAGAACCAGAAAAGATTATAACAACTCATCATGTAAAAATAAGTTGGCGTTTATCCTCATTACCCTCTAATTTTAAACAATATCTGTTTTCATACGCCCTATTATCTCTTGGTAACTCCTCTGATCTGTTCATACTATTGCGAGCAAAAGAAATTGGCATTTCAGAGCAATATATTCCACTATTATGGGCATTTTTATCATTAATCATCAGCGTACTAAGTACTCCACTATCTGGTTTGTCAGACAGAATAGGACGAAAAACGCTATTAATCAGTTCATGGTTAATTTACGGCTTATTTAATTTATTATTAGCTCAACATTTTGTTCATGTATCGCTACTCATATTTTCTTTTATTTTATATGGCGTTTATAAAGGTATGTCAGAAGGAATTGAGAAAGCCCTCGTTGCAGATTTAGTCGATAAAAACCACTTCGGTACTGCCTTTGGATGGTTTAATTTAATAGGTGGTCTTTTTTTGCTTCCAGCCTCATTTATTTTTGGCTGGTTATATCAAACTTATAATTACTCCTACGCATTTTTGTTTTCTAGTTGCTGTTGTCTTATGGCAAGTTGCTACGCATGGATTAATTTCCATAGGACCAAATTAAGTTAAACTACTATTTTTTCTATCCTAACTGAATAATGAGTAATCAAACACAATCCGTTAAAGCAAATTCAATTCATCACGTTTTGATTGCAAGCCTAATTGGTACAACTATCGAATTTTTTGACTTTTATATTTATGCCACTGCAGCTGTTTTGGTGTTTCCTAAATTGTTTTTTCCATCGGGGAATCCATCCACTTCTGTTTTGCAGTCTTTAGCTACTTTTGCATTGGCTTTTTTTGCAAGACCCATTGGCGCAATTATTTTTGGTCACTTTGGTGATAGGATTGGTAGAAAAGCCACTTTAGTTGCAGCGCTAATGACTATGGGCCCCTCAACAGTAGCTATAGGATTATTACCCACTTATGACAGTATTGGCATATTCGCACCACTCCTACTTGCTTTATTTAGACTTGGCCAGGGTTTAGGTCTGGGCGGTGAATGGGGGGGAGCAGTACTTCTTGCAACTGAATATGCACCAAAAGAAAAATACTCTTGGTATGGTATGTTTCCGCAATTAGGGGCACCTATTGGCTTTATTATGTCTAGCGGAGTATTCATATTATTAAATCATTATCTTACTGATAAAGACTTTATATCGTTTGGTTGGAGAATTCCTTTTCTAGCTAGCGCAATTTTAGTATGGCTTGGTTTATATGTTCGTCTTAAATTAGCTGAGACACCTGCATTTATGGAGGTAATAGAAAAAAACGAACAAGTTAAGGTGCCAATGGGGGCGATATTCAAACATCATAGTAAAGCTCTCTTTTTAGGAACTTTTGTATCACTAACAACTTTTTTATTATTCTATTTAATGACGGTATTCACTCTTAGTTGGGGTACTAATCATTTCCATTACGCTAAAGGATCTTTTTTATCTTGGCAGATGATTGCTATGTTGTTCTTTGGTATTGGTATACCTTTATCTGCAAAATTATCAGATTTAATTGGTGTTAGAAAAATGCTCATTAGCGCCACATTATTAATCTTTCTTTTTGGATTAGTTTTTAATTCATTATTTGTTTCTAATAATCCTGTAATGACCGAATTTTTTCTCATTCTTGGATTGTTTTTAATGGGCTTAACCTATGGACCACTCGGTTCAGGTTTGGCAAGCTATTATCCTGCTCCTGTAAGATACACAGGAGCCTCTCTTTCTTTTACGTTAGCAGGAATTTTAGGTGCCTCAATTGCGCCTTATCTTGCAACCTGGCTTGCCGTCAATTATGGCCTGGTTTTTGTGGGTTACTATCTGTCCATTGCGGCAGTGATTACGTTAATAGCTTTGCTATTCACCACCAAATTAAACAATGATGCTTAATTAAGGACAAAATATGTTTAAAGTTAAACAGTATTATCAGTTTATTGTTGTTCTACCACTTTTTTTGTTTTCATTTAATAGTTTAAGCGCTAACAATGAAAAGCAAGTTAAAGTTCAATGGTTCGGTCAATCTGCTGTTAAGATCACTACTCCTCAAGGTAAAAATATCTTAATCGATCCTTATCTTACTGCGAATCCTAAGACTCCTTCACAATACAAGGATTTATCTACCTTAGGTAAAATTGATTTAATTCTTGTGACTCACGCTCATTTTGATCATCTAGGTGATAGCCCTGCTCTTTTAAAAGCTTGTGATTGTAAGTTGATAGCCCCATCAGGACTAGAAGATAATTTAAATTATTTAGGTATGGTAGATGCAAACAAACTCATTCATATGAATAAAACTGGCACTGTTTATCCTATTGACGGCGTATCTGTCACGATGGTTCACGCCGAACATAGTTCTGAACTCGATTGGATTGACCTTAAAACGAATAAACATCAAGTATTGTATGGTGGGGAGCCTGTAGGATTTATTATTACCATTAATAATCAATTCACAATCTATCATATGGGTGATACAGGTTTATTTAGTGATATGGCTTTAATTGGAAAATACTATCATCCTGATTTAATCCTTATTCCTATTGGGGGTAATTTCACAATGGGGCCTAAAGATGCGGCCTATGCAACAAATAATTGGCTAAAACCAAAATATGCACTACCTATACATTATGGAACTTATCCCGTTTTAAGAGGAACTCCTGAGGAGTATAAAAAGTCTTTAGTAAACAACACGACAGATGTAATTAATTTACAGCCTGGCGAATCTACAACCTTCAACTTTTAAGAGAAAACCATGATACATGAATTAAGAATTTATCACTGCGCTCCCGGGAGATTACCTGCACTTAATCAACGCTTTGAACAAACTACATTAGGATTTTGGGAAAAATATGGCATTAAACCTATAGGTTTTTGGACTACTTTAATTGGGCCAAGCAATCAAACTCTAACTTATTTATTGGAATGGGAGAGTTTGGCAGAACGTGAACAAAAATGGAATGCGTTTTCATCTGATCCAGAATGGATTGCAAAACGAGCGGCTACAGAGGCAACAGGAACTATCGTGGAAAGAATTGAAAACCATATCTTAGTTCCTACTGCCTATTCTGCAATCAAATAATTAGAAGTGATTTGTTATTATCATTTCTTCAGCTGATTTGTAGCCAGGTTTTGGCCATGCTGGTTTAGTTGCCTTACCAATAACTAGCATGGCACCAATTGCATGTCCTTCTGGCAAACGAATTAACTCTGCTACACGATCAAAATCAAAACCTACCATTGGGCATGAATCGTAATTCATTGCTTTAGCAGCAAGCATAAGAGTTTGTAACATAATACCAACTGAACGCATGGCCTCATCGCGTTGTAACTGTGATTTACCTGAGTAAAAAGGATCGATCCAAGGTACTAAAATATCTTGTACTTCTTTAGGAGCATTAATCCAATAGCGGGCCGGATCTTTTTTCCAAGCATCTATATCCGCTGTAATAACTAATAGTAATGAGGCTTCTGTTACTTGAGCTTGGTTATTTGCGGCCTCTCGTAACTGTTGGCGTAAAGCTGTATCTTTTACATTAACAATTCGCCAGTGCTGTAAGTTAAAAGAAGAAGGAGCCTGAGCACCTAAATCCATCAATTGATTAAATTCAGAATCAGTAATTTTATGATTTGGATCAAAATGTTTTACTGCTCTTCTTTGTCTAATAGCATCAAAAGTGTTCATATTAACTCCCAAAATGAATTATCTTAGTCTTAAAACGAATTAATTAGTTCCCATACTTTTTTTAAAGAAGCTATTATATAAAAAATAGTAAATTATAAATACTGTTATTCCAATCGCAGTTGAAATCAATAATTTGATATCTGGATGAGGAGCGACAAAGGGCAATAAGCCCATTGCCATAGCTGGGGGTAAATAGATATCAAGTATGCGACACATAACCATTCCCATAATAACGGTAATTAATATGGCTGAAGAGTGGTTACCTAAAAAATGAAGTGTTATTAATCCAATACTGACCATTACTAAAGTGAGAATTAGTAAACGTATTAATTGCTTTCCCCAAGGGCAATGCTCTGGTTTTGTTAGTATTTCATAGCTAACAACTACAAGCGGTGGAAAAAGAATAAATTTTAAACCAGAGAAGTAAACCATGATTTGCATTAAAAAAACAAAAATAATGAATGAAATCAATCCATGATGATCGATTTTTAATAAATCATCCGTAACCTGTTGGGACTGTTGTTGATGGTTATTTACGTAAAAGGGTCGTAGTATCAATAACACAATAACCAGTAAGGAAATAGTGACACATACGGCAACAGGGTAACTTAAACTGTCTTCACCTAAAATAACTGGTAAGTACCCTGCAGCTAAAGCTGGCACAATGGGTGAGCGTAATACAAAAATAATCACTAAAGCTAATGCAATTGAGAGACTTACAGATAAAGGACTATACCCCCAGTATTTTTCAATTATGATACCAACAATAGCAGCTAATGTTGGAGTCAGCACCAGGAGTATGGGCTGTTTTGCCCAACCACCTTGGGGTTTACTCAATACTCCATAAGCAATTGCACCTAACTCTGGAAAAAGAATAACGGAAATGCCGGTTATTAGCGCTGCTTGCGAAGCACCAAACAGAAACAACAGTGCTGTAAATTCGCCCAAATAAAATAAGTCTTTCATGTTAAAAAAATTAGAATATAAATGGAATAAGTCTTTTTACTACTTTTTGATAATCAATATAGTCCGTATACAAGTCCAATAAGAGCTCTTCTTCATAACGTGTTTTAAAGTACAAAGTTACAAACAAAGTAAAACAATATAGAGCAATGAGCCTATCTTTGGAAACACATAATGCCCCCAACGAAAACAGTAATAAACCAAAATAAATAGGATGTCTTACTATACTAAAAGGACCATTAACAATTAGTTGGTGTTTTTTCTTGGGATGCGGGAAAGGGGTAAGTAGATTTCCCATAAATAGTGCACTATAAATTGCAAAAAGAACTCCCGCAAATATGAACATTAAGCCCAAATAATCAATGAAGTTCAAATTATTAAACAAGCTTGAATCGTGATGTAAATAAATCAAATGCGATGTTATTAGTACCAATATCGACATTTGTACTACGACATAAGTAAACCCTTTTAAATTCATAGATGAATAAGAATCTTACTTATTACCAGGCTTTAATTGTTTAAATGCCTCTTCATCAAGGGGGCTCATTCCTTCAGATAACCCACTTTCAATTCTTTCCTTACTAAGCTCCCCTCGTAAAACCAACAATCCCTTTAAGGTCATTTTTTCTTGGGAGAGTTTATCTTTAGATTGACTTAATGTTGTATCAGACATGAGTTCATCAATTTGATGTTGATTCTCTAAATCAATATTTAATATATAGGCAAGTCGAACAATTTCTCGATTTACAGCATGTAGATCATTGTCAAACTCACTAGGTGAGATAGGATTGTCATCATAATCCATTTGGTCATACCTACAATGTAAAAAGAGTTATTATACTCCTCAATACAACCAGCTATATTGCAAAACGCAAGCAATCATGTCAAAGAAAAGACTATTAATTTACACAATACTATTAATTATCATCATTTTCTACCTAGGCACTATGCTTGCAAACTTCTTACTTCATGCAAAATTTTTAGGCTTTTTACGCGCACCAATTGGTACTGTGATTTATTAATATTTCATCCCTATACCTAAACCGTAATAATCTTCACTCAATCTAATATTCGCTTCACCGCCCCCAAATCCTGAAGGAATTGAATTACTACCATATACAGTCTGATTTAAAGCATGTGAATAAAATCCAGAAAAATCGATTGTTTTATTAAGATTATAAGTAAAACCAAAGCTTAATTCTTTTTGAACTGTACCTGGGGCTAATATATTAAAAAAAGTTTGCGAATTTGGTATAGGTTGATTGTTGTAATTAAAACCAGTTCTAACGGTTAATAATGGAAGTAATTGATATGCCACTCCTAATTTATATGTATTAATACTTTGCCAACCAAAACCTGCTCCACCATTACTACCAAGTTTACTACCTAATTGAGTAAGGTTAGACAAAGGATTAGCAATGGAACTTGAGTTACCATATTCAATTCTTTGTATGTCTAACGCTATAGTTGTTTTATTTGTTGGCTCAAATGAAAGACCAAGTCCGTAATTTGCCGGTATATCAAAAGTGCCATTATTAGCAAACAATCCACTGTATTCGTTAAAGCTGCCGTGAATACGTGTTTGATAATGTAAGCCAATATTCCATTGTTCACTGAGTTTTGCTAACCAACCGATATTCGCACCAAACCCGTTTGATATAGACGCTCCTCTATCAGTAACATTGCCAGGAGAACTTGTATAGTTTGCATTATCAAAAGCTTGCAAACCGGTAGCAGAAAATTTTTGTTGGGCATAAATAATCGAAATACCTAATGACTGTTGTGGTGTGAATTTCCAAGCAATACTAGGTGCTATAAACAGTTGCTGCAAATTAACTCCTGCATTACTACCTTGACCACCAGAAAAAAGTGGTATTTGTGAAGTATAAGTAGTATTCATTCCACCATTTGCGTAGACGGATAGGCCCACACCAACAACATTGTTAATTTGTTTTGTTACTCCAAAGTTAGGTATTAAAAAGGATCCTCTGCCATTGGCATCAAAGTTACCATTACCACCATATGAATTACCAACTACCTGAGCGGTACGATCAGGCTTAAAATAATCTAGCCCTAAATCTATTCTGTTACCAATAAAAACAATACCTGCGGGATTGGTAGCAGCAACAAGCGCATCCTGTGGTAAGGCAATAGCCACACCACCCATACCCTGTGACTTAACACTATAACCAGACATAAAATAGCCGTTAGTCGCATTAGCCATTTGGGTAAAAGTCAACATTGAAAATAGCAATATTGTTGTTTTTAGAGTTGAGTTGTTATTCACAATAAACACCTTATAATATTCAATATATAAAAAGTAAAAATGTATAACGTGTAGTGTAGCAACTTTATATAACCACTTAATACAAAAAAATATTTTTTATATTCTAATTTATTATAAAGAAGTCATTCCCTTTACTTATGAATAAACAATTAAAAATAAGAATTACTCATGGTCCTAATACAGCGATCGGGCCAGGTAAAGCCGACTTACTAGAGGCAATTATTCAACAGGGTTCTATTTCAAAAGCGGCTCAAGCCATGAATATGTCTTATAGGAGGGCATGGGAGTTAGTTAATGTCATGAATGAAGCATTTAAATCACCACTGGTTTCCACCTCCCATGGAGGTAGCCATGGGGGTGGAGCACAACTAACTGATTTAGGAAACACTGTCTTACAGCATTATAGAAACTTAGAAACCAAGGTCAGACAAACTGCACATGAGGAATTAAATAATATCTATAAGCAATTAAGATGAGCCTTAGAAAGTAACTCTTGTTGTACCAAGCCAAGCGTGGCCAAATAGAGGATTATCAAAACTTCCGCCAGTACCCTGCGCAGTCTGGTAACCGATACCTAAAATAACTTTGACTCTATTCTCAATTTGGAATCTTCCTACAGTGGTTCCATATGTGACCACTAGTTGGTTCTTACCTGCGTATACAGGCTGCCCTTCATAAAAACGATAATAGGTTGTTTCAATTTCTGGCCAGAACAGCCCTTCATGTGCTTGAAACGAGGTACTCCAAGTGAGTGTTCGGCCGATGAATCCAGTATTCGTTGTAGGCATTGTATAACCCAATGTACTTTGAATATTAAATCCCTCATTTCTGCTGCCCCAACCTTTGCCTGCCGCTAGAGTTGGAGTAACTGTTGCATTATGGTAAAAAGTATTGCTTGCCTTGTCATACGTTGAAAATATTGCATTTCCCGTTGGCAATGTTCCGCCCAAGAAAGCAGTCACAATATAATTACCATTTTCTTCATTTGCCGCCATGATTCTGTATTTGAATAATAGGCTTTCATCTGCAAAGCCAGAACCACTGGTCGCTGGAGCTAACGATGAACTTTGGTTAACATAAGAGGGAACACCAACAATAATTTCAGTATTTTCGCTAGGAATTAGTTCAACTCCTTTACCAATACCTGTATATTGAGTTTGAACTTTTGTACCAAGACTCTGCGGGATATAATTTCTGGAAAAATCCATTCTATATTCTTGCTCTAACCTAGGCGTGACTGTCACTAACGGAGTCATCCAGTGAGGTTGAATTTCTTGAGTTTGACTCACATTATTAAGCCAATTATCAAAAAAAGCCCAATCAGCTTTTGCATTCAACGATACAACAAATAAAGTTAACACGACAACTTTTGTAAAATATTTCATATATATAACCTTTTTATATCGATATACCCGTACGGGAATAACGAATTTTATAGGGTTAGTGAGATTTCTGTCAACATAATCAAAAAACTCCTAAATTAAAGGTAATAGTCGTAATTAAAAAGAGGTTGTGACTAAATAAATTGATGTTTTTATTAAAAGAACTTTTTTATAAGTGAATGATCGAAATAAAGGTATATTTATCAGGAGTAAATTATGTCAATTCTAATTTCGTTACTTGGAATTTTTGTTTTACTAGTTATGATATTAATGTTCAAGGATATCGTTCAAAAAGGATAGTATCTAAGATATTATTTGATACAAAACCTTTTTTATTTAATAGTTTTTTTAAAGTACACTTGATTTTATTTTTTTAATTAAAGTAAATTATGCAGCGTACTTTAGTAACTTTATTGTTTATATTACTTGGTTTTATAGGGGTTATAAACCCTATCTATCCTGAAACATTGATCAATAATGAGAAAGTTACTCCTTCTTATATCCCAGGTTTAGGTGAGATTATGGGTTATATTCAATTAAGACATGCGAAACTTTGGCTTGCTGGCATTAATGGTAACTGGGATTTAGCTCACTATGAGTTGGGAGAGTTGAAAGAAGGATTTGATAATGCACAAACCTATCAACCTGATTTTAAAGGTAAACCAATTAAAGAAATAATTAACCCGTTAACCAATCCTGCATTAAACAGTCTCGATCAAGCTATTAGTAAAAAAGACTTTCAAAATTTTAAATTAGCTTTTAATAAATTAACCCATGCTTGTAACGCCTGTCATCAATCCACAGGTTATAAATTTATTCAAATACAAACTCCAAGTTCAATACCCATTACGAATCAACACTTTTAAGTTTATCAATCAACAATAAGATATAGTGTTATCAACGTCTAATTATTAATTAGAATTAGCTAATATTTAATTTTAATACATTATGAATACAAACAACGCAAATATAATTGAATGGGATTTTATACTTTTAGTGTTGTTCTCAATAATTGTTCCATTCGGAATCTACTACTTTTTATCCGTAATCCAATCAATATCACGAACAAAAGTTGTGTTATTTTCTTTTTCTTTGTTAATAATCTCTGGTATTGATGTTGTCCTATTGCAAAGACTTAGTCATAAGGCAACACACATAAGTCAATCAACATATAGTAAATTTTTTCAGAACGAACTATCAATTGCCTTATATTTACTTCCCGCTCTCTTCGCTGGTATTGCCATCAATTTAATATCACACGTACTAATTGAACACCTCAATCAAGCAGAGAAACGGTTTGACAATGAACGCAAAATCAAATAACAGATCACTCTACATTATTGATTGTTCAAACAAATACCAACAATTAATAAAGCTTTAATATATGTGAATTTATGTAAATAATTGGTGGATCTGTTTTTCTTTTTATAAGTATAAGTAAAATAACTAAAACATAACTTTAATCTAAATCATGAAACGTCGAACTTTTTTGTTTTCAATATTAGGAACCCTGTTTTTATCAAAACTTCCTTTTTTCTCTAAAAATGATTCCACGCTACAGGTCAGGAATGGTTGGCTATTAAAAAATGAAGATATCTCATGATTGTTGATTTAGATAACAGCTCCTTAAGCGACTTCACCAACAATCAATTTGATGTTTGTATCATTGGATCAGGAGCCGCAGGTATTACTCTTGCTATAAAACTCTCCCAAAAAAATCTCAAAGTTGCGTTATGTGAAGGCGGGGGGTTAGATTACTCAATCAATTCACAAGACTCTTATAAAGGTAAGGAAACAGGTGACCCCTATCTAACACTGGAGGGATCACGTCTTAGATTTTTTGGTGGAAGTACGAATCATTGGGCAGGTTGGTGTCGACCCTTTTCAGCAATTGATTTTAAACGAGGCTATTTAGGAAAAGAATTTGAATGGCCTATTACTGAACAAGATCTTAATCCCTACTTACAAGAAGCCTGTAATATTCTCGAGATACAAAATGATTTTGAATACCCTCATACATCACAGTCTGATATTAAAGGTATAAAAACACAATTTTCTCCACCAGTTCGATTTGCAAAAAAATACAAAAAAGAACTCAGTGATTCGCAAAACATTGTTCTTTTTTTAAATAGCAATTTAACTGAATTAAATGGTTCGGATAAACATATTAGAGCCGCTTACTTCAAAAGCTTTTCTGGTAACACAGTAACTATTAATGCAAAAAAATTTGTATTTGCTATGGGAGGCATTGAAAACTCCCGATTTTTATTGTGGTTTAAAGAAAAATATAAAGATAAATTTTTTGATACTTCTACTCCAATCGGACAATATTGGATGGAACATCCACATTTTACATTAGGTCAAGCAATTGTTGACTATCAAATTGGCAAAGTAAGGTTCTATTCTCTGAAAAATAATATACAAATTCAACAGAGAATTCTAGGTTGTGGTTTTAGGATGGATTTACAACCTGAGGGAGCTACAGAATCTATGATTAAGGAGGTGAGTTGCCTTGCTCCAAAGCTTGGTAGACAGCTAACTTCACTTGCAGAAAAAAATCTTATTTGCGGAGTAAGATTTAGGGCGGCATGGGAACAGGCGCCAACTTTAATCAACCGAATAAGCTTGTTAAATGATAAAGACTATTTTGGTATTCCTCGAATCAATCTTAATTGGCAAAAACAACCTATTGATCGACTTACTCTTACTCAATCATTGCGTACTTTTAATAATTGGATATTAAACAATAATATTGGTAGGATTCAATTACAAGATTGGCTTATTAACAATTTAGATTATCCAACAAATGATGAACTAGCTGGAAATCACCATATGGGTGGAACGCGTATGGCTTCAGATGTCAGATTTGGGGTTATTGACTCAAATTGCCAAGTATTTGGCTCTGACAATCTTTATGTTGCGGGATCTTCTGTATTCACTACTTCAGGTGCAAACAATCCTACTTTACCAATTATTCAATTGTCACTCCGTTTAGCAGATTACTTAAATAGTTAATTATTTCGATTTATGTCTAAGTAATTTTAAAATCCTACCAATATATTATTAATACATATAATTAAGTTAAATTATTATCATATGCACTTCGAAATTGAATCCAAGAAATGTTGAAGTAATAAGTTACTTATTAATTACTCTCGAAAAATAATATAAATAACTGTTGAAAAGAAAAGTATTACGATAGTTAAGAAAGTAACACTTAAACTAACCCAACCAGGTGAACTATTAGCCCAAGATAAAAGTAGAATGATAGTTGATAACCCAGTAATCCATGCCATAAGAAGTCTAGGAATTACTGGTAACTTACGCCAAAATATTGCCAACAAAATCGAAGCAATAACAATTAAAATAACAATCTTAAGCATAATTAACCTCCCGTTTATTATTATTAAATTACTTCACTCCTCTTTCCTAACTATCTAACAAAGTCGATATAGTTCAGTATTTATTTTTATTTACCTAAATTCGAATAAGATAGATTGTAAGTTGAAGATTTTTTAGATAAGTAGAGAATTCTTAACATCTTTATCCTATTACAATGTAAATATTATTTGGTAACGATTTGTAATATTGTAAATTGCATAAAATACAATTTATCTACATCTATTGTAGATTTGTTGAGAGGACAATAGAGATATTAGTTAAGTAAGGCTAAGACTTTGGTGTCCGACAATAATTTACTAAATTAAAGTCAGACCTAACTACTAATCTAGCTCAATATAACTGGCAGTCAGCTTATGGTCTATTTTATTAAGACTGGTTTTTCCAAAGAATGGAATCAGATAGTTATCCAGTACTGCCAAGTAATCTATATAGATCTTTTTACCTGTACCCTCAATGAGTTCTTTCTGTAATTCCAGTTTGAGCTCATTGGCCACAAACTTAAAACGCTTATCAGCTTGAGGAATACTTATTTCTTCCATAAATCGAGCACGATCATAGATATCGCCAGCTTTGCGTTTGGCGTATTCAAGATCTTCATAGCCTGTAGATACTCTGTGCCATTTCTTATCAAATAGCCTAAATCTCATCTGCCACTGACGGCTATGAGGTCTTTTATAGAGCGTGACATTACCATCACGAAGGTGGTGAATGATGCCAAGAGCAAGGTTAATTTGGCCTAGTTTTCTGCCGGATAGTTTCGGTGTCGTTTCTAACGACAGTTCAAGAATTGGCTCAGTGCGGTTCATCTCAATTTCAGTCTGAAAACACTGAGCATATGGTCTAAGGTTACGGGTGGGCAACCAAATTATAGTAATTAATTTATTAGCTCTACCTCAAAGATAGCGAAAACTAGAACATTTCACTTTGGATTACATACCAAAAAGAGCATCGTATATAATCAATTATGTGAAATTAAAAATGATTGAACACCACTTAAATTATAGAACAAGAAAATGGCTTGACTTTAAGACACCACATCAATTACTACAGGTGTTTTAGACAGTGTTTTTTTGTAATTGAATCCACGTAATTTTAAATTTAAAATATTAGAGTTTAGACTTTAAATATCAATATAAAAAATATATTAAAATTACTTAACCTTAGAAAAATCATATATGCAAAAAATATCTATTTTTTTATTAGCATCACTTACCCTATTCACATCCTCTTGTTCTTTATATCAAGCCGCTAACCCTTTCTATCATGATGATATTTGCACACACGATAATGTTAAGAATGCATTTATAACAAAATTTAATGATTTGGTAGGACATGTAGATCAAAATATTAAAGCAATAGGTATTGCAAAATCTAATGAAACACATATGGAGGTTTCTTGTGATGTATCACTTCAACTTAATAATGGAGAAATAATTAACGATAAATTTGGTATAGATAGTGTTAATGGATGGTATTTTATTTTAGATAATAAACATAAATTAAGCGAAATCGAACAAAAAATATACAACTACCAATATCAAGCATATCAAACAAATAGAAATATATATAACAATGAAAGGTCTAAAAGAGTAAAACAATTTTTAGATGAGCCAGTAGAGTATCGGGCAACTTACTGTGAAAAAATCTTAAACATGAAATTAAACCAAGGGGTTTATATTAACTCATCCAATGAATTTATTAATCAATGTATCTATACTGGCAACCAAATTTACTAAATGGAATTTATTATTTTTAAATTACAATATTTAAACATAGCCTAAAAATGCAAATTGATAATGAAAAATTATTCGACACTATTAATGCACTTGTAGATAACGCATCTTTAATTTATCAAATCTATAATGAAGGACCTATTATTTTTTTACCGATATTAAAATCAACGAATCAATTAATAAATTAATAGAGTTTAGAATTTTAAATAAAGACGGTACATTATGCTCGCTAATAAAGAATTACAGCATTAATGATATATCTCAGCTTTTAGAACCAAATTTGTTATTTATTGAATCTTTAGCTTATAAAATTCAAAATTGCGTTTCAAACTTTTAATATGAAAAATATACTATCAATAATTATTTTCTTGATTTTAACTTCTTTTTTAACAAAGAATGTTTTTGCAGGATTTATATATTATGACACTACACATGATTTAGATGGTACACATACTACTTTCTATGATTCAAATTCATTAAAGTATGATAAGAAAAATCACACTTTATATGTAGAATTAGTGTCAAACAATGATACCAACTTTACTGTTGATTATAAGCCTGCAAGATCCGAAAAAAGCAAAATGAAATTTGATTGTTTTAATAAAAAAATAAAATCATTAGGGCTAGCTTTTTATTCTGACTTTGCTTCAAGCGGTTATATCACGACATATGATGCGATGGAGTCTCAATGGAATGATGTTCAAAATGTTCCTCCATTACTAGATATGCTTAATTTCTTTTGTACAAAATTTTCAAAATAGGACCTTTTTAATTTAGATCTGCGATTCGTTCCTAAAAATAGAAATAATTATGTGTAATAACCCATTGTGTATTCTCTGTTGAAAAGGGAATCTATGCTAACACACTCAAAGTTATTAAAAATAATGGTCTGCCTAATTTAGTAGATAGCCTACCAATCAAACCCGATGAAAGTGCGACTAAAGCCACAGACGAGATGTTTGAAGCTAGTATTGATGGAGATCCTTATGATCTTGATAGATGGGGGGACTTTTACAATCCCATATACACGAGATTGTCCTTTTAAAGGACATTTATTATGACAACACAACTTTATTAATAATCGTGGTATCAGAAATTGGATTTCCCATCGTCCAGTAAGAATAGTTATCAATATCTAAATAAATAAATTTTCTGTTATTCCAAGTTCTTGTTTGGCCATTTTCTCGAATAAACATAACGAATTTAACAAAGTCATCGTTATTTTCTTTATTCCTAACAATATACCAGTGTGGGCTCTCAGGCATAGTCTTTGCAAAAGTCCAATTACATTGAGAAATAAAATACTTAATGTCTTCAATCATTTATATAGTCAAACTCATTGGTAGTTGGTGAATAATACTGTGACGATTAAATGAAACATTAATTATCTCCTCATTATGCCAGCGCCTACTTAACATCATGCCTGTGTCAATTAATATGTTACCTTTAGAATGAAAATTATCCACAAGTGCTGACTCAAGTCTTTCTAGTCTAATTATCCCTTCTAGTTCAATAATAAATATATAAGTTGAAATTAACTGAGTGACAGCATCTTTTAAGATTTCTGCTTTGTTCTGTAGAAATATGGCCTTCTTTTCTTCAGTCCAAGTCCAGCCCTTCCAAGCCAACTGTCTTCGTGCTTGTATGGCTTTTTCATAATTAAGAATATTGTAGTCACCATTAATAAATTTAGTGGTATGTTCCATAAAGCGTGTTCTAAACTTACGCTTGGTAACACCCACACCCCACGGAATGTAACTGTCTTCATATGCGAAACAGGTTATATATACTCCTGACTTAGTGGGTAAGACTGGTTTTGAGTCTTCATAATTAGGCCATCCAAACGGTCCTTGGATATCGACTTTAATGTTCATCTATATTATCGAAAAATTAATATTGTTAGTATTTCTCTTTAAAAGTCATAATCTTATAGAATATTGAAAACAACAACAAGATCTCACTAGACATTTGATTTAGTAATTATTTTTCATCATATACAATTTATATGCATAAAATATATTTTATAAAGACCTACTATTTTGAAACTCAGTATTTTTTAAAATATTTATATACTATATTAAATCAGTGAACAATAAGATTACTATGAAGAAGCCAAACTTTAGAAGTTAATAATATAAATTAGTGATAAAAAAATGAAAATATGGGACTTATTAAAAAAATTACTAAATTCAAATGAATCTCAGTATGTAAATAATAGGAACAATGATTCAAAAATCGTTACAAACATAGTACATGACTTAACTACTGAAAATAATAAAAATCAAATTGAAACAAAAGGGAAGGCTTTAATCGATTCAATTACTAGCAATAAAATCACAAAATCTTATATTGACAATGTGTCTTTAAAAAATATTTCTCTAGACATGTATCAATCCATCGATATTGATGATGACTTTAATATGAAATTAATTGAATTTAATAAAATAACAAAGAAGTATGAAAATATTAAAAGTAGTTCTGTTGATATTGATTTCAATAAATTTAAACTAAAATATGACAATATATTAAATAAAGCTCAACTAATCGCTGCAACCACAATAAATGGACCTCTTTTAATTATTGCAGGCGCAGGAAGTGGAAAAACAACAACAGTTGTATATAGGGTAAGTTATTTAATTGAGAATAATATTAACCCTGAATCTATAGTACTTTTAACTTTCACTAGAAAAGCAGCAAATGAAATGAAAGATAGAGTATCAAATTTGATGGGTTTACAAAGTACCTCTAATATTTTTGCAGGCACATTTCATTCATTTTCAAATTATATTTTACGAAAGTATTCAACTATCCTTGGTATTCCACAAAATTTTACAATTATTGACAGCGAAGATGCTGCAGACATAATTAGTTTCATTAAGTCAGAAATTGATTTAGAAAAAAAAGAAAAAACATTTCCTGCTAAAAATAGGTTGGCTAATATTTTTAGTATGTCTCGAAATATGGAAATTCCAATACCTGAATTAATAATAAAAAAACATAAAGACATAATTGACTTTACAAAAGAAATTGAAGAACTTTTTAAAGTTTTCATGCAATATAAAAAAGTAAAAAATCTTTTTGATTATGACGATTTAATGGATGAACTATTAGATGGTTTGGAAAAGAATAGCTTATTCAAAAAAATAATAAATGAAAAATATTCATATATTATGGTGGATGAATATCAAGACACAAACAATGTTCAAAGAAGAATTGTTAATTTATTAGCGGGTTCAAAAAATAACATTATGGTCGTTGGTGATGATTCTCAAAGTATTTACGCATTTAGAGGTGCTAATTTTGAAAATATAATTAGATTCCCGGAATCATTCCCTAACTGTAAAGTAATTAAGCTTGAAGAAAACTATAGAAGTAACCAAGGGATATTAAACTTTGTAAACTCAATTAATGATAATGCAAAAATTGGCTTCAAAAAGTACTTATTCACAAATAGAAATACAATGTGGTTACCTAAAGTTAAAGGTTTGGGATCTGATTATGATGAGGCAGTATTTATAGCTGATCGAATAATTGAACTACGCGATCGTGGTATAGCTCTAGATCAAATTGCGGTTATTTATCGAGCTGGACATCACGCAAATTTTGTAGAAGCTGAGCTATTAAAACGAAGTATAAATTATATAAAATTTGGTGGAATTAAATTTATCGAAAAAAAACATATAAAAGATGTCCTTGCATTCTTTAGAGTATCCGTAAATATTCTTGATGAAGTTTCATGGCATAGAATTCTAAAATTATTACCACAAATTGGAAATATCAAGGCCACACGAATTATTCAAACAATAAACCAATGCAATGGAAGATTAGATATCAAAGACCACAAAATAGGAGCTAGTAGTTTATTAAAGGAATTATTTGTTCTCTTAGTTGAAATTACAAATGATAGTTTGCCGCTATCTTCAAAGCTTTTAAAGATTATTGATTTTTATTCTCCGCTACTTAAAGCCGAAGTCTCTGATTTTAACTCCAGAATGTTAGATATAGAGGTAATTAAAAAACTAATTCAAAATTATACAGATATTGAAAAGTTTTTATCTGATTTTGCTCTAGACCCTCCATCAAATAAATTCAACAATGCAATAGATCCTTTAATTGAGGAACGAGAGGAAAAGTCAGTTATATTAACAACAGTTCATTCCTCAAAAGGCCTAGAGTGGTATTGTGTATTTGTTTGTCATCTTCTCGACGGTCTTTTCCCAGGTGTAAAAAGTATTAAAAACATTGAGGATATAGAAGAAGAAAGAAGATTATTTTATGTTGCATGTAGTAGGGCTAAAGAAGAACTTTATCTAACTTTTCCAAGCTATGTTTCTTCGTATAATGGTTTTTTTAATCTACCACTCCTAGATCGTCTTTTAAAAGGACTTTCAACAATGAACTGTCGTTTAAAACAACGCGATCAATCCACACTCCTACAACGTCCCTCAAAAAAATACACTAACATAAATAGTCGTTTAAAACGACAGTAAAACCCACGTCAAAAATGTGTACCAACTGTGTGATTAAATTTGGATAGACCAAAACCGGATCCAACTGCCGATTCTACTGAATCATTGACTGTATTGAATGGCTGACGTCAAATATGTTAAACTTATGTTCTTGGCGAATTAGCTCAGCCGGTTAGAGCGACGGAATCATAATCCGCAGGTCCGGGGTTCGAATCCCTGATTCGCCACCATTATCTAAAAATACTTCTAGCTTTTGTTAGCAGTTATTCAATTACACTTTTCTTTTCAAATTCATATCATTCATTTTTAAGTAATTATTCATTAGTAGTTTGGTAGTATTTTTGTATATATAAACTACCAATTCTTAATCCTGTAAAAAAACACCTGTTTTAATTTAAAATAAAATTAAATGCATAATTAAGCATGGAGAATTCAAATGCTCTTAAAATGTCATGAATGTAAAACCGTCAATAAACTTCCCACTGAAAAGCTTAATCTAGCTCCAAAATGTGGCTCATGTTCAACGTAATTGTTAAGCTATCCTATTGATTTAAATGGTGAAACCTTTAAAGATATTATAGAAAAATCTCCCATTCCAATACTCATCGATTTCTGGGCCGTTTGGTGTGGGCCGTGTAAAAGCTTCGCACCTATATTTACTAATGCAGCAAAAAAGTTTGGCAAAAAAGTTATTTTTTGTAAGGTAAATACCGATGCAGAGCCAACCCTTGCCAGTCAGTATCAAATTCGTTCAATACCTACATTAATCGCATTTAAAAACGGGATTGAAACAAATCGCGTTAGTGGGGCACTACCACCATTACAATTGGAGGGGCTGATAAATAGTTTACTTTATTGATTTTAAAGAAAAAGATTTCAAAAAAAGAAACTTTAATCATTGTCCTATCTCTAATAAAAAAATTAAAGGACTTAAGAGATATGAACAAATTTAAATTATTTTTCCTAATCGTATTAATCTTAACTGGAAACGCTTTTGCTGAAACCTGCCCCACATCACTAAACTACACATTTCCTAGACTGCAAGACAATCATCCTCAATCATTATGTCAATATAAGGGCAAAGTTGTTATGGTTGTTAATACCGCTAGTTATTGTGGTTTTACTCCACAATACGAGAGCCTTGAAAGAATCTATAGCCATTATAAAAACAAAGGATTAGTTATCCTTGGTTTTCCTTCTAATGATTTTGGTCATCAAGAACCTGGTTCTAACCAGGAAATTGCAGATTTTTGTAGTAAAACCTATGGCGTAAAGTTTCCAATGTTTGGTAAATCTGACGTCATCGGGCGCCAAGCTAACCCATTATTTAAATATTTAACTCAAATCACCAAAGATGCCCCCACCTGGAACTTTCATAAGTATCTGATTAATAAAAAAGGAAAAGTGGTTGCAAGCTATGCGAGTGATGCAGATCCAGAATCTCCAGAATTCACTAAACAAGTTAATTCACTTTTAGAAGAGAAACCTTAACTCAATTAACGCGTATTTTCTGTTAAAATTCACAGTCTTGTGACTAAAAAACTTTTTATACGCACTTTCGGCTGTCAAATGAATGAGTATGACTCAGGTAAGATGGCCGATCTTTTGCAATCAACCAACAACTTCGTCCGCACAGACTCTCCTGATAATGCCGACGTAGTGATTCTTAATACCTGCTCGATTCGGGAAAAAGCTGAAGATAAAGTTTTTTCTGACTTAGGTAGACTCAATGAATTAAAACAATCTCGCCCGAACCTAATTATCGCGGTGGGTGGGTGCGTGGCATCGCAAGAAGGGGAGTCAATTATTGAAAGAGCTCCTTATGTGGATCTCGTATTTGGACCTCAAACGTTACATCGGCTCCCAGAATTAATAGCCTCAAGAGAGGCTACTGGATTACCTCAAATAGATATTTCCTTCCCTGAAATTGAAAAGTTTGATGCTCTTCCGACGCCTGAAGCAAACGGTCCTACTGCATTTGTTTCTATCATGGAAGGCTGCAGTAAATATTGTACTTTTTGTGTTGTACCTTATACACGAGGTGAAGAGTTTTCTAGGCCTTTTATAGATATACTTAAAGAAATCAGTGAGTTAGTCAAACAAGGAGTCAAAGAGGTAACTCTCTTAGGACAAAACGTTAACGCTTGGCAAAACACAGATGAACATGGCAATGACTTAGATTTTGCTTGGTTAATTGAACAGACTCACAACATTATTGGGTTAGAACGTATCCGTTTTACCACAAGTCATCCGTTAGAATTTAACGACAATCTAATCGAGGCTTTTGGACGTTTTCCAAAACTGATGAACCAAGTTCATTTACCTGTCCAATCAGGCTCGGATAAAGTACTGGGCCAAATGAAAAGAGGGTACACGGCAAAACAGTATTTAGAAATTATTAAAAAACTCAAAGAAGTATGCCCTACCATATCCATTACCAGTGATTTTATTGTAGGTTTCCCTGGCGAAACAGAAGAAGATTTTCAAAAAACACTTGATTTAATTGATCTAGTAAATTTTGATGGTAGCTACGCATTTATCTACAGCCCCAGACCTGGAACACCAGCAGCCAAACTTCTAGATAACGTTCCAGAAGAGATAAAGAAGGAACGTCTAACAAGGTTGCTTAAGAAAACAGACTCCTTCAATATCAAATATAGCCAAGATATGGTTGGTACAGTTCAGCATGTTTTAGTTGATGGTTTTTCAAAAAGACACACTGATCAACTAAGAGGAAAAACCACCAATAACCGTGTTGTCAATTTCGCTGGAAACCCACGATTAATTGGTCAAATTGTCCCAATTAAAATCACTTCAATTGCTCATTTCTCACTCCGTGGTGAAATTCAAATTAATACATGAGTATTTTAGAATTAGAACTCACTCCATTAAATAATCAGCAACTAGCTAATTTATGTGGGGTATTAGATGAAAATCTTAAGTACCTAGAGAAATCTCTAGGTGTTGTTCTTAGAAGACGTGGAGCACATATTACTATTCAAGGTGACAGTGAGTTAATCAAAGAAACCGCACAAATTATTCAAGAGCTATATAAATATTCCGACCAAATGTTAGAACAAAACGACATTGATCAATATTTACAAACCATTAAGAATATTGTTGATAGTAATCCTGTCGCATTACAACTCAATCGCAGCGATTTTAGAATTAAAACACAAAAGCAAGCACAGTATCTTCAACAAATAAAAGACCATGTTGTGACTTTCGGCGTGGGTCCTGCGGGAACCGGAAAAACTTACTTAGCTGTAGCTTCAGCCGTTGATGCACTTGAGAGAAATCTTGTTAGACGAATAGTACTTGTTCGGCCTGCCGTTGAAGCTGGAGAAAAACTAGGTTTTTTACCAGGGGATTTGTCACAAAAGGTTGATCCTTATCTAAGGCCCTTATACGATGCATTATACGACTTAATGGGATATGAAAAGGTTAGTCGATTATTTGAAAGAAATGTGATTGAAATTGCACCGCTAGCTTTTATGCGCGGTAGGACTTTAAATCATAGTTTTATTATTCTAGATGAAGCTCAAAATACCACTCCCGAACAAATGAAAATGTTTCTTACACGAATCGGATTTGGCACTAAAGCAGTTATAACAGGAGATGTCACACAAATTGACCTAAGTCGCCATCAAAAAAGTGGCTTAATTGATGCACGAAATGTCCTCTCTAAAGTAGAGGGTATTGCATTTACGATTTTTCAAACAGAAGATGTAGTAAGACATCCTCTTGTACAGCAAATTGTAAACGCCTATGAAATCCACTCTAAATCAAGTCATTATTAATCGCTTACAATGACACAATATTCACTCACCCTACACTTTCAGTCGGCAAGTAGAACAACCGAACAACCAACACGCAGTCAATTCCAACGCTGGGCAAGAAAAGCATTGCTCAATTCCTGTGATATAACTCTACGTTTGGTAGATCGTCGTGAAGGAACTGAACTCAATACCCTTTACCGTCATAAAAATTACCCTACAAATGTGCTAACCTTTGAATTAGGTAAAAGCCATGATGGAAAAATTATTGGTGATATTGTTATTTGTTGCCCAGTAGTTAAAGAGGAAGCAAAACAACAGAAAAAAAAATTACATGATCACTATGCCCATCTTTTAGTTCATGGAGTATTACATTTACAAGGATTTGATCATCAAAATAATAAACAAGCGAAAGAAATGGAAACGTTAGAGATTAACATACTGAATTCATTACATATTCCTGATCCTTATCAAACTGAACACGAGTAATTATGACCGACGAAACACATAAGATTTCATTAATAGAGCGACTCAGCCAATGGTTGCATCACGAACCAGAAACAAGAGAAGAGCTTATCGAAATTTTAAAGCATGCATTAGAAAAACATCTTCTTGATACAGACGCACTGAGTATGATTGAAGGCGTACTTGGCGTCTCTGATATGCAAGTAAGGGACGTAATGATTCCAAGAGCACAGATGGATATCATCGATGTTGACCAGAAACCCGAAGAATTTATCCCCTTTGTTATTGAAACTGCTCACTCTCGCTTCCCTGTGGTCGGAGAGAATAAAGACGATGTTATTGGTATCTTACTTGCTAAAGATTTATTACGGCTATACGCTGGTGAAGAAATTAATGTTAGAGATATTTTAAGACCTGCTGTATTTATTCCAGAATCAAAAAGACTCAATGTCTTACTAAGAGAATTTAGAGTCAAACGTAATCATATTGCCATTGTCGTTGATGAGTTTGGTGGCGTATCAGGATTAGTAACCATTGAGGATGTACTTGAGCAAATTGTTGGTGATATTGAAGATGAGTATGACTTTGATGAAACGGAAGATAATATTGTTCCAGACAGGATGGGAAAATACAGAGTTAAAGCACAAACCAAATTAGAAGATTTCAATCAAATATTAGGTACTCACTTTCAATCTGATGATTTTGATACAGTGGGTGGTTTACTTATAAGTCATTTTGGCCATCTACCTAAAAGAGGTGAAAGGCTAATTTTTGAAAATTTATCAGTACAAATACTGCGTGCTGACAGTAGAAGAATTCATTCCATTTTAGTTAATAAAATAGATCATGCTGAAGAAAATACCAGCAATCATTGAGCTTCTTGCAACGCTCTCTGGCGCACTCGCTGTATCTGGATTTGCGCCATATAACTTTTGGCCTGCACCCATCTTATCATTAACCGTACTCTTTCTACTGTGGCAAAGAGCAGGTAATGCGAAAGGCGCTGTAGAAATTGGTTTTTTATGGGGCATGGGATTTTTTGTCAGTGGCATTAGTTGGATAAATATTAGCCTCCATGATTTTGGTGGTATGCCTTTGTTATTATCTATTATCAGTATTTTATTGTTTGGTGCACTGTTATCCTGTTTTCCCGCTTTAGTTGGCTACTTTATTTTCAAGTTCCACCATTCACCTCATATACGTTGGCTACTCATTACCCCTTCTTTATGGACCTTATCCGAATGGATTAAAAGCTTTTTTCTTACGGGTTTTCCTTGGCTATCATTAGGTTATTCTCAAACACCGAATGGAATATTAAGCTCATGGACTCCAGTATTCGGTGTATTTGGTACAAGCTTTTTAATTGTTGCTGTAGCTGGTTTACTACTATTGCTGACAAAATCACAAAAAAATTTTCGTACCACAGCACTTTACTTATTGCTATTAATTTGTTTGTCTAGCGTTAGTTTTTTCTTGAAAAGAATTAATTGGACTCATCCAATAGGCGATACGGTTTCAGTAAGTCTATTACAAGGAAATTTTCCTCAAGACAAAAAGTTTGATGACAATATGATTCAATTGGCTTTAGAGAGGTATTTGACTATGGTTAACAATAGCCACAGCCAGTTAATTATTCTCCCTGAAAGCGCCTTTCCTGTTTTCCGTCAAGAGTTACCAGAGTATGTGACCGATGATTTAACTAATTTGGGGCGTACTCAAAACAGTGATATTTTGGTTGGGATTTTTGCAGAACCTGAACCACATCAATACTACAACAGTGTATTTAGTTTCGGACATTCCCCCTCCCAAATCTACCATAAAGTACATTTAGTACCCTTTGGCGAATTTATTCCGCTCTCACCTATACTTAAACCTTTAATTAATTCTGTACTTAAAATCCCACTTGATGACCAACAATCAGGCTCTCTCCCTCAGCCACCCATGAGAGTGGCAGGACAACAAGTCGCTGTGGATATATGCTATGAAGATGTTTTTGGAGATCAAATTGTCAAAAGTCTTCCTCAAGCAACGATATTAGCAAATTTAACAAATGATGCTTGGTTTGGTAAGTCAATCGGTCCTGAACAACATTTACAAATGGCTCAAACTCGCTCTCTTGAAACAGGGCGCCCTATGTTAAGAGCTACCAACACCGGAGTTACAGCAATTATTGACGCTACCGGCCATATTATTAATCGTGCTCCTCGTGAAGAAATCTTTGTTCTAAACGGAGAAATACATGGCTATCAAGGTAATACTCCTTTTGATATCTTTGGTAATAGCGCAATAGTCTCTTTATGTATTATTATTTTGATACTAACAAAATATAGACGTAGGGTGAGGTAATGAGTAGACGCTTATTAAACGGTTTATCTCTAATCGGAATCATTGCTATACTCGCTTTCGCCCTTTATCTTCAGTATGTTAAAGGTGAAGATCCCTGCCCTTTGTGCATTTTTCAGCGAATTGCTTATATTGCTTTAGCTGTTTGGATTCTCTTAGATTGGATCCACAATCCAAAAAGCTGGGGCGTCTATATTTATTCATTTTTTGAGATCATCTGTGCTTTAGGTGGTCTGATTATCGCAGGAAGACAAGTTTGGCTTCAGCATTTACCTCCCGATCTTGTTCCTGCCTGCGGACCTGGACTAAGTTATATATTGGCAACCCATCCTTTTTTTAAAGCTTTTTCTATTGTTTTACAAGGTTCTGGAGACTGTGCTGTGGTCACATGGCGTTTCCTTAATCTATCCATTGCACAGTGGTCGTTGTGTTTATTTATTACCTTTCTGTTTTTAATCCTTATCAACTTGTTTAACCGTCGATAAGCGTCAATTGATCTGGTAACATGTGCAGATTAGGAGTTTTTACATTATGCACAGTTTCCAAGATATTATTCTCGAATTACAACGTTTTTGGGGTAAGCAAGGGTGCGCACTTTTACAGCCGTTTGATATGGAAGTTGGTGCCGGTACCTCACATACCGCAACTTTTTTAAGAGCATTAGGGCCTGAACCCTGGCGCGCTGCTTATGTTCAACCATCTCGACGCCCTAAGGATGGTCGTTATGGCGATAATCCCAATCGACTTCAGCACTATTATCAATTTCAAGTCGTTTTAAAACCCTCACCAGATAACATTCAAGAGCTATATTTGGACTCTTTACGAGCTCTAGGCATTGATCTGCAAAAAAATGACGTACGTTTTGTTGAAGACGATTGGGAAAATCCCACGTTGGGTGCCTGGGGTTTGGGGTGGGAAGTTTGGTTAAATGGCATGGAAGCCACTCAATTCACTTACTTTCAAGAAGTGGGTGGATTAATTTGCAAACCTGTATTAGGCGAAATCACCTATGGTCTTGAACGATTAGCCATGGCTCTTCAAGGTTGTGACAATATTTATGACCTAGTATGGACTCCAGGTATCACCTATGGTGATGTGTATCATCAAAATGAAGTGGAACAATCTCGTTATAATTTTGAACACAGTAACCGCGAATGGCTTTTAGAGCAATTTAATGGTTTTGAAGCAGAAGCATCACGCTTAATTAATACTCAGTTACCTCTTCCTGCCTATGAAATGACTTTAAAGTGTTCTCATACTTTTAATTTATTAGATGCGCGTGGAGCCATTTCTGTGACTGAAAGAGCAAGCTATATTGGACGAATTAGACACTTAGCTAAACAAGTAGCTCAAGCCTATTATGATTCACGTGAAGCGCTTGGTTTTCCTATGTTAAAAAAGGAAGAAAACCATGTCTGATAATTTGTTAATTGAATTATTAACCGAAGAATTACCACCAAAGCGTCTAAAACAATTATCGGACACTTTTGCACAATGTATTTATTCAGGACTTCTTGAGGCACAATTAATCACCGAACAATCTAGGTTTATATCTTACGGCACGCCAAGGCGACTTGCTGTCACAGTAGATCAAGTTAGACCTCAGCAACCTCAACAACGTATAGAGAAAAAAGGACCTAATGTAAAACAAGCTCATTTAGCTGATGGCAGCCCCTCTCCTGCGCTACAAGGTTTTATGCGCTCTTCCTCTATCACCCAAGACCAACTGGTCATAATGAAAGACAATAAGGGGCAAGATATTTATGGGTATACTTTTGAGCAAAGTGGTAAGACATTAGAAGAATTATTACCTGACCTATTACACAAGGCGTTTTCTCAGCTACCTGTAGCTAAAATTATGCGTTGGGGGGACAGTAGTTTTAGTTTTGTCCGACCAGTTCATGGATTGGTTGTTCTTCATGGCAAGAAAATCATTGACATTAATTTACTAGGGATTCAATCCGGTAACATAACTTTAGGCCATCGCTTTTTAAGTAGCCAACCTATTACTCTCAGTGGTTCTGATCATTACGCTGAACAACTAAAAGAAGAAGGTTGTGTGATTGCTCGTTTTGATGATAGAAAAAAACTGATTCACGATTCATTAAAGCAACATGCCAATGGGTTAGAAGTCGTTGGAGATGATAACTTACTTAATGAAGTTACCTCTCTTGTTGAGTGGCCACAGGTTTTAAAAGGACAATTTGATAAAGACTTTTTAAACGTACCATCTGAATGTTTGATTTTATCAATGCAACAACATCAAAAGTACTTCCCGCTTAAAGACAATCAAGGACAATTACAGCCCCAGTTTCTTTTGGTAAGCAATCTCAACACTTCAGATCCTCACTTCATTATTGACGGCAATGAACGTGTTTTACGTGCGCGTTTGTCAGATGCACAGTTTTTCTATCAAACCGATCTTAAAACACCACTTATAAAACGACTTGAGACGCTTAAACAAGTTATTTATGTTAAAAGCTTAGGCAGTGTTTATGAGCGAGTCTACCGTATAAAAGACTTAGCCCGCATTATTGCTAAAAAAATAAATGCTGATATCTTAACCTGTGAACAAGCCGCTGAACTCTCTAAGGCAGATCTGACCAGTGAAATGGTGGGAGAGTTTCCTGAGTTACAAGGTATTATGGGTAAGTATTACGCTCTCAATGATGGTTATTCTGAGCTTATCGCTGAAGTCATTGAAGATCATTACCATCCACGTTTTGCTAATGACACATTACCAAGAAGTCAGGAAGGAATTATTGTAGCCATTGCTGAAAAACTCGAGTCATTAGTCGGTTTGTTCGCATGTGGTCAAATACCTACTGGTGACAAAGATCCTTATGGTTTGAGACGGGCGAGTCTAGGCGTTATCCGTTTATGTATTGAAGGTAGCATACCTATTGCTCTAAACGAACTCATAGAAGACTGCGCGTCAACATTTACATCTCATCAAATTAACAGTGAGATAAAAACAAAATTGGCTCAATTTATTATTGAACGACTAAAAGGTTATCTCAAAGATCAATATTTTAGTTTTGAAGAAATTGAATCTATATTACCTTTTGCTGAGTCACGGTTAGATCTACTTCCTAAAAGACTATTAGCAATCAGAGAATTCAGTCAATTATCTGAAAGTAAAAAACTTGCTGCAGCCAACAAACGCATTAAAAACATTCTTAAGAAAAATGATGTTAATAATGATCATAATGGTGACTTTGATCAGCTCACTGAATCTGCTGAAACCAATCTGATAAATTGTTTGAAAACTGTTTCTACTCATGTTGAATTGGCCATGAGTAGAAACGATTTTAATATGGCATTAACACAACTTATTCCATTAGCCGAACCTATTAATCATTTTTTTGATGAAATAATGATTATATCGGAGGATTTAACAATCAGGTCACAGCGCATATCTCTGTTGCTCGCTATTTATCAATTAATGCAACAAGTAGCAGATATAGGATCATTAGATGCCTAGTACAAAATTAATTATTCTTGATCGTGACGGCGTCATTAACTATGACAGTGATCGGTATATCAAAAGTCCTGACGAGTGGAACCCTATTCCAGGTAGTCTTGAAGCTATTGCCAGATTAAATCAAGCTGGTTATCAAGTGGTTGTTGCCACCAATCAATCTGGAGTGGCACGTGGGTTATTTGATATGAGTACTCTTAACGCGATTCATAACAAAATGATTCAGTCACTCTCTCAGGTGGGTGGAAGAATAGATGGGATATTCTTTTGTCCCCATTCTAATGAAGCCAATTGTAGTTGCCGAAAACCTAAAACTGGCTTATTTGAAGAAATCGCTAAAGTATTTAATGTATCTCTTAAACATGTTCCAGCAATTGGCGATTCCCTAAGAGACCTTGAAGCTGCAAGTAAAATGCAAGCTCAACCCATTTTAGTACTAACAGGTAAAGGTGAAAAAACATTTAAGCAAGGTAATCTACCTAAAGAAACAATAGTAGAACTAGATCTACTAAGTGCAGTTGAACATCTTATTACACCAGTTTAATTTCATGAGAGTTATTGGCTCAATTATTTATCTCATTATTCAAAGCATTATTACTCCCATCTTTGCTTTATTAATGATTTTATCGACACTAATCAACCGTCGTACTCTACCAAAATTATTGGCAAAATATTGGTGTAAGACAATGCTATATTGCGGCGTCTGGTTTCGAGGAGTTAAGTTTACAGTTACAGGATTAGAAAATATCCCCTCTACTCCCTGCGTTATTCTCTCTAAACATCAATCTGAATGGGAAACCTTATTCTTACCAGTTGTATTGCCTCCTCATTCAATTGTACTTAAGCACGAGTTGTTAAAAATTCCTTTTTTTGGTTGGGGTCTTAATTTACTTGAACCTATTGCCATTGATCGTTCTCAGAAAAAAGCTTCCCTAGAGCAAGTCATTGCACAAGGTATTGCTAGATTAAAACAAGGACTGTATGTGGTTATCTTTCCTGAAGGTACTCGTGTAAAACCAGGGTATAGAGGACGCTATGCACAAAGTGGCGCTCAACTTGCAACCAAAGCACAGGTTCCTGTTATACCTGTTGCACATAATGCTGGTACCTATTGGCCTAAAGGATTACTTAAGCAACCAGGTACTATCGAAGTACGGTTTGGTAAACCCATTGATACTCTCAACAAAACCTCTGCTGAGGTAAACAAAGAAGTAGAAGAATGGATTGAAGATAACATGGAGCAAATCACAGGGCAGCCTGCACACTCTGTCTCAAAAAAAACCACTCAGCCACTTATTAAAAAAAAGGGTAGAGAATACACCATAAAAATCAACGAAAAACTCATTCCCTACAAGGTAGTAAGAAGAAAAAATCGAAAAACCATAGGTCTAATTATGAATCAAGAGGGCTTATCAGTAGCTATCCCTCATTGGGTTAATATTAATCAGGTTGAAGATGCCTTACGGCAACAACAAAAATGGGTATTAGACAAATACTTATCCTGGAAAAACAAACCAAAACCCAGCCAACAGGAATGGAAAGAGGGTGCCACAGTACCTTGGCTTGGCTCAACTAAAATCATTCAGTTTGCGTTAAATGAACAACTGAATTTATTTGAAGACAGTGATCATTTTATTCAAATTGAACCGACAGACAATAATATTCAAAATACTATTATTAATCTCTATCGGAGAGAAATAAAAAACATCCTTGCAGAAGAGATTGAGAACTTTAGTAAATTACTCAATCTTTCAACCATACCCGCTTTTTTTGTTAGTAACGCACAAAGTCGCTGGGGAAGCTGCAATACAAAAGGGGAACTACGATTCAACTGGCGTTTAATGAAAGCCTCTAGAGAAGAGATTCGCTACGTAGTTGCCCATGAAATGGCTCATTTGTTTGAGTTTAATCATGGACCACAGTTTTGGCAATTAGTTGAAAAAATTTATCCTGAATTTCGTCAAGCGAAAGAGCGCCTTAAAAAAAATGACGCTCTATACCGGCAATTTTAAAACTAATGCGGCCCTAATAACTTTTCTAAATCATTAGTTGAAATAACACCTGGAACTTTTTGGCCATTTTTAAAAATCAATGTTGGCGTTCCGGTAATATTCAATTTTTCCGCTAATGACTGTGTTTTTTCTAAGTCTGATAAGTCACATTGCGTGTTTTTATTTATTTGTATTTTTTTCAACAAATATTGGTCCCATGCTTTAGCTCTATCTTTGGCACACCAAATTTCCGCTGAACGTTGTGGGGCATTAGGATGGAGAGAGGCAATGGGATACACAAAAGTGTAAATCGTTACATCATTAATATTTGTCAGTTCAGACTCCAAACGTCTACAGTAAGGACAATCAGGATCTGAGAAAATCACCAATTCGCGTTTCCCATTACCTTTAACTCGCTTTATCGCTAACGACAAAGGTAACTCAGCCCAAGAAACTGCATTGATTTTATCCAATTTTTTTTGTGTTAAATTTTCTAAATTGGCTGCTTGATAAATTTCACCTGCAAATAGATAAGTCACATTCTTGTCTGTGTAAATGATTTGATGATCATCAGTATCAACTTCATATAAATCCCAAATACCCGATGACTCTATATGTTCAATATGACCTTTTAATTTAGGCACTTTATTGACAATTTTATTTTTAAGCCAATCTAAATTATCCTCTCCAGCATACACTGTAGATTGGGTTATGAGAATAAACAATACAACCAACCACTTGAAATTGTGCTTCATGCATGTCCCGCCTGTTTAAGTAATATTTTCTTTAATCCCGGTAAACCATTAATGATATTCATACCTGTATTTCGTACCCATGAAATCCATGGCGTATTGATACGAAAACCAACATATAAAGAATGGGTTAATCCTTGCATCAATGCAACTGATTCCACTCTCCGTCTTGCATAAGAAGATAACAATGAGTACTCACCAATATCAATTGGTGTGGTTTTACTACTCAATAACTCTATAAAAGCACTCACATCAGCAAGCCCCAAATTAAGACCTTGTCCTGCCATAGGGTGAACACCATGAGCTGCATCACCACATAAAACAAATCTATCTAAGAAAACCGGATTAACTCTAATTAATCGCAGTGGAAAGACATGAGGCTTTGTTATCTCTTTAATATGACCAATGCCATACCCCACTCTATTATGAATTTCTCTTATCCGTTTATCTGGATCAATACCACTAAGATAGTGGGCGTTATCATGTTGGGTAGACCACACCAGAGAAATTACCTTATTGGGCAAAGGCAGAAGGGCGACAATGTCTCCATTAGATAAGAACCATTGTTTTGCTATACCATCATGGTCTTGATCACTTTGATAATTCGCTACCAGGGCAGAATGTTCATATTCAGTAATTGTTTCTTCAATACCCATCATTGATCGGGTAGGTGAAAACAAACCATCTGAGGCAACCAATAATTGACAGTAAAGCTGCATTCCATTACTGAGAGTCACCACCCTTAACCGCTCAACTAAATCAGTACTTGTAATGCTCAATCCAAATAAATGTTTAACATATGGATGATGATTTGTTTTTTTATATAGTGCCTGAATAAGTTGTTTACTTTCGATAATCACACCAAGTGAGTCATTCTCTATACTTTTGTCTTGTGCATTAAAATCCAGTTGTCCCGTTTTATCACCAAACACTTTCATAGCAGTGATAGGTTGGATTCTCTTTAGATCACAATACTTCCATGCATCTATTTTTTTTAGAAGAGTGACACTATTTTCATTCAGGGCATAGATCCTAGCATCATATTCATGGCTTTCATCTAAGGAGGGGGGAGATAGTGCTTGATCTACTATGGCCACCTTATTCCCACACTCTGCCAAAGATAACGCCATAGCCAACCCAGTAATACCTGAACCTATTACTACAGCATCAAACTGAAGCGTTTGTTCAGTTTTCATTTTAATATACCTTGTACACCATAGAGCATTGTATTAGTCAACATACGTCTCAGCGGAGGGAAAAGGTTCATACCAAATAAAACCTGATTACGTAATCTATTAATAATGGGATAATTGTTGGAAAATCCAGTTACCAGTAGATGGGTTAATCCAATACCAAACATGCGATCTAAACGTCTGCGTCGTTGATATTGTTCGTTAAATGCTTGCCCGCCTAAACCACTTACTGAGAACTCTTTTACCAAATCAAAAAGCGTTTGCGCATCACGCAAGCCCAAATTAAACCCTTGCCCCGCAACTGGATGCATGGTTTGTGCTGCGTTTCCAATACATATTAAATGTGGTTGAGTTAAGTTGCCAACAACCTTCAAAGTGAGGGGGTAACTGTTTCTTGTTCCAACTGACAAAAATTGACCTGCACGATAACCAAAATGTTGTTGTAATTCAGTTAAAAACAAACTATCACTTAATGATAATAAGTGTGTAATTTTTTCTTGTGTTCCTGTCCAAACTAATGCGTAGTGATCCTCGAATGGCAACAGAGCAACAGGTCCCTCTGAGGTGAACCGTTCATAAGCAAGCCCGTCATGGGGTTTACTACAAGTAACCTGCGCAACCAAGGCGACTTGCTTATAAACACTATCATGAGTAATAGAAAACAGTGACGCTGTTAATTGTTTACCTCCATCAGCCAGGATCGCGAGAGAAGCTGTTATTGAGCGTGGATGCGTGCCACCAATTACAACCTCGGCATGACTCTCTGTGACTTTAACCTGCATAACAGGTGATCCAGTTTCCACTTTAACTGATGTCTTGTTTAATGCGCTCAAAATTGAGTCTACTAATACATTATATTTAAGAACATAACCTAAGGCAGGTAAATCCATTTCCTGCGCGGTTAGTAGTGTTTGACCAAAATGGCCTTTATCTGTAACGTGAATTTTTTTTATATAAGTTGGAGAGTGGCTTGGCCATGCTTGAATTTTTTCAAGAATCTCACGACTTCCATGTGAAAGAGCAAGGGTTCTTTTTTCGTCTGCATGCAAATTGTCTCTTGCTTCTAACAATACAACCTTTAAGCCTAGACCAGATAAACCCAAAGCGACTGCTGAGCCCACGGGACCAGCACCGATAACTGCAATATCGACATGCTGAGAATTTACTGATTCATCCATGATTCGATATCCACCACTGTTTTATATGCATCTTTAGTCAATACATCAACGCCATTATGAGTTACCAATATATCGTCTTCTATTCTGATTCCAATGCCATGAAATTGTTCAGGTACGCTGGAATCAGGACGGATATATAACCCTGGTTCAACTGTCATCACCATTCCTGGTTCAAGATAGCGAGATTGCCCATTAATCATGTATTCGCCAACATCATGAACATCACGACCTAACCAATGCCCAGTTCTATGCATATAAAAACGTCGGTAATCTCCTGACTCAATAATCCCATCAATACTTCCTTGACACAATTTCAAATCAACAAGGCCTTCCACCAGTGAACGAACGGCAATTAAATGGTAGTCATTAAATTGAATTCCTGGTTTTATCGATTCAATTGCTGCCAGTTGAGCACGTAAAACAATATCGTAAAGCAGTTTTTGAGTATCAGTAAATTTCCCATTTACTGGAAACGTTCGAGTAATATCAGACGCATAGCCTTGCCATTCGCAACCAGCATCAATAAGCATGAGCTGACCTGATTTTACCGTTGCATTATTCTCTACATAATGCAGAATGGTAGCATTCTCTCCAGCTGCCACGATTGAAGGATAAGCAGGCGCATCTGAACCATATTTTTTAAATTCATATAAAAGTTCAGCTTCAACCTCATACTCGTATTGCGCGTTCATAGCTGACCTCATCGCTCTATTGTGCGCAGTTGAAGCAATTCTTGCAGCCTGTCGCATGATAGCAATTTCAACTTCATCTTTTATAAGACGCATTTCATGAATCACTGAACGCACGTCCATAAATCGATAAGGAGCGTTCACTCCTTGTCGTATCATTGACTTTACATGATTAACAGCATTAAAAATAAGTTCTTCTGTTGGGGTTTTCTCACCCCAAAGACTATATATTGTTGATTGATTAACTAAATATTGCGGTAATCTTGAGGAAAACTCATTAATCGAAAACGCCTCATCAACCCCCAATTCACTCACTGCGGCTTCTGGGCCCAATCGAATTCCATCCCAAATCTCTCTTTCTAAGTCCTTGGGTTGGCAAAATAAGGTGGTTGTAGCACGACCATCTTGAATCTTCATCAATAAAATGGCGTTGGGTTCTTTAAAACCGGTTAAATAGTGGAAATTACTATCCCAGCGATAATTGTAATGTGTGTCGGCATTTCTAGTCTGTTGTTGCGCAGTGGCTAAAATTAATATCCCATCATCAAGCTTTGCTGCTAATTGTTGCCTTCTCAAACTAAAATGCTGCCTTACTGAAGCTGTCATTTATCTATCCAATAATTGATTTATTCTGTCTAATTCCTCAATCGTACCAACATTTGACCACAATCCTGAAAAAAGTTGTCCACTTACTTGGTTTAAACCAACTAATTGTCTTAAGTATTGGCCTAAGTCCAATATCTGTCCAGGTTGAAAATGCATTAAACCTCGACGTTGATAGAGACCAATATTGCCATAAGTAAAAGACTGAGCTTCTGGCATAGTGACTCGATGAGATTGCAAAGAAAAGTCACCTTTAAAGTGACTTTCCTCAATTAAAACAAGATGTGCCAAATCATGACTGTCAATAGAATGACTTAAGAGAGAGTGAAAATCAAAGTCTGTAACAATGTCTGCGCTGATTACTAAAAACTGTTCTTCTTTAAATAACGTTAGTGCATTAACAACTCCACCCAATGTCCCTAGCGCCGTTTGCTCGTAAGAATAATCGATGTTGAGATTAAATCTAGCACCATCGCCTAGATGCTGTTCAATTAAATGCCCAAGCCAAGCCAAATTAATCACTATATGTTTAATACCAGCTTTTGCTAAGGCAGTAACATGTCTTTCAATTAAAGTTAAATCACCTACTTTTTGTAATGGCTTTGGAAGAATATCAGTAAGAGGTCTCATTCTCTCTCCTCTTCCTGCAGCTAAAATCATTGCTTCTGTTATCAAAAGGTATACCCTATATCGTCTGGTTTATCCTCAAGAAAATCTAATACCTTCATAAGAGGACTTAGTTCATTGTAACGTGAAACAGCTGCTCTTAAATAACCCCATACTCTAGGAATATCCTGTAAATAGGCTTGTTTATTATCTCTATGTGCAAGTCTTGCAAAAATACCTACTACTTTTAGATGTCGTTGAATACCCATCATTTCAAAATCACGATAAAACTCAGAAAAATCGTTATTTTCAAGTAACTGTTCTTTTTTTAACTCTTGCCAATAGCGAATCAGCCAATCTAGCTGTTGTTCTTCAGACCATTGGATGTAGGCATCTCTTAATAATGAGACTGCGTCATAAGTAATCGGGCCGTAAACCGCATCCTGAAAATCAATAATCCCAAGATTATCTTTTGTAATCATTAAATTACGACTATGGTAATCGCGATGAACCCATACCTTAGGTTGTTTTTTGATATGCTCGACAATTCTGTTTATAGATAGACTAAGCGCTTCAGATAAATGTGGACTTAGGGTTACTTGCTTCTCTTTGGCCACGTACCAATCGCGAAACAATGACATTTCTCGTCGCAATAAATCTTCTGAATAGTCAGGAAAAACCTTCGGTAGACTATTTTTCTGCATTGGAATCAATGCCTTAAGCGCTTTTACATACCACAGGTTGGCTTCCTGAGGTTTGTTAGTTACTCTGTTTAGAAAAGTTTCAGAGCCAAAATCCGTTAACAGTAAAAACCCACGCTCAAGCGAGCTGCGAAAAATTTCAGGCACAGAGACACCAACTTGGTACAATTGCTGCTGTACATGTAAAAAAGGATGACAATCCTCTAGATCAGGAGGAGCGTCCATGACAATAAAAGAGTTCCCTTGCCAATTAAAACGATAATAACGTCGATTGGAGGCGTCTGACGAGGCGGGGATAACTTCATTAGCTGAAATGGAGTGGCTTTCATTAAGCCAACTAATAAGCTCTTGGAATCTAAGATCCATAGTATCCTTTAGTACATTGCAATAAACCATAATTTATGCGATTTTAACAAAATTAAATAATGAATTGACTGCCTGATGCCGCCTTTTTTAATCCGTGGATTGTTTGCTTTAATTTTTATGCTGCCATTAATTACTATGGCAGATGACGCTATTGATACTCCACTGACACTACAGCCATCAAAGAAATATCGTTTAAGCGTCCCCCCCTTACCTGACAATGAACAAGTTGTGTTTATTCGAGGGGATCATGTAGTATCACAAAATGGGTTTGTGGCCCAAGCTGACGGGCATGCTGAAGCACGTCGCGGCGGATTGTCTTTATTTGCAGATCATATTTACTTTAAGCAAAAAACCAATACTATTGAAGCCACTGACAATGTTCACATGGTTAAAGACAATGTGATTACTGTTGATGGTCCACATGGTGTTTTGAATATGGATACCCATCAGGGTTATTTTGACAATCCAACCTTGTTTTATGCCCCAACACCCGAACGCCCTCTTGGTTCAAGGGTCAATGCGGCTTTAATGAATTTTTTGAATGACCATCAAGAACATGCGCTTGATAGCTCATATACAACCTGCCCGGTAGGTCGAAATGATTGGAGTATCAATACTACGTCAATGGATCTTAATCAGGAAACCAATAAGGGAACAGCGCATAATGCAACGATCGATTTTATGGGTGCCCCCATTCTCTACGCACCTCAAATCACCTTTCCTCTTAATGGGTCAAGACAATCAGGATTTTTATCACCAACGATTGGGGCAAGTACCAGTACAGGCCAAGACTATGCTGTGCCCTACTACTTTAATATTGCCCCCAATTTAGATGATACATTAACGCCCAGAACGATGAGTGCACGAGGCATTCAGCTTGGTAATGACTTCCGTTATTTAGAACCCACTTTTTCTGGGGAATTAGTCACAGAAATCTTACCGCACGATGCTCAAACAAATACGTCGCGTTGGTTTTATAGTTGGAAAAATAATTTGTCTATAGCGCCGGGGGTAGGGCTATCTGCAGATATAGAACAAGTCTCTGACCCAAACTATTTTAACGATTTAAGCTCTCTACTTGCGCCGATGGCCTTGGCGTATTTACCGAGGAATATTAATTTAACCTACAACCGTATTCCTGATTGGAATATTAATGTGCAATCTATTTCCTACCAAACACTGTTTGGTGCTACACCACAGTACCGCATGGAACCACAAATTAATGCTAATTACAGCCACCTTGATACAAACGGAACTTATCAAATTGATGCAACCAATCAATATACAAGCTTTATTAGCCCGGGTTACTATATTAATGGCAACTCAATTTATAATGGGATTGTATATAATGCCGCGCAACAATCTGTGACTAGCGCTGATCGTTTTGTTTCTTATCCTTCAATTACTATTCCTTTCCACAACAGCTTTAGTTTCTTAAAAATCAAAACAGGTGTTAATTTAACTCAATACAATTTAACCGAGTTTGCTAATCAGGCAGGTTACCCTTCATCAACATTAACACGCGTATTACCCATCACCAGCGTTGATTCTGGTTTAACCTTTGAGCGTGATGACTCGTTATTTGGTCATAGCTATACGCAAACTCTTGAGCCGCGTTTATATTATCTTTATATCCCTTATAAAAATCAGTCACAGTATCCTGTCTTTGACTCATCTCTAGCCAACTTTGACTCAACAACTATTTTTTCTGAAAATCAATTCAATGGTTATGATCGGATTAATAACGCCAATCAGCTTACTGCCGCTGTCACCTCACGTTTTATTAATCCGACCTCTCAAATTGAAGAATTACGTTTAATGCTTGGACAACGTTTTTATTTTGTGCAAAACCAAGTATTACTACCTGGAGAAGCACCTTATCCTTATAGTGTGTCCGATTACATAGCTGAAGCAAGTGCCAATATATACAATCACTGGAAACTAAGTGGTACATTAGATTTAAATGCTCAAACACATCAAACAGAGCAAATCTATATTTATGGTAACTATTCACCTGCACCAGGAAAACTCGTTAATGTTGGTTATCAAAACAACATTAATCAGTTTTTTACAATCAATCCCACCATTACTCCTGCTCAAGTTTATAACAACACCACTCAAACTTTTGCTTTTTTCCCAATTCGTCAATGGGATGTATCAACAGAGTGGCCGGTTACTAGTCATGTTTCTGTTCTTGGTAGAGTGTCTTACTCAACCATCATCAATCAAGTCATGCAAGGATTAATGGGAATTGAGTATAATCAAGATTGTTGGGCATTACGATTAGTCAGCACACGTTTTGCAGTATCGTCAATACAGACAAACTCTGCATTTTTTATACAGTTAGAACTAGGAGGTCTTGGATTAGGGCAAAACCCATTGCAATCATTATTGCTTAATATTCCAGGCTACGTTAAAACCACCGATATTAATACCCCATGATACCGTTTAGAAAATCCTTTACTCTTCTCCTATTTGCTTTAACTTATTTGTTGAGCACTAATTTATACGCAGTGGAAACAAAAAAAACTGCTCCACCAGAGGTCATTGACCGTATTGTTGCTGTTGTAAATTCCGATGTCATTACCTTGTCCGATTTGACTGATAGAACGAATTTAATAGCCAAACAATTACAAAAGCAAAATATTCCGCTACCTGATCGCAAAATATTAATGCGTCAAGTACTAGAAAAAATGATTTACGACTCAGTTCAAAAGCAATACGCAGAAGAGATGGGGTTGAAAGTTGAAGACGCGCAACTTGACCAAGCAATCGAGAGAATAGCGAAAAGCAACCACCTAACTGTTGAACAATTTAACAAACAAGTGGTGAGTGAGGGGGTTCCATTAAAGAAATTTCGCCAAGAAATCAGTACTGAGATGTTATTAGCTGAATTGCGAAAGAGGGAAGTGGATAATAAAGTACAAGTGAGTGACAATGAAGTCAAAGCTCAACTTGCACAAGAAAAAAAATTAGGAGCCAATGCTCAAGAGGAGTATGACATTGCTCATATTTATGTGTCTGTTCCTGAGAACTCCACCAGAGAACAACGTGATCTTAGCCGTAAAAAAATTGAAAAAGCGTTAAATACCATTAAAAGTGGCGTAGCCTTTTCTCAGGTAGCAGCGAGTTACTCTGATGCACCAGATGCATTACAAGGCGGTAATCTCGGATGGCGTCCAGCAGCAAGGTTACCCGTTATTTTCGTCGAAGCTGTACAAAAAATGCATCCTGGAGATACCAGTAACATTTTAGAAACATCTAATGGTTTTCATTTGATTCAGTTACTCGACGTCCGTGGTGGTGCAACAGCTAAAAAAATCACCCAATATCACGTTCGCCAGATACTCATTAAAATTAATCCAGGCGAAGAAGCGCAAGCAAAAAACAAAGTCTATGGAATTTATGATCGTCTTAAGGCAGGCGAGGATTTCGCTAAGGTTGCCAGTTTGTCGTCAGAAGACGATAGTAGGAACAATGGTGGTGATATTGGTTGGATCACAGCAGGAGAAACGCTGCCTGATTTTGAAAAACAACTTCAACTATTACATCCAGGAGAAATAAGTCAGCCATTTGAAACTGCTTTGGGTTGGCACATTGTGCAATTAGTCAGTGAAAGAGAGAGCGATACCTCTCTTGAGGGAAGAATGGAAGCCATAAAACAAGGTATTACAGCCAGAAAAACTGATGAATTGTTTGATGAATGGGTAAGGCAGTTAAGAGATAACGCCTATGTCGACATCCGACTCGATGACTTCTAATTCACAAAAAATAATTGGTCTATCCGTTGGAGAGCCTGCTGGAATAGGTCCTGATTTGGCAGTAATGATAGCGCAAGAGAGGGATATTAAAGCGCAGTTAGTGTTATGTGCTGATAAAAACATGCTCATTGAACGCGCAGCGATGTTGGCTATTCCTTTTGAGTTTGAGGAATTTGATCCTCATAACCCTCATCAATGCCATTCTCATATCGCCGTTTGGCACCATCCCTGTGAGGCTCCTGTTACCCCAGGAAGCCTCAACGTTCTTAATGCAAATTATGTGTTACAAGCACTCACTAACGCAGCCCAATACACCTATCAGGGTATCTTTCATGCGTTGGTTACAGGTCCTATACAAAAAAGTATTATCGAAGAGTCAGGAATTATTTTTACCGGACACACAGAATATTTAGCCCAACAGTTTTCGATACCTAAAGTGGTTATGTTGCTTGTTGGAGGAGAATTAAAAGTGGCCCTTGCCACCACCCATATTCCTTTAAAAGAAGTAGCTCAATCCATTACTGAAGAGGATTTGTTTTCAACTCTACAAATATTACATCGAGAGTTAAAAACAAAATTTAATATCCCAGACCCTAGAATAAAAGTTGCGGGACTTAACCCTCATGCTGGTGAAGACGGACATTTAGGAGATGAGGAAATAAGAGTTATCTCTCCAACGATACAACGCTGTCAATTATTAGGGCAGCGTATTGAAGGACCTTTTTCAGCAGATACTTTGTTTTTAGAGGACTCTCTTCAGGGAGTAGATTGTGTCTTAGCCATGTACCATGATCAAGGTTTACCCGTTCTTAAAACGACTAGTTTTGGCAGAGGAGTCAATATTACTTTAGGTTTACCAATCATTCGTACCTCTGTGGATCACGGCACCGCTCTCTCGCTTGCAGGTAAAAAAAATGCTCATATTGATGCGGGTAGCTTAAAAGAAGCCATTAACACGGCATTACATATGAACCATAAATAATGACAAAACACATTGCCAGAAAACGCTTTGGTCAACATTTTTTGGTTGATCAATCCATTATTTATAATATTATTAAGTTAGCTCATTTTCGCAGAGAGGATAGCGTTGTAGAAATTGGTCCCGGACTTGGTGCCCTCACCCATCCTTTACTCAAAGAACTTGATCACCTCACCTTAATTGAACTAGACAGAGATCTAATTCATTATTGGCAACAACAGACCCAATATAAAAGTCAAATTACGATTGTTGAAAGCGACGTACTTCAAGTTGACTTTAAACAGTTTCCGAATCATTTTCGACTTATTGGTAACCTTCCCTATAATATTTCTACGCCATTACTCTTTCATCTCACAATGAGTGCAGATAAATGGCGAGATGCTCATTTCATGTTACAAAAGGAAGTGGTTGATCGTTTAACTGCTCAACCTGGAAGTGGTGACTATAGTCGTTTAACCGTTATGATGTCCTATCGCTTCCATCTTGAACATTTATTTGACGTTCCTCCCTCAGCATTTAACCCCCCACCAAAAGTGATGTCAGCTATTATCAGGCTTATTCCTAAATCTATGGATAGGCTCACAGCACACAATGAAAAACTCTTCGCTCAAGTGGTGATGGACGCATTTTCTCAAAGAAGAAAAATGTTACGTTCAACCCTAAAAAAATGGGTTAACGAGAGTCAATGGGAACAATTAGCAATCGACCCTCAACGTCGAGCTGAAACACTAAGTGTTGATGACTTTGTCAAAATAGCTAATTTTTTGTGTGGTATCGCGTAAGGAAGTTGTTCAACAACTGATGACCATGCTCAGTCAAAATAGACTCTGGATGAAACTGAACTCCCTCTAAAGGGTAATGGGTGTGTTTTATTCCCATGATCTCTCCATCCTCAGTCCATGCGGTGACTCTTAATTCTTCCGGTAATGACTCTTTCTCAACAGCAAGAGAATGATATCGTGTAGCCCTCATTGGGTTCGGTAAATCCGTAAAAACACCTTCATTATGATGAAACACAGATGAGACTTTGCCGTGCATAACGGTTTTTGCGTGAACTACTTTTCCACCAAAGGCTTCTCCAATAGCTTGGTGTCCAAGACACACGCCTAAAAGAGGTAATTTCCCCGCAAATTGACGAATCACCTCCACTGATATCCCCGCCTCCTTTGGACTACAAGGCCCGGGAGAGATAACAATATAAGATGGGCGCAATTGCTGAATACCATCAATGGTTATTTCATCGTTTCTTTTAACCAGTACCTCTTGACCTAATTCACCAAAATATTGGACAAGGTTATAAGTAAAGGAATCATAGTTATCAATCATTAACAACATAAATATATATCTTTAAATTGGGTCAGTACGAAGTGAAGCAGTTTTTCTTGGTTGGATGCGCCCTTCACCATCAAAAATATCAGTACCATTACTGCGATGCCATTCACGAATGCCATGCCAGGCTTCTTGTGCGGTTTCAGCGTACCAAAACAGATTCATGTCTTCAGGATCAATATTGCCATAATCCAACAGTCTTTCAAAATTCACCACATCACGCCAGAAGCTTTCACCAACTAACACAACTGGTATAGGAGCAATTTTTCTTGTTTGAATGAGGGTTAACGCACCAAATAACTCATCAAAGGTACCATAACCACCCGGTAAAGCCACTAAGGCTACGGCACGTTTCATGAAGTGTAGTTTACGTAACGCAAAATAATGAAACTGAAAACACAGTCCCGGGGTGATGTATGGATTAGGATATTGCTCTCTTGGTAAAGTAATATTTAAGCCAACACTACGAGCACCCACCTCATATGCACCACGATTGGCGGCTTCCATCCCGCCAGGGCCACCACCAGTCATAATCACCAAACTTGAGTCTTGCGGTCCATGACCTGCTTGTCCTACTAGTTGCCCCAATTGGCGTCCTACTTCATAGTAGCGAGACAACTCAACCTGTCGTTCAGACAAACGCACTTGTTGTTTTAAAAACGTATTAGCAGGGTCTGCCGCTAGTTTTGCTAGTACCAATTCGTGCTCTACTTTAGCTAACTTTTCGTCTTTTAAACGTGTGCTACCAAATACTACAATAGCGTGGTGAATACCATAATTGTTCATGGTAGTTTCAGCTTTGCTGTAATCCAGTTGTAAGCGTACCCCCCTGAGAGCATCCTCATGAATAAAAGAGACATCTTGATCAGGCTCAACATAAGAGGGATTGGCCATAATTTCTTGTTGGCGTCGCTTTAACTCCTCTGCTTCTTTGACACTTACGGGATGTTCCCACGGAAGCGGGCAAATTCTTTCTAAGGGATGAGGAGGTTTAGGGATAGAACGTGAAGAATCACTTTTATCTGTCATGGTTAGTGTAGTCCTTGTTCCGCGAGCTGAGCTGCTTTTTGTACCGCACGAGATTTATTGACGGTTTCTTGCCATTCGCTCTCTGCTGTCGAATCGGCAACAATTCCTCCACCTGCTTGAACGTATAACACCCCATCTTTGATGACAGCAGTGCGAATAGCAATGGCTAAATCCATATTTCCTGAATAATCAAAATAACCCACCGCTCCACCATATATACCGCGGCGAACGGGTTCTAACTCATCGATGATTTCTAATGCTCGAATTTTAGGCGCTCCACTTAAGGTCCCTGCTGGGAAAGTGGCTTTTAAGACATCCATGGCTTTAAACCCTGGTTTTAATTTTCCCTCTACATTGGAGACGATGTGCATGACGTGAGAGTAGCGTTCTATCACCATTTTCTCAGTGACTATCACCGAACCCGTTTCTGCAATTCGGCCCACGTCATTCCGACCTAAATCCATCAACATAATATGTTCAGCTATTTCTTTAGGGTCGTTCAATAAATCCATAGCCAAGTTTTCATCTTCTAGCGCATCACGTCCTCTGGGCCGAGTCCCCGCTATGGGTCTTAACGTCACTTTATTATCTTCCAGTCGCACGAGAATTTCTGGTGAGGCACCGACCACATAAAAATCCTTCATATTGTAATAAAACATGTAAGGAGAAGGATTTAGTCTTCTTAATGCACGATATAATGCCAACGGCTCTGCCTTAAAAGAACGATGCATGCGGCGACTTAACACCACCTGCATAATATCGCCCTCTTTAATATACTCTAGTGCTTTATTAACAGCTTGTTGATGCCATTGTTGATCAGTATCGTTAATTAATTCATCAGAATCTGTCACAGCCAACTCAGGTAACAAAGCAGGTTGGGTTAATTCTTTAGATAGTTCTTCAAGCCGTTTTGTTGCCAGATCAAAACCTTGAGGATGACTTGCGTCACCATAGACAACAAGATGAAGTTGCCCAGACAAATTATCTATAACCACTAATTCAGTTGTGACTAGCAATAAAATATCTGGGGTCCCAATGTCGTCTTTTTTCCAACCTTGACTAAGCTTAGGCTCTATATAACGAATAATGTCATGGCCGAAATAACCCGCCAACCCCCCGCAAAATCTAGGTAAGACCTTAAGTGGTGCTGCCTTAAATTGCTCTTGAAAGTGCTCAATAAAATCAAGTGGGTTATCAACAGTAATAGACTCAGTTGCCATGCCATCGGTCTCTATATCCACCTGATACTGGGTCACTCGAAGTCGTTTTTTTGCCGGTAAACCAATAAAAGAATATCTTCCAAAGCGCTCTCCACCATGAACCGACTCAAGTAAAAAAGTATAAGGTGCTTGAGCGAGCTTTGCGTAAACTGAAAGGGGGGTATCTAAGTCTGCAAGCTGTGTTTTTACTACTGGAATTAAATTATATCCTGCTTGGCCTAAGGCAAAAAACTCTTCTTTTGTCATCGGTTTAACTCTTTACGCATTGCGGCAATCGTGGCGAGATAATCAGGGGTGTTAAATATTGCTGAACCTGCCACAAAGGTATCAGCGCCTGCTTGTTTAATGGAATGAATGTTATCCACCTTTACGCCACCGTCAATTTCCAACCAAATATCATAGCCAGACTCATCAATACGACGTCTTACCTCACGCAGTTTTTTTAATGCTTCAGGTATAAAAGACTGCCCACCAAAACCTGGATTAACAGACATAATCAAGATGAGATCTAGTTTATCCATCACATGGTCTAGATAGCTCAAAGAGGTAGCAGGATTGAATACTAATCCTGCTTTACAGCCTTGATCATGAATAAGACCAATTGTACGATCAATATGTTCACTGGCTTCTGGATGAAAACTAATAATCCCAGCACCTGCCTTAGCGAAGTCTGGAATAATTCGATCAACAGGCTTGACCATTAAATGCACATCAATCGGAACGGTTGCATAAGAACGTATCGCCTCACAGACTAATGGGCCAATTGTTAAATTAGGCACATAATGATTATCCATTACATCAAAATGGATAAGATCAGCGCCAGCTGCAATAACATCTTTTACTTCCTGACCTAAATTAGCGAAATCTGCTGATAATAAACTTGGTGCAATTCGATCTACCATATCCCTTTCTCCCCTATTCATTTTATCTATATGTTTAGTTTATTCTAACAGAGTGTGCGCAGGGCTTGATAACCACCCTCATAATCTTTTTTGCGAATGAAAAAAATCGTTATAATGAATTATTATTTTATGAACAAGTATTTAACACTCTTTTTATTACTATTTGTAACAGGTTGCGCAAGCTTACCTCAAGATAATCAATTATCAAAAGAGGAAGCCAAGCCCTCTCAAGCATGTCCTACTCCATCAAATACCTCTGGGCAAGCTATTACAACACTTCAATCACCCAAGTTCATAGAAGATAGCTTTAGTAATTTACCTAATTGGCAACATGGCGTTAGTCTTGACTCATGGCAGGCGCTCCTTCGGCAATGTGTTCCTTTAGAAAAAGACGCTCATTGGTTACCTATCTGCCAACGAGCTAGAGCACTTGGAAAAGATACTACCGAGGAGACTCGTAAAATCTTTTTTGAGCAGCATTTTGATGTATGGCGTATTGAAAACCCAGACGGAACAAAAACTGGACTTATCACAGGTTACTACGAACCTGTTATGAAAGGCAGTCTTGTACGAACGAAATACTATACCTACCCCATTTACGGTGAACCCAAGGATTTACTAACGATTGATTTGGGCAGTGTGGTACCAGAACTAAAGGGCAAAAGATTACGAGGACGATTACAAGGTCAAAAAGTTGTCCCTTATCTATCAAGAACAGATATTGAACTTGAAGATCAACCGCTTAACGCCCCAGTACTGGCCTATGTGCATGACCCTATTGACTTGTTTTTCATGCAAATTCAAGGTTCTGGACAAATTGTATTAGCCAATGGCCAACACTTACATTTAGGGTATGCCGATCAAAATGGTTATCCCTATCGCTCTATTGGCCGTTACTTAATTGACCAAGGTGAACTCACCTTAAGTAATGCGTCTGTCAACGGCATAAAAAAATGGCTACATAACCACCCCCATCAACTACATCACCTGCTGAATCAAAACCCCAGTTATGTATTTTTTAGAATTTTACCTGATAGCTTAAAAGATCCGCTGGGGGCACTTGGCGTACCACTCACCCCTAAAGCAAGCCTAGCCATTGATACCCGTGTCATCGCGTTGGGTACGCCTATTTTCCTTGATACTACTTTACCAAATACTTCCCGTCCTTTAAGACAATTAATGTTTGGCCAGGACATGGGAGGAGCTATACGCGGTGCAATAAGAGCTGATTTTTACTGGGGCACTGGCAATGAAGCTGGTAAAGAAGCAGGCTCAATGAGACAATCAGGTCGTATGTGGGTTTTCTACCCCAAAGGACTCACTCCTTCTCAATCACATTAAAGGACAGAGATGCGGTTAGCGGTTTATAATGTATTAATTATAGTTTATTGCATTGGTTAGTAGATTGGCTGATTCAACCTCTTTTATTCACACTTTTGGGCTTAATCATGATAGCGCCCCGCTTGCTGTGCGTGAAAGAATTGCTTTCAATGATGAGCAATTAATTCCCGCATTGATTAAGCTTAGTGAAGACACTCATAGTGATGAGGCAGTCATTCTATCTACTTGCAATCGGACAGAAATTTATGTTCGTAATGAATCGCCTACCTCCATTACAGAATGGCTGCAACAGCACCATCACTTAGGGCAATTTGATATCAGCCAATACCTCTATCAGCTCAACGGTAGCGCAGTAGCACACCACGCCTTTAAAGTTGCTTCTGGCTTGGATTCCATGGTTCTTGGCGAACCACAAATTCTAGGACAGGTAAAACAAGCAGTAAGAATAGCCAGTGAGGCGGGAACGTTAGGCCCAATGCTTGATAAACTGTTCCAAATTACTTTTTCAGTAGCCAAAGAAGTACGAAGTCAAACGGCGATTGGCGAGCGTTCTGTATCTCTTGCCGCCGCTGCACTGAAATTAACACATAGTGTATTAGGTAACACGAGCGATCAAAAGATTCTGTTTATTGGTGCCGGTGAGATGATAGAACTGGTTGCCACTCACTTTGCTGCTAAAAACCCACAGCAAATCACTATTGCCAATCGCACACTGGAACGAGGTCGACTTTTAGCTGAGCGCTTTAAAGGTCAAGCCGTTACGTTGTCAGAGCTCACTAGAGAAATTCCATTGCATGATGTGATTATTTCTTGCACAGCCAGTCACTTACCGCTAATTGGCAAAGGTATGATTGAAAATGCATTGAAAAGCAGAAAACACAAACCTATGGTATTGGTTGATCTTGCTGTACCACGTGACATTGAGCCTGAAGTGGGGAAACTGTCTGATATATTCTTGTATACCGTTGATGATTTAGGTGAAATAGTTCAAGAAAACAAAGAGTTACGGCAAGCTGCGGTGGAAGAGGCAGAAAAAATCATTAGCGTGAGAGTTCAAGATTTTATTCATTGGTTACATACTCGAGAAGTGGTTCCGACCATTAAAAAGCTACGCGAGCATGCTGATAACTACCGCCGTATGGAACTTGAGAAAGCCAAAAAAGCATTGTTGCGTGGGGACTCTGCTGAGGCGGTGATTGAACAGCTAGCCAATTCTCTTATGAATAAATTTTTACATCATCCCACGCAGACATTAAACCAAACTCATGGCGAACATCAACAACATTTAATTGATGCTGCCCATAAACTCTTTATCCGCGACCAGGATTCTTAATACACATGAAAGATTCACTTAAAACGAGGCTGATTGCACTTGATCAGCGCCTCACTGAAATTGATGCATTGTTATCCAACCCTAACGTCACTGACGATATGGATCAATATCGCAAACTAACAAAAGAGCATGCTGAAATCACACCGGTAGTACAGTTATTTCATCAATACCAACAAACCAACCAAGATATTGATGCTGCTCAACTGATGTTACAAGATCCAGAGCTCAAAGAGTTTGCAGAGGAAGAAATTAAATCTGGTAGAGAACATATTGAGTCTATTGAAAATCAAATACAAAAAGAGCTTCTCCCTAAAGACCCTAATGATGATCGCAATATATTCATGGAAATTAGAGCAGGGACAGGAGGAGACGAATCAGCCTTATTTGCTGGCTCATTATTTCGCATGTACTCACGTTACGCAGAACGACAAGGTTGGCCTATCGAAATTATTTCACACAGCGATGGGGAAGTGGGTGGATTTAAAGAGATTATTTTTAGAATTGAAGGGCACGGCGCCTACTCACGTCTTAAGTTTGAATCGGGTGGACATCGTGTGCAACGTGTTCCGGAAACTGAAACACAAGGAAGAATTCACACCTCTGCGTGTACTGTAGCGGTGATGCCTGAAGCTGACGAAGTGGCTGATGTCACACTCAATCCTGCCGAATTACGTATTGATACCTTTCGTGCAAGTGGCGCTGGTGGACAACACATCAATAAAACCGATTCTGCAGTTCGTATCACCCATATCCCAACCGGTATTGTGGTTGAGTGCCAAGACGGTCGCAGTCAACATAAAAATAAAGCACAGGCGATGGCTGTGTTGGTAGCTCGTATTAGAGACAAACAATTAAGGGAGCAGCAAGCAAAAGAAGCCGCCACCAGAAAATCACTCATTGGTAGTGGTGACAGATCAGAACGTATCCGCACATATAACTTCCCACAAGGCAGAGTGACTGACCATCGCATTAACCTTACACTATATAAAATCGATGCCATCATGGACGGCGATATTAACGAATTAACCTCAATTCTTATGGCTGAGCATCAAGCGGAATTATTGGCAAATCTAGGTGAAGAGTGATTATAGCTGAGGCACTCAATAAAAGCGCCCCTTTGTCTCTTGAAAGACGTCGACTAGTCGAATATCTCACTCAACAAAACTACGCTTATTTATTAGCTCATGCCAATGATAGTCTTAGCGAGGCGCAAACTAGTTTGTTTCATCAGCTTCTGCAACGCCTACACCTTGGTGAACCCTTAGCCTATGTAATTGGGGAACAAGAGTTCTATGGACTATCATTTAAGGTGAATCCTGCGGTTCTTATTCCTCGGGCGGATACGGAATTATTAATTGATACTGCTGTTCCACTGCTTAACTCACTCAGCCATCCACGCTGCCTTGATTTGGGTACTGGCTCAGGGGCAATTGCTATTACATTGTGTGCACTGTGTCCTCATATAGAAATGACTGCCGTTGATGTTTCTATTGATGCGTTAGCTGTAGCTCAAGATAACGCCAGCCGGCTATTAAAAGAAAGAGTAACTCAGCTGTCTTGGCTACACAGTGATTGGTATAACAATGTTTCAGGACACTATGACATTATCGTGTCCAATCCCCCTTATATTGCTGAGGGAGACACCCACTTAACTGAAGATGGTTTACCCTTTGAGCCACAACTAGCCTTAACCTCCCCTTGGCGTGGGACGCAAGCATTGCAACATATTATTACTGAAGCACCACGTTTTCTGACAAGACCGGGCTATTTACTTGTTGAACATGGTTATGATCAAGAAAATCCTGTCCATGCATTGATGAAAGAAGCCGGCTTTAACCATATAAAGACCTATCAAGATTTAAATCGGCTACCCAGATTAACAAGCGGGATTTTGCGCTAAATTAGTGTAAAATTATGTTGCATAGTCCTATAAAGACGACTTAATTATGGATCGAGAAGCTACCCTACCAGGATCACGCCGTAATGTTAATGGTGTAGAACGAGTTTTTTATGATGGTTATTGGATTAAATACTACACTCCACCTGCCGACTCTTTAACCGCCAAAAAGCAATTAATTACTGCGCTAACAAGACGTTTGTTTAATCATGTAGAGCACGGGATAAATATTCCTGGTTCTCGCTTAAATCAAGCACGACTGAGTTATGAAGAAGAAATTGACCCCAGCCTAAAACGAGTGAAAGGGGCCATGTTGGCAGGATCTCTGTTTAATCGTGCCACAGACATCATTACTAAATTAGTTGAAATACAAGAACTTGGGGTCGAAATTGGTTCTGATAACGGACTATTACGTGAATGTGGCCGCTGCCTTCAAGAAGCATTAAGTTTAGGTAGATTAGTATTACATCGCAGCGGTGAAGAAGGTATTGATGAGTTATGGGGAGAGCCTCTTCATGCTTTCTCTATTCCAGTGGACGCTTTTTATGAGAGTCGCTACATCAAAATCGCCTCCACCATGCGTGACGTTGATCGTATTGGTCAAGCTTTAACCAAAACCTTTTTGCCAGAAAGTGCATACGATGGCATACAACCACTAATTGAAGAAGTCACTCGGACAGCCCATTTAAAAGTTGAAACGTTACAAACAGATAATGCTATTTTTACTGTATGGCCTAACTTTGTGGTGGCCAGTGAAAAATTGTTGTCATTTCGCCCGCAACCCAAAGTAGATGCCAGCTTGGAATACAATCGATTACAGGATGAAGGGGTGAGACTCATCTCTCAAGGACAAGCTATTGTTAGCGACATAATCCGCGCTCGCACACCCATGCCTAAAACAACAAGAGAATACATCGCGCGGCTTGATGCTTATCGTGAGAAAGTGATTCGTGAGGCCGCGCGAAGTCAAGGTTAAATAATATCTTTTAATTCACCACTTTGATACATTTCAGTCATAATATCTGAACCACCAATGAATTCACCATTGATGTAAAGTTGGGGAATGGTTGGCCAATTGGCATATTCTTTAATACCTTGACGAATTTCAGGGTCTTGGAGAACATCTACAGCCAAAAAGTCATTCACACCACTGGCACGTAAAATTTTAACTGCATTTGCTGAAAAGCCACACTGAGGGAAATCAGGACTGCCTTTCATATACAACACAACCTTATTTGATTTAACTTGATTATCAATGACATCTCTTGCTGACATGGCTCAATTTCTCCATAAAAAACATATAAAAAGATATTATCCTAGGGCTTTGATTTACTATCAAGGTTTAATTGGACTAATTTTGTCCTTTTTTTGTTCCACTGTCTTTGCGTGGGGTGATGTCGGTCATGAAGTGGTCATGGCCATCGCCTGGCAACACTTGAATCAGCATAGTAAAGCAGCCATTGAATCACTACTAGAAAAAGATAATAGTACACTTACGGCAAAGACACCTATAGCTATGGCCACTTGGGCTGATCGCTATCGTAGTCAAAAAAGTAGTGATGGCAACGATGCCTATCAACATACCCATTTATGGCATTTTATTGATCTGAACATTGACCATCCGAATCTAGATAAAGCCTGTTTTCATTTTCCAAGTAATCCGGGATTTGCCAGTGAGGGGCCTAGTCATGACTGCGTTACCCACAAAATCAAAGAGTTTTCTGACGAGCTAAAACGTTTTTACGCGAGCTCTAACCCTAGGGAACAACAAGAAGCTATCTTGGCTATGAAGTTCTTAGTTCATTTTATGGGGGACTTACACCAACCACTTCATGCCAGCGATCATCATGATAGTGGTGGCAATAGAGTAAAAATCTTCTTTCAGCAAAAACAAATTAACTTACATCATTTTTGGGATACAACTATTGTCTTGTCATTAGGCTCTGATCCCAATCAAATTGCTTTTATGCTCAATAAAGAAATTACCAACGACAATTTACGTAATTGGCAGAAAGGAACGCTACTAGATTGGACTAAGGAGTCTTTTGGAACAGCAAGACAATTGATCTATGAGCCATTGTTAATGAGTCATGATAAAAACTTTTATAATCATCAACAACATATTATCGAAGCACAACGCATCGCAAAAATTCAATTAGAAGAGGCAGGAATTCGTCTTGCTTATTTACTCAATCAAGATTTCAATTAAGCCAAAGTAACTTGATTAATAGGAAATGTTAAGCGTTGAATCTTACCTAATAACTCAATCAATACCAATACCCTGGCTTCTCCAGTACTTGCTGCATTGATTTTCTCGAGTACCCCTATCAATCCTTTAAAGGGTCCCTCTCTAACAAGTAACGTATCACCTTGTTGATAAAGAGGTTTAGGATAAGCTGCGGAGTTCTCACACATGCTTCTAATATCTTCAATAATTACATCTGGCACAATAGCCGGTGTGCCTCCAAAGAGCAGTAGCCCACTTCCTACCCCTCGAGTTGATCGAATGGTGTAGCTGTCATCATGGGTGTAATCAAGTTGTATAAACAAATAACGCGGAAACAAAGGCTCTTGTACTTTTTGAATCTTATTACTTTTTTTCTTCTCAACAACAATTTTAGGTAAATAAATAGTAAACCCCTGATTGGCGAGCTCGAGTTCAGCACGCTCTTCATCACGCGGTTTTGCTTGAACCACATACCACTTTTTCATATTAATTGAGCAAATCTAATATATCTGTTAACTGACGGCCCACTTTAGTGGGATGAGGGCCTATTTCCTCTAAAGGGAAATTATATCGATTCACCCAAAAAGTTTTAAAGCCAAACCAGGTAGCACCCAACGCATCCCAACCGTTACTTGATACAAAAAGAATGTCTTGCTTATGACAAGCAAATTGGTTGAGAGCTAAGTTGTAAGTTTCAGGAGCAGTTTTAAATAAACGTACCGGCTCCACTGTTAAAATGGCATTTAAGTAAGCATCAAATCCTGCCGCTTTAACTACTTTATTTAACATCTCATGGGACCCGTTTGATAGGATTGCCGTATTGATTTTCTTTTCGTGCAAGGCTCGTAAAACAGATAAATTTTCTGGAAAAGGAGTTAACTGATTATAAGCATCCATTAGTTGACGCTCTTTGTCATCGTTTAATAGCAATGACAATCGCTTACATGCATAACGCAAAGCGCAACGGGTTATTTCTTCAAACGGTAAATAATATTGGCTTCCCTGAGGGTTATGAGGATCACTCTGCGTAATAAGACGAGTATATTCAATTTGCTTATCACGCCAAATTTGTGACAATGCTTGCCCGTTACCTGGGAAAAGCTCTTCTGCTAACACGCCAACTGAATAGACATCAAATAAAGTACCGTACGCATCGAATACCACAGCTTTAATTGCCATTAACTTCTCCCATAACCGTCGTCAAAACGCACAATGTCATCTTCCCCTAAATATCCACCTGATTGAACTTCAATAATTTCCAGTGGTTCTGTTGTTAAATTTTCAAGACGATGTTTAATACCTAAGGGAATATAGATAGATTGGTTCTCAGATAAAGTCAATATATCTTCATCACGAGTAACAGTCGCAGTTCCTTTTACCACTACCCAATGCTCGGCACGATGGTGATGCATTTGTAAAGATAACCTTCCGCCGGGCTTGACTGTGATTCTTTTCACTTGAAAACGTTCACCTCGATCTACTGAATCAAACTCGCCCCACGGTCTTGGAACACGTCGGTGCTGAAGTGCTTCAGGGACCTCAGCTTCTTGTAAATGACTAACTACTTGCTTTACTTTTTCAACCTGATCTTTATGGGTCACCAACAAGGCATCTTGTGTATCAACAATAATCAGATCAGTTACACCCAGAGCGACAACCGGTCGATGTTGAGCATAGATATAATTATTTTGGCTATCCAAGACATGGGCTTGTCCCTCTAATCGATTCCCCTGATTATCAGGTTCTGTGAGTTGCGCCAACGCATTCCAACTACCAACGTCACTCCATACACCAGAGAATGGCATCACTGCCACGTTATCCGCTTTTTCAAATAACGCTGTGTCAATGGGATGGGATGGAATAGTTTGGTATTCCGCTTGACTGACACGTACAAAATGTTGGTCCGTTTGTTGGGTTAAATATGCCTTATTCACTGCCGCGAGAATATCAGGTGCGTAGCGTGCACAAGCTTGAATGAGAGCATCCTTACGCATTAAGAATATTCCCGCATTCCATAAACAATGTGGGTTACTCAATAACTCTATAGCGCGTGTTAAATTGGGCTTTTCAATAAATCCTTTTACAAAATTTACTGTTGAATGAGGGACTTTTTCCTCACTAGCCTGGATATAGCCATAGGCCGTACTGGGTTCTGTTGGCACCACACCAAAGGTGACAAGGTATCCCGCTTGGGCTGCATGCTTAGCTTCACTAATCATTTTAGAAAAAGCCAAGTGATCTGGAATATGGTGATCTGCCGGACAAAATAACAACAAATCCTCATCGTGCTTAACATACAGTGCCGCGTACAGTATTGCAGCAGCCGTATTTCTTGCAACAGGTTCTAATAAATGAACGGCATTGACCTCAGCCTGTTGAGCCGCATCATCCACCAAAAACCGATGTTCCTCAGAGGATACCGTTAGAACAGATGGGTTTAATTGCTTCACTCTTTCAAAAGTGAGCTGTAACAAACTCTTGTTATTAATTAAAGGTACAAATTGTTTAGGGAAAGCTTTTCTAGATAAAGGCCACAAGCGTGTCCCACTCCCCCCGCACAAAATGACTGGTTGTATAGTTCCACTCGCCATTTTGAATTACATCCAAAAAATAATTAAATTAAACTTCTTATTCTACCTAATATCAAATTGCATATAAAATTTATACGATTTTACACAATGACTGTAAATAGTAACAATCGATAAGTAGTTTGTCTAAAATCAAATCATCGTGAACTACTATTTGCTAGTTTTGTCTTACAATTGATATAATTTAGTACGGATCCGTATTTTTTGTCATCATTTTGTAACCATGAATACTTCAATAAGACAACCTATTTATCACCCCGTGGCACTATTAGGTGCCTTGATTGCTATTATTTTTGCCTGGCTGCCAAGCTTATGTCTGATACTTGGGCATCCTGGTTGGCCCTTATGGATTGGCCTTATTGCTTTACCAATCCTTGAATTGGTATTTCATCGCTACCAAGGACCGATTCCCTATTGGCGTTTCGGCGTATTGCGAGTCATTATTGCCGTTATTACCATTCAAGGTATTGTTGGTGCCTTATTAGCCGTTAATTATCCTTGGTGGTTGGTTATTCTAGCCGGAGCAGGATCAGGGTATGCAGCTGGTGGCTCAGGCAATGCGTTAGGTCATGAATTAGGACACAGTCGTTCTATTTGGGATAAACGCCTTGCTAAATGGTTTTTTACTACGGTTTGTTTTGGTCATTACACACAAGAACATGGCGCAGGTCATCATGTTCTTGTTGGTACCCCAAAAGACAGTCTTTACACACATGTTAGTGACAATTTAACCAGTTTTTCTAAACGTAACATGATCAAGCAACTACGTTTAGGTATTGAAATTGCTACAGCCCGAAGAAACATTTGGTCTGAAGTGTATGGTCCCATCTTCTTTTATATTGTTTTAAATATCATCATTGGCTATTTTGCAGGTTTCAAAGGCGTTGTATTTATGATGGCACAAACCATAGTGATGTATATGGTAGATGCCTCCATCACTTTCATACAACACTGGGCATTACACCGCAATCAAGTTAACGGTCGTTATGAGCGCGTTGGCCCTCAACATACCTGGGATTGTAACAATTGGATTACAACCGTAGTCTCATTTAATAATTGCCGCCATGTTGATCACCACATTAATCCAGGAAAAGATTTGAATGGCCTTGAAAACGTTCCAGAGGCTCCACAAATGCCTTATGGATATGCCGTTATGGGAACATTGGCTAACTTCCCTGGTTTATTTAGACGTGTCATGGAACCACATTTACCACAACACTAATAATACTTGTCACTTCTCAGGCATCAGTTAAATCACGAACTGTAAAACTGATGCCTATCTAAATGTCTACCCAACATAGATTTAGCAACCAAAGAGTATCTGTACACTGCCAAATAGTTTAATGCGTATAATCTGGTTTTACGTTAAGTTAAGTAAGGTTGATCATCATGCTGGTACATCCAAACTTTGACCCTGTGGCCATTCATATTGGCCCTCTTGCTGTGCGCTGGTACGGCTTGATGTACCTGTTTGGCTTTCTTGCAGGGTCTTACGTGGGTCATTGGCGTGCCAAGACACAGCCATGGCTAAAATGGGACGTTGATGAAGTAGATCAATTTCTAACGTACGTTGTTTTTGGTGTTGTTTTGGGTGGTCGTTTAGGTTACGTACTCTTTTATAAACCTGACTATTATTTTTCTCATCCTCTTGATATCTTTGCTGTATGGCAAGGGGGAATGTCTTTTCATGGTGGTTTTTTAGGAGTAACGATTGGCAGTATGTTATTTGCTAGAAAAACACAACGGCGCTGGTTAGAGGTTACTGACTTTGTTGCGCCCTTAGTTACTTTCGGATTAGGATTTGGTCGCCTTGGTAACTTCATAAACGGAGAATTACCAGGACGCCCTACTTCTTTGCCATGGGGTATGGTTTTTCCTCAAACAGATCTCATAGCGCGCCATCCGTCACAAATCTATGAAGCCATACTTGAGGGACTAGTGCTTGGTACTATTCTCGTTATAGCAAGTCGACGCCAACGCCCAATAGGGGTATTGTCCTCTTATTTTTTAATGGGTTACGGTAGCTTCCGATTTTTAGTTGAATTCACACGCGAACCAGATAATTTTCTTGGTTTACTTACTTTTGGTCTCAGTATGGGTCAATGGTTAAGCTTACCCATGGTTATTGTCGGCATTTGGCTATGGAGAACTTCATTAAAATCGGCTATTATAAAAAGTGAATAATAAAGCTTTTTATATGGCAGGTAGAAAGTAACAAAAACGAAGAAAACCGACAACGAGAACGTTGATACTGCCTTTGGTAATTATTTTTTGGGAGAAAAAAATGAATAAACTCGTGTCTTCAACTCTAGCCCTTTCACTAGCTTGCCTTTCATTCACCACTTTTGCTGCAGAAAAGGGTGAGACTCTTGCGGCTCAACACGGCTGCCTGTCATGTCACGCTGTTGACCATAAAATTGTAGGCCCCGCTTACAAAGATGTCGCTAAAAAATACCAAGGTGTTGCCGGTATTGAAGATAAACTCTTTCATAAAGTAAGAAACGGTGGTGGAGGCGTATGGGGTGCCATGGCTATGCCTGCCCAAAAAACAGTCTCTGATGCGGATTTACACACTATTTTAAAATGGGTTTTAAGCAGATAAACAAATAAGGAGCGGTTAATTTTATGGATGTTAAACACGCAGTCAAGACTACTATTTTATTAACCGCTCTAGCACTTCTTTCAAGTTGTCAAAAAAGTAGTCCTTCTACTTCCAGCGATACACTGGAGGTACTAATTGGCTCTGCGGCACCTTTAACGGGTCCACAATCACACCTAGGTCAAGACAACGCCAATGGAGCACAACTGGCTGTTGATGATGCGAATAAAGAGCATATCGTTATTAATGGCAAAAAAATACATTTCACCCTACAAAGTGAAGATGATGCGGCTGATCCTAAAACCGGTACTATCGTTGCACAAAAATTTGCTGATCAAAAAGTGAATGGTGTAGTGGGGCATTTGAATTCGGGAACGACAATTCCTGCTTCACGCATATACTCTGATGCAGGAATTGTTCAGATTTCTCCTTCAGCGACCAATCCCAAATATACCCAACAAGGTTTTAAAACCGCTTTCCGTGTTATGGCTAACGATATACAGCAGGGCAAAGTCTTGGCGCAATTCACAAGTCAACATCTTAAAGCCAAGCGGGTTGCTATCATTGACGATGCCACTTCCTATGGGCAAGGGTTAGCAGATGAATATGCGAAAAGCTTACAGGGTGTCGAGATCGTTTCTCGTGAACACACAGATGATCACAGTACAGATTTTAGTGCTATCTTAACGCGTATTAAAGGTAAGTCACCTGATGTTATTTTTTATGGCGGTATGGATGCGCAAAGTGGCCCTATGCTAAAACAACTGCGTGATCTACGTGATAAATCAATCTTTTTAACGGGTGACGGTGGCTGTTCAATTGAATTTGCTCAACTTGCCGGCGCTGCTGCTCAGGGTAGTTTTTGTAGCCTTCCTGGTGTACCACTTAACAAAATGCCCAAAGGCGTAGACTTTCAAACCCGATTTAAAGCGAAATACGGTGATATTCAAGACTATGCTCCCTATGCCTATGATGCTGTAGGGGTGATGATTGCAGCCATGAAAAAAGCGCAGTCAGTTGATCCTCAAGTATATGTGAAAGTTATGCCCACTATTCATTATGATGGAGTGACCGCTAATATAGCCTTTGATGATAAAGGTGATCTTAAGGATGGTGAAGTCACACTTTATGAATGGCAGAACGGGAAGAAAGTACCCATCAATAATCAATAACCACTAACCTAAGTAGGCCTGTTGCACCAAGGGATGGTTTAAACAGGCCGCAGCACTCTCTGCCAAGACAATCTCTCCTGTATCCATCACATAAGCCCTGTCGCATAGATTTAATGCTAACCGAGCATTTTGCTCAATTAATAACAAACTTACTCCCGTTTCAACTACACGACCAATAATTTCAAATAAATGGTCAACCATTTGCGGCGCTAACCCCATGCTTGGCTCATCTAGCATAAGTAATTGTGGTTGAGAGAGAAGCGCACGGCCAATAGCCAGCATTTGCTGTTCTCCGCCTGAGAGCGTGCCAGCATTTTGTAAACGTCGCTCATAGAGTCGAGGAAAAATAGCATATACTTGATCTAGATGTTGTTTTAATGAAGAAACAGATCGAGAGTATGCACCCATCCATAAATTTTCTTCAATACTCATACGCTGAAAAATTCCTCGACCTTCAGGTACTAAACATAAGCCTTGCGATACACGAGAAAATGCGGGAACAGTATTAATTAATTTGTCGTTAAATAAAACAGTCCCCTTCTCGATACGCACTAATCCCGCCAAGGCTTTTAAAGTACTACTTTTACCGGCACCATTAGCACCAATAATAGTTACCCTTTCTCCAGAATTAATATGAAAACTAATATCACGTACCGCTTGTATTCCGCCATAACTAACAGATAATTGTTTGACCTCAAGCAGCATGATGATGCCCTTTACCTAAATAAGCCTCAATCACTTTGGGATGAGTTTGTACTGTATCAGCATCGCCTGTGGCAATCACTTCGCCAAAATTTAATACCGTAATATGTTGGCATAGTGACATAATCCATTTCACGTCGTGCTCAATCACAAGTACTGCAGTCCCATCTTGCTTTATCTGTTGGATTAGCAGTGCTAAATCATTACGTTCTTTGATATTCATGCCTGCTGCCGGCTCGTCCAGAGCCAATAATTGAGGCTCAGTAGCAAGCGCCCTGGCTATTTCCAAACGACGTTGGTCACCATAAGAGAGCACTTTGGCGTAATCATTAGCACGCTTTGTTAATCCCACATAGTTTAAAAAAAACAGCGCTTTTTCACGCAAATTGCGTTCTTCTTGACGGGTTTTTTGGGTATCAAAAATAGCCCCTAACACAGACGAATGAGAGCGCATATGTCGACCAACCAAAATATTTTCTAAAACGGTCAAATTATTAAATAAGCGAATATTCTGAAAAGTTCTAGCAATACCATGTTGAGCTACCTTATGAGGGATTCCAACAGGTAGTGGTTTATTTCTGAGCAATATCTCACCCTGATCAGGGCGGTAGAGTCCCGTAATAATATTAAATAGAGTGGTTTTTCCTGCTCCATTAGGACCAATTAATCCCACAATGGCTTGCTCTGGAATATGAATACTGACTTCCTTTAATGCCACCAATCCACCAAAGCGTTTAGAGACTTGATTGATTTCAAGTAGATTAGTCATGATGCATCTCCTTACGTCTTAGTGCAGAAGGGATTAACCCTTCCGGACGAACAAGCATCATAACAACCAAAGCCAAAGCAAACATAATCAAACGAAGATTAGCGGGGTCAACAATCACCTGACCAAATAAACTACGTTGCCAATGCGCGGTCTCTCTTAATAGCTCAGGCAGAATACTCAATAAAAGTGACCCCAAAATAACACCAGGTATGTGCCCCATCCCACCTAATACAACCATACATAAAATCATGACCGACTCCATGAGAGTAAAACTCTCCGGACTAACAAACCCCTGAAATCCAGCAAACAAGCCGCCTGACAAACCGCCCATAGTAGCACCCAAACCAAATGCCAATAACTTATAGCGTTTGGTATGTATTCCTACGCATGAGGCAGCAAGCTCATCTTCTCTAATAGCCATCCAAGCTCGACCTACCCTGGATTTTTCTAATCGATAAGAGAAGATCATCGTCATAATTACTGCCAATAAGAACAAGTAATAAATATTGATGACTGAGGGTATTCTAATGTCACCAAGTAAAAGGCTATGATTAAAAACAAAAGAACCCATATGCAAAGGATCAATATCACTAATTCCTTGCGGTCCATTAGTAATATTCACAGGTGCAGATAAGTTATTAAGAAAAATACGAATAATTTCACCAAAGCCTAAGGTGACAATAGCCAGGTAATCCCCTTTTAAGCGCAAGGTGGGGGCACCTAATAAGACACCAAATAATCCAGCACATAAAGCACCAAGAGGAAGAATAGCCAGTAGGGGCCAATGTATGCCAAATTGTGGTGAGGATAACAGTGCGTAGCAATAAGCCCCCACGGCAAAAAAAGCGATATAACCTAAATCAAGTAATCCAGCATAGCCCACCACCACATTTAATCCCAAAGAGAGCATGAGATAGAGTAAAGAGAAATCAACAATTCTGACCCAGCTTTGCCCTATAGAAAAATAAAGTAGCCAAGGCAAAAACAATACAGTAAGGAGAAGCAATAATTTTTTTCTCATTACACCTTCTCCTGCGTGTTACTACCTAATAAACCATTTGGCTTAAAAATCAAAACTAAAATTAATACCAGAAAAGCAAACGCATCTTTATAGTTACTGCCAAACAAACCATGGGTGATGTCACCAATATATCCCGCCCCAAGCGCTTCTACTACACCTAACAACAACCCACCTAACATAGCCCCTTTCAAATTACCTATGCCACCCAATACAGCAGCAGTAAACGCTTTAAGTCCCAACAAAAAACCCATGGTGTAGTTACCCACAGCGTAATACATCACATCCATTACTCCAGCCACAGCAGCCAGTGCTGAGCCTATAACAAAAGTTTGGGAAATAACACGATCGGTATTCACTCCCATCAGTTGCGCAAAGGCAACACTTTGCGCAGTGGCTCGCATAGCACGACCTAGTTTCGTGTGGTGGACAAGCTGCCAAAGTAAAAACATAAGCAGCAAAGATAAGACAAATATATCAACCTGCAATGCTGAAATAACTACGCCATTCCAAGACCAACTGGTGTTGGTTAAGATGTATGAAAAGGGTAAATAACTTTTACCCCAAATGAGAGCAGCAATTTGCTGCAGCAATAAGGATAAGCCTATCGCTGTAATTAATGGTGCTAGTTTTGGTGCGTGGCGAAGGGGGCGATAGGCTATTTTTTCAATGGTCCAACCAAGTACCATACATACCAACACTGAAACCACTATCGCAACGCTAAGAGAGATGGGTAATGATATACCCTGGTGAACCAGTATCTCACTGATACTAAGTGCAATTAATGCGCCGATCATCACCACATCGCCATGAGCAAAATTGATCAGCTCCATAATGCCATAGACCATGGTATAACCTAGCGCAACTAATGCATAGATACTACCTAAAGTTAACCCATTAACAACTTGTTGCCAAAAAGTACTCACGCGTTAAATCCAATCACGTCCATTAATAAAATCAGTTAGTAAACTCGCTTCAGCACTACCTGGTTCAGCGCTCCAATCATAGCGCCAACGCACTATAGGTGGCAGAGACATAAGAATGGATTCGGTTCTACCTCCAGATTGAAGACCAAATAGTGTTCCTCGATCGTATACCAGATTAAATTCAACATAACGTCCACGGCGATAGGCTTGAAAGTCCCGTTCTCTTTCACCGTAGACATGGTCACGACGTCTCTCAACTATCGGTGCATAAGCATCAATGAAATGATCTCCTACACTCTGCCACAAGGCGCGAGATTGATCCCATCCAAGATCATTAAAGTCATCAAAAAATATCCCACCCACACCGCGTGGTTCTTGGCGGTGTTTTAAATAAAAATACTCATCACACCATTTTTTATATGTTGGATAATAGTTAGCGCCAAAAGGATTCAATGCAGCGCGACAAGTTTCATGAAAGTGAACAGCATCCTCTTTAAAACCATAATAAGGAGTCAAATCCATCCCACCACCAAACCACCACACAGGTTCTTTATGGTCATCAAATGCAATAAAACAACGAACATTCATATGTACTGTGGGCACATAAGGGTTTCTTGGATGAAGAACCAAGGACACACCTAACGCTTCAAAACGACGACCAGCTAACTCTGGGCGATGCTGAGTGGCCGAAGGCGGTAAACCTTGTCCCATAACGTGAGAGAAATTAACGCCCCCTCGTTCAAACAGATTCCCCTCTTCGATCAAGGCACTTATCCCTCCTCCACCTTGAGGACGTTGCCAACTATCAAAACGGAAAGTTTGCCCATCTAATTCCTGACAGCGATTAACGATACGCTTTTGTAACCCCACTAAATAATCTTTAATATCGCTTACATCCATAGTCGCTTTATCCGTTAAAATCAGTATAAACAGTGAAGTGTAACACTCTCAGGCTAATCATATAAACTATGAAACAACATCGACTTTCACAATCACAACGCGCTCTCAGACATTATTTAGCACAAGGAGGAGTTATTGCCTATGCTACCCGTGCTGTCTTTGGACTTGGTTGTTCACCCTATAGCCAACGCGGACTAAAAAAACTTCTCAGCATAAAAAAAAGACCCAGTCACAAGGGATTGATTGTCATTGCCCATCAAGCACGTGAGCTACAAAAACTCCATCATCCACTCACCGCTACTGAACAAAACAGAGTCAATCAAGCGTGGCCTGGTCCTGTGACCTTTTTAGTCCCTGCGCGCCAGCGTTGCCTACCATTAGTGAGAGGACGACACAAAAGCAAAAAAGTGGCTGTGAGAGTGGACGCTCATCCTGATACGCTTACTTTACTGCGGACAATCAAGATGCCCATCACATCCACTAGTGCCAATTTATCTGGACGTCGCCCTATCCGTACTCTACGCGAGTGTCACAGACAACTTGGTAACAAAGTAAAAATCATCAGTGGCCGTACGCTGCGTCACACCCAACCCTCTAAAATAATTGATTTAGCCAATGACCAGATAATTCGCCGTTAAGTTAGTTTTTTAAAGCGCGCCAACCTATATCTCGGCGGTATTGCTGCCCGTCAAATTGAATATCAGCTAAGCGTTGGTAGGCTTTATTAGCTGCAACTCGTAATGTATCGCCTAGTGCTGTCACACACAGTACACGGCCACCGCGAGTGACAAGTTGGCCCTTGTCATCAATCGCAGTTCCAGCATGAAATACGTGACTGTCCAGATCTGACACACCTTGATCAACAATAACATCTCCTGTTCTTGGTGTATTAGGATAGTTATAAGCAGCCATAACAACACCTACCGCACTGCGTCTATCCCACTCAAGATGAACTTGATCTAAACGCCCTTTGACAGCCAAGTCCAGTACTTCCACCAAATCCGACTTGAGACGCATCATAATGGGTTGGGTTTCTGGGTCACCCATACGACAATTAAACTCAAGTGTTTTAATGTCTCCATTAGGACTAATCATTAATCCAGCGTACAGAAAACCAGTATAAGTATTACCCTCTGCTTTCATCCCTCGAATAGTTGGCATAATTACTTCACGCATAATTTTTGCGTGAAGCATGGGTGTAACCACTGGTGCGGGAGAATAGGCCCCCATACCACCTGTATTAGGGCCTAAATCACCATCAAGTAACCGTTTATGATCTTGACTGGTCGCCAAAGGACAAACATTCTCACCATCAGAGAGCACAATAAAACTAGCTTCCTCTCCCTCTAGAAACTCTTCAATCACGACGCGATGTCCGGCACCACCCAGTGCCCCTGAGAACATATGATCAATGGCTTGATGCGCTTCATCAAGACTCATTGCCACCACCACACCTTTCCCTGCAGCAAGGCCATCGGCTTTTATAACGATAGGCGCGCCCTGTTGATCAATATATTGATGAGCGAGAGCAGCCTCTTCAAAAGTAGCATAAGCTGCCGTGGGAATACTATGGCGCATCATAAATGCTTTAGCAAAATCTTTAGAGGCTTCTAATTGACTGGCTAACTGAGTTGGTCCAAAAATAGCTAATCCAGCATTTCTAAATGCATCAACAACACCTTGTGATAAGGGGGCTTCTGGACCAACTACTGTTAAATCAATAGGCTCTTCTTTAGCAAAGCGAACCCATTCATCAACACTATTAAGGTCAACGTTGTATAGCCCCTCTTCACGTTTGGTGCCGGCATTACCTGGTGCCACGTAAACGCGGGATACTTTTTTTGACTGAACAAGACGCCATGCCAAAGCGTGCTCACGTCCGCCCGAACCAATAACTAAAATTTTCATGGAGATTAATGCCTAAAATGTCGTAAACCTGTTAGTACCATTGCAATACCATGCTCATCTGCAGCAGCGATGACTTCTTCATCTTTAATACTGCCACCGGGCTGAATAATAGCCGAAACTCCAGCACTGGCAATTACATCAATCCCGTCTCGAAATGGGAAAAAAGCATCCGATGCAACAACGGATTGCGCAAGAGAAAGAGAAGCGTCCTCGGCTTTGCGTCGGGCAATACGAGTGCTATCCACTCGGCTCATTTGCCCTGCTCCCACTCCCAGAGTCTGTCCATCACGACAAAAGACAATGGCATTAGATTTCACATACTTAGCCACGTGAAAAGCAAACTTCAAGTCATTCATCTGTTGAGCGGTAGGCTGTTTTTTAGTAACAACACGAAGCTCATTATCATTAAGAGTAATATGATCAGGAGTTTGAATTAATAATCCCCCACCCACACGCTTCATATCCCAACCATTAAAAGCGCCACTTAGCGGTACTTGTAGCACCCGAATATTGGCTTTTTCTTTAAATATCTCAAGCGCTTTTTTGTCATACTCAGGAGCCAGTACTACTTCCACAAATTGTTGTTGTAAAGCGACAGCGGTTTTTTCATCTACCTTACAATTAAAAGCGATAATGCCACCAAAGGCAGAGGTAGGATCCGTTGCATAGGCACGTAAATAAGCCTCTTTAGCACTTTGACCAATTGCCACACCACAAGGGTTAGCATGTTTCACAATAACACAGGCCTTATCCTTAAGAGTACGAACACAATCCCACGCCGCATCACTGTCTGCAATATTGTTATAGGACAACTCCTTACCCTGTAATTGCTGATAATCACTGAGTAATCCAACAGGAGCATGAATATCTCGATAAAATGCCGCACTTTGGTGAGGGTTTTCTCCATAGCGCAAACTTTGCTCACGAGTAAAGGTGAGATGCAAACGCTCGGGGTAACCTTGATTCGCTTCTCCTTCCTCAATGCAGGAGAGATAGTTGGCAATCATGCCATCATATTCTGCAGTATGTGAAAACGCTTTAACTGCCAAATGAAAACGTGTAGTCTGTGACAATTCGCCATGACTACTTTTCATTTCCTTCAAAACGAGCGAATAATCTTCCGGATCGGTAACCACTGCAACATGGGCGTGATTTTTAGCGGCTGAACGAACCATTGCCGGTCCACCTATATCAATATTCTCAATAGCCTCGTCAAGAGTACATTCTGGATTAGCGACTGTTTCTTTAAAAGGGTACAAATTAACCACAACCAAATCGATCGGTTGTATACCGTGCAATGCCATGGCATCACGATGGCTACTTAAATCGCGTCTAGCTAAAATTCCTCCGTGTATTTTCGGGTGAAGTGTTTTGACACGACCATCAAGCATTTCTGGAAAGCCAGTAAAATTCGATACCTCTATAACAGGTATACCCGCATCACGTAATAGTCTTGCCGTACCACCTGTCGAGAGAATTTCAACTTTTTGTTGATTCAAGGCGCGGGCAAACTCTACCGCACCTTGTTTATTTGATACGCTAATTAACGCTCGCTGAATCGCCATGATTTTTTCCCAATTATTCTTGTACTAAGCCGTATTGTTGAATTTTCTTTCTCAGTGTGTTGCGATTGATCCCTAATACCTGCGCTGCTAGAGTTTGATTTCCTTGTGTGTGATTAAGTACCACCTCAAGTAACGGTTTTTCAACTGTATTGATTAATAACTCATGCACCCCAGTACACTTCTCCCCCTCAAGACGTGCAAAAAACTCTGTCGCTAAGCGACGCACGCATTGAGCCAATTCTGATTCTTGTTCACTCATGCAGCAATATCCTCAGATTCTTCTGTGTAACGCAATCTTTCACTGTGTTCTAAGCATTGATCAAAAAAATCAATCACTGCCTGTCGTTGTAGCTCTAGTTCAGTTAATTGATTCATTTTATGCCTAAAATGAGCTGATCCCACCAATCCTTTGGTATACCAACTAATATGTTTTCGAGCAACTCTCACTCCTGTTTCTTCACCATAAAAGTCATATAAGTCCACTAAATGGTGCAGTAACACTGTTTGAATTTCATGGACGGTGGGCGGAGGGAGTAGTGACCCGGTTTTTAAATAGTGATCTATCTCTCTAAAAATCCAAGGTCTACCTTGTGCCGCACGCCCGATCATTACTGCATCGGCTTGTGTTTTATCGAGTACATATTTGGCTTTTTCAGGAGAAGTAATGTCACCATTAGCCACCACAGGAATAGCAATGGCAGCTTTCACTGCTGCAATTGTCTCGTACTCTGCATCTCCAGTATAACCACACGCTCTTGTGCGGCCATGTATCGCTAAAGATTGGATACCAGATTGTTCTGCAATTTTAGCAATAGTAATGGCATTACGATGTGACCTGTCCCATCCTGTTCGGATTTTTAATGTAACAGGGACGTTGACTGCTTTGACTACCGCCTCAACAATCTCTTTAACCAAAGGCTCATTCTGCAATAAGGCTGAACCCGCCATAACATTACATACTTTTTTTGCAGGACAACCCATATTAATATCGATAATTTGCGCACCTTGGTCGACGTTATATCGAGCAGCCTCTGCCATCATTTTGGGATCAGCACCGGCAATTTGAATGGATTTAGGTTCTACTTCACCCTCATGGTTTGCTCGACGTCGGGTTTTCTCAGAACCCCACAACAGTGAATTAGACGACACCATTTCAGATACGGCAAGACCGGCCCCCATATTTTTACAGAGGACCCGGAAAGGACGATCAGTCACTCCGGCCATAGGAGCCACAATGAGATTATTCTTAAGCTGATAAGGACCAATACGCATAATATCAATTGAAAATTTACAATCTAATTGCCCATTATACCTCGAACCCGATAAATTGATGCTTTAGTGAGCAGCATCCCAATTTTGTCCCCAACCTAACTCTACTTTTAAGGGTACATTGAGTGACACCACATTTTCCATCGCCTGTGGTAGTAATTCATTAATCGTGTCTTTTTCTTCAGTAGGCACTTCAAGAATTAACTCATCATGTACCTGCATGATGAGACGACTCTGTAATTTTAAACGCTGAATATCCTCCGTCACTTTAATCATGGCAAGTTTTATCAAATCAGCGGCGGTACCTTGCATAGGGGCGTTAATTGCTGCCCGCTCCGCCCCTTGGCGACGCATTGGATTGCCTTGACGAATATCAGGTAACCATAAGCGACGTCCTAAAACAGTTTCAACAAAACCATGTTTTTTTGCACTCTCACGCGTTTCACTCATATATCGTTGCACCCCAGGATAGCGTTGGAAATATTTATCCATGTAGGCTTGAGCTGCTGAACGTTCGCAGTTAATTTGCTTGGCAAGACCAAAAGCTGACATACCGTAAATCAAACCAAAGTTGATCGCTTTCGCTGCTCGTCGTTGTTCATCAGTTACCTCATCAGGTGTGGTAGCAAAAATTTCAGCAGCAGTTGCTCTATGTACATCTAACCCCTGAGAAAAAGCCTCAACCAAGCCCGCATCCTGTGACAAATGCGCCATAATTCGTAATTCAATTTGGGAATAATCAGCAGAAACCAGTAATTTCCCGGGGGGAGCAATAAATGCTTCTCGAATACGTCGCCCTTCTGCAGTACGAATAGGGATGTTCTGCAAATTAGGATCGCTACTACTTAACCGTCCTGTCACAGCAACAGCTTGGGCGTAATGAGTATGTACACGACCGGTATGTGGATTGACCATGCGTGGCAATTTATCTGTATAAGTGGATTTTAATTTAGCCAAACTGCGATAAAAGAGTAATTGCTTGGCAATGGGGTAGTCTAAGGCCAACTCTTGCAATACGCTTTCATCAGTGGAGGGGTCTCCTTTGGGCGTTTTTTTAATCACCGGAAGACTCAACTGTTGAAAGAGAATCTCTTGTATCTGCTTTGGTGAATTGAGGTTAAAAGGTCTACCCGCTAATTGGTGAACCTGGTTTTCAATATCGATAAGTTGCTGCCCTAATTGATCACTCTGCTTGAGCAATAAGTTGGCATCAATCAGGACCCCCTCTCTTTCCATTTCCCATAAAATGGTTTGAATAGGTAACTCTATATCGTGATAAACGTCAAATAACTTAGGGGTAGCGCTGAGCTCTGTAATTAATTTTTGGTGAATCCTATAGGTAATGTCAGCGTCTTCGGCTGCATAGTAACTTGCCTTATCAATCGCCACCTGTTCAAAGCCAATGGCTTTTGCCCCCTTACCCGTTATACTTTCGTAAGACAGTGTGTCCTCACCCAAATGTCTCTTAGCAAGACTTTCAAGGTTATGAGGAAGATGTGATTCTAAGATATAAGACTCTAGTAGCGTATCATGCGTAATACCCCTAAGAGTAACGCCATGATTGGCTAATACGTGGGCATCAAATTTTAAATTTTGTCCTACTTTCTTTTTCTCTGGACTTTCTAACCAAATCTTAAGTTTCTCTAATACTTCCTGCAGTGGTAACTGATCAACTCTATCAGGGCCTTGATGCTGTAGGGGTAAATATGCAGCCTCATAGGGCGTAACGGCAAATGACATTCCCACAAGCTGCGCCTGAAACGGATCAAGACTTGTGGTTTCTGTATCAAAGGCTGTTAATTCAGAGGCGTTAATCTTGCTAAACCACTCTTCAAAATCTTGCCATAAAAGTATGGTTTGATAATCTTTATCCTGGGTTGTAGCGGGTATATGTTGCACTGGGTTTTCATTGGAGGCTTGAGTTGTTGCTGTTAAGAGTTGCTCTTCACGCATTAACTGACGTAAATCATAGGTTTTAGCAATGGCTAATAACACCTCTTCTTGACGAGGTGATTTAATAAGATCATCTAAAGTATGTCTTAACGGAACATCGCAACGAATAGTCAAGAGCTCGCGGGCTTGCGGTAACCAAGTTAATGCTTCTTTTAATCTCTCGCCGAGAGCGCCCTTGACCTCACTTGCCCGCTCCATAACTGCATTGAGCGTACCATACTCACTAATCCATTTTTGTGCGGTTTTTGGGCCTACCTTATGTACCCCAGGAACATTGTCAGCGCTATCCCCAATTAAAGTCAGGTAGTCAATAAACTGACTGGGATGAATCCCATATTTTTCTTGCGCTGCTTGTTCGTCAAGCTTTTCGTTAGTCATGGTATTCATTAAGCTCAAATGTGGCTTAATGAGTTGCACCATATCCTTATCGCCGGTAGAAATCAGAACCTCCACCTGCGCTGTTAGGGCATGATGCGCAAGCGTACCAATAACATCGTCCGCTTCCACCCCCTCTTCAACAATTAACGGCCAACCCAAAGCAGAAATGGCTTCATGAAGCGGTGCAATCTGTTGCGCTAAATCGCTTGGCATAGGTGGTCGATGCGACTTGTAATCAGGGTATAATTCATGTCTGAAAGTCGGCCCCTTAGCATCAAATACGCAAGCAAGGTAATCCGGCTTATAATCATGTTCTAGACGCCTTAACATATTAAGTACGCCAACCATTGCCCCTGTCGGGAAACCGGTATGGCTCCTAAGATCAGGCAAGGCGTGATATGCTCTGTAGAGATAAGATGAACCGTCTACAAGTACTAAAAGCGGTTTGGCGCGTACTGACATGACAACCTCGTTAAACTAAAAAAGGAATTATCTCAAAGTTATGACAACAGAACTGAAATTAAATGGTAAGTTATTTCAGCTAGAAACAGATCCTAACACGCCTCTATTATGGGTGATAAGAGATGTAGTTGGTCTAACTGGAACTAAGTTTTCCTGTGGGGCAGGACTGTGCGGTGCATGCACGATTCATATTAATGGTGTCGCAACGCGTTCATGTATTACCCCTTTATCAGATGCAGTTGGGAAAGAGGTCACAACCATTGAAGGACTTTCTGTAGAAGGTGATCATCCTCTGCAATTGGCTTGGCAAGAGCTCAATGTGTCACAATGCGGTTATTGCCAATCTGGGCAAATCATGAATGCCGCAGGGCTTCTAAAACAAAATCCACATCCTAGTGTTGAAGAAATTGATCAAGCCATGTCAGGCAATATTTGCCGTTGTGGTACTTATAACCGTATTCGTGCTGCGATCCAACAAGCAGCTAAAAAAGGCTGATTATGACCTATCAACCAAGCTTGAAAAGCCTAACTATTACTATCGCTTTATTAGCACTGATGTATGGTATCTCTTATGCGGCAGATACTGAATCATTTAAAGACGCCCCACCACCACCGCAATTAAATAATGCGAATACCAAAGAGGTCCCCCCTCCACCGCAATATGCTCCCAGTAAAGACAATACGAATGACCGGGCCGAAGAGCCTCAAGTAACAATTGTTGAGCGTAATGGAGCAACATTCGAAGAAACTCGTTTACATGGGAAGCTCTATAAAATCAAAGTTACACCTAAGGTAGGCAAACCTTATTACTTGATTGATGAAGAAGGTAAGGGTGAATGGCATCGTTATGATGGCCCGGTTGATCGCACTGTGGTTCCTCAGTGGGTTATTCTGAAATTCTAAAGACTGAGTGATTCATGGCTGTTTTTACTACTGTAGCCCATGCTGACTTATCTGCATGGCTTAAACATTACAACGTAGGTGAACTTCTTCACTTCGAAGGTATTGCCTCTGGGATTGAAAATACCAATTATTTCGTTACCACTGACAAGGGACAATTTGTTCTTACCTTATTTGAAAAATTAACATCGAGCGAAGTGGATTACTATCTCCACTTTATGGCTTATGTGAGTGACCACCACCTGCCTTGCCCCAAACCTCAAATTAATGTGCAAGGAGAGCTACAAGGTCAACTCTGCAACAAACCCGCTACGTTAGTGACTCGTCTATCAGGGAAATCTATTATGACCCCCTCAGTGACTGAGTGTGCTGCCATGGGCGAGTTGTTAGCCAAACTTCATTTGGTTGGCCAACATTATCCTGTTGTTCATCACAACCCTCGTGGACGTAGCTGGTGGCAGTTAACTGCTCCTCAAGTCATACCTTTTATAGACCCTAATCAACAAGATACGCTGACTCAAGAGTTAACTTACCTGTTATCTCGCTCATGGGATAGCCTACCTAAAGGAACGGTTCATGCTGACTTATTTCGCGATAATGTGTTATTCAACAATCATCAAATTAGCGGCATAATCGATTTTTATTTTGCTGGCCAAGAAGCGTTATTATTTGATTTATGTGTAGTCATTAATGATTGGTGTATGAATCATGATGCTACGCTCGATAGTGAACGCTACCGCACCTTGTTACAGGCCTATCATCAGGTAAGGGCCTTAAATGAAGAGGAAATAATAGAATTACCGATTATGTTAAGATCAGCTGCGATGCGTTTTTGGTTATCTCGACTATTTGATAAATATTTACCCAGAAAAGGAGAAATGGTTCAGCCTCACGATCCTAACTGGTTTTATAAAATGATTTTGCACTACCAAGGAAATCCCGCATCATGTCAGCTGTAACTGAACCACGCTCTGTTTCTCCCGTTCGCGGACTGTACTGGATTAGCGAAGGATTTACTTTGGTTTTTCAAAGCCCTTTTGGTTGGTTAAGCGTCATGACAGTATGGTTCTTATTTACGCTGTTATGTTCTATTTTTTGGGGCTTTGGGCCGGTATTATTTTCATTAACTCTGCCAATTTTTTTTGCTGGTCTTATGGTGGGTTGCGAGAAAGTTCATCAAGGTCAGTCACTAAAAGTCCGTCATCTCTTTTTAGGTTTTAACCTTAATAATCCGCGCTTAGTGGGATTGGGTGGGGTCAATGTATTCTGGGAGGTGGTCTTATCGATTGTAACTCTCATTTGGGGAGGACAACACATGACTGCATTTCAGGGAATGGTATTTGACAGCAACGCCAACCTTGAAGAACTACAGGTACTAGTCAGCGACTTAACACCTATGTTTATTACCCTCAGTTTAGTGCAGCTGCTTCTTTTAGTATTAGGTTGGTACGCCCCTGCTCTGCTGATTTTCACTCCAGTTTCAGTCATTCAAGCAATCACCATTTCAGGGAAAGCTTGTGCGATAAATGTGGTCCCTATTCTTTTTTATTTGATCGCTATGGGCGCCATTCTTGCAGCAATCAGTATCACACTCTTTACTGTCCCTGTACTTGGAGTGCTGTTAGGCTTGTTTGTAGTTCCTACCATTACAGCGAGTGTGTATATTAGTTATAGCGATGTTTTTAAAGAAGAAGTGTAACCACTTCTTCTCATTCAATGATGTGACATCAATTGATTGGTATCACTCACAATTTGATCGACTGTGCCCGGCATTGTGAAGGCAGCGCGTAACTGTCCTTTTGGATTTAATAAAAATACTGAGCTTGTGTGATCTACCGTATAGCCATCTTTAACAGCACCATTGTTATCTTTACGTTGATAATACGCTGATAAGCTTTTCACTAAAGGCTTAAGAGACTCATCGTTTCCTACGGCACCAATAAAAGTTTTATCAAAGGATGTCACGTACTGTTTTAAAATTGATACGTTATCTCTCGGCCAATCAACTGATACAAACACCACCAAGGGTGATTTATCATTACCTAACTTTTGTGTCACTTTAGCTAAAGTAGCTAGGGTTGTTGGACAGACATCAGGGCAATGCGTATAACCAAAAACCAAATAAGTCCAATGCCCCTCAAGACTGGTATTATCTAATACCCCCTCTTGCGAAGTGGACTGTAATTTAAAATCATCAATCTGTGGGCCATCATCGATGGCTACGACTAACTTACTGACTTTCATCTCTGATGGAGCAGGAATCGTACTTACCCAGTAGATCGCACCCACCAACACCAATACGGACAATCCTGCAATAATCGCTACAAACACCTTCATTTAATTAATCCTCACCACTCTAAAACCTACACTATTTGAATGAGCATGAGGGTCATCAGCGCTGCGCTTACTCACCTCTAACTCATCTGCTGAATTATTCCATGCACCACCACGCAACACTCTAGAGGGGCATGTTGTTGATTGCTCTGGTACCATGGCGTCTTCCCAGGCACTGCCGTTGGACGGTGCGCCCTTCAGCGACTCATGATAACAATCCTCAAGCCATTCCCACACATTACCATTCATATCAAACAATCCCCAATCATTGGGGCGTTTTGTGGCAACGGGATGAGTAGAGTTGTCACTGTTTTCTTTATACCAAGCAATACTAGAGACATTGTTGCTACCACAGTAATTGATATTGCTACGTCCAACACAGGCATATTCCCATTGAGTTTCTGATGGGAGGCTATAATGTTTCCCTGTTCTAGCGTTAAGGCGAAGTATAAATACTTGCGCTTCCTCCCAACTTACATTTTCCACTGGGCAAGCATCACCACAGGATTTAAACGAGCTAGGATTATTCCCCATAACGCTTCGCCATTGACCTTGCGTAATTAATGTTGCGCTCATCAAAAAAGGTTTTGCGAAGGTGACACGATGCGGAGCATCACCTCTTGTTTGATAACTACCTGCTGGAATTTGAACCATGTCAGGGCAATTTGGACAATCTTTGGTCATTTGTGCTGCATGACCCACAGTTGATATCAACAACAATAAACCACCCAATAGAATAGACAGTGTTTTCATCATTCCTCCCATTTTATCCCCTATTTTATATTTTATTCTTATATGTTGCAGTGTAGCCCAGTAACTTATTTAGCTCAATCCTCAATTTAGTGGGCATAATACAATGAGTAAATTGTAATATTCCATTACAGAATAGACTCATTTAATATTTGCTAAGCAAAAAGGGTTTTGATAGACTAAAACCACTAGTAAAATAAGTAATAACTTTTAGGGGGGTATTATGGAAGTATTAAATACGTGGGTTATGATTGTTCCGGTTATTTTGTTTGTAGCTGGCATTGTGGTTTCATTCACTCTAGGCGGCGTTGGCATCGATAGAGTTAAAGAAATTCGTCAAAACGAAAGATAAATTAATAAATAACCTGATTATTTGAAATAGTCAGGTTTTTTTATATCTTAATTATAGAAAATAACAATAACAATATGATCACCAAAAGCGAAACACAACTATTAGTTAAGTTCCTTGTTGTCTCGGCTTTGTCTTTTTTAGTCGGAACAATTCATGGCATGCTGCAAGTGATGCCTCCCATACGCGCTTGGCTTGATTCCATCGGTAGCCCTTACGGTGGTCCAGGACACATGATTGATCCACTCGCTCACGCACACATGAATCTAGTGGGTGGGGTTGTGATGTTAGCCATGGGGGTCACTTTTTATTTGTTACCACAGTTCTCAGGCAAACGCCTCTATTCCAAAAAACTTGTACAGTACACTTTTTGGTTTACCGTAATGGGGGTATATAGTTTTTACACTATTCTTATGGTGTTTGGTACCTGGGAAGGTTATTTGATGTTACATAATCGTGAGTTATTAAGAGCAGTACATCAACACTACTACAGTCCATTAATGGCTTTATCTGGTACCTGTATGGCATTAGGATTTTTATTCTATTTCCTTAATATTGTCTTTACCTTAATCAAATCACCTAAAATCACTGAGGTGACTGCAAAGGAAAACGTAGTTCGCCCTCTTCATTTCCGTGCTTAATTGAAATTTTTAACGTTGATCTCTCCCCGGGTTCAACGTTAACTGCACGTCTATAAACGCCCATACGACCATCCTCAATCATCTGTTTCCAATCATCTTGATCTGAGCTACGAATCGAAATAATCAAATCCCATGCGGGGATATTTTTTTTAATATCGTTAGCAGTCACGACAATTTCATTCATACCCTTTTGGGGAGGGCTAGGTCTGGTATCCACTTGAAAACTGATATTATGCCAACTTTGAGGAGCAGGATCTGTTGACGTATTAGAGCCAGAACAAGCAGAGAGAGACAGTATGGTTGATATAAATAGGCTTTTAGCGATTAATCTCAATTACTATTCTCCCTTACCCTCAACGTTGTCTTCTTGTTTCTGATTGGCCTTAGCATGGGCTGTGTCACCATGCCACTTAACCATATAATAAACAAAGTATCCAGCCACACTAATATACGCTAAAGCGATGGCAAATCCCCAGTCTATCCAATGTTTTTGATGTCCTGGACGTGTTCCCCAAAAAGGAAAGGCCAATCCCACACCAACGAGTAATACCACTCCCACCACAGCAAAAAACCAATAGGGAACAGGGCGCTGTGACTCAGGAATTTTTTCCACTAGCTCCCAATCTTCCAAACCTCTTTTTGCGCGTCTTTCTTCATCTGAGGCATAGCCCAAATGGTCATCAGAGAGTTTTCCCCACTGTGACTCAACTTTATCAAGCTTGGTACTATTATCATTGTTTTCTTCCATCACCAACCCCTCCTCACTATTCTGCAAAATACTGTATAGGAAAACGCTCTTCCCAACCTTGTGGTGATTTAGCGCTAATAATTACGCGGTGTATACCATGGGCTATGGTTGGCGATAAACTTAATATCATCGAGTAACGTGATGAAGCGGGGACAACCACTTGCTCAGTAGCTAAATGATATTGATCAGGGGTCAACCCTTCTACAGAAAAAGCTATCACTCCATCACGATACTGTTTATTAGCTACAGAAATCTGATAATCACGACTGGTGGCGTTTTTTAATCCTTCTGCTTTATATACAGCCAAATGATAGGGCTGCCAACTTATCAATCCCCAAATAAAAAATGACAGTCCCATCAAACCAATAACACTTACCCAGCGTGTTCTAGTATCAAGAGAAATACCTGCATTTTTAAAACTAATACGGGACTCTTTCTTCTCTTTCCTCTCACCCATTTCAAAGGTTAACAAACCAGGTTCATTTTTCTTGGCGTGCAACTTATTGCATGCATCAATACATTCACCACAATTAATACAGCTGTCGTAGATGTCAGTTTTCTTAGGATCGAGATCGATAAAACAGGCGGTGACACAGTAATTACATTTCAAACATTCAGAGGAACGCGACTCATCGTACTTAATATGTAGTGTCTCACGTGTTTTAAAGCTGTGCTGCCATACTCGATATACACAAGCAAAACGGCACCAAAAGTGTCGGATAATAGCGATATCTATAAAAATAATAATTACTACCACAGAGTAGATGTAATGCAGTGAACGAGCCAGTTTAGGATTAGAATTCCATGCCAGAAAATCCCATACCACCTGTGGTGGATAAAAATAAAATAATGGAATCACAGCAAAAAACATCGCGGCCAGCAAAAATGACAATCCTAATAATGTCCAATTCAGTGCTTTATTTTTATTAGGTGCAACCAGAGGTGCATCACCCTCAAGACTAACTTCTGCCCTTTTACCGAGTAGTTTATGAGTCATAAAATTAGCCCATTCGGCCATAATATTTTGTGGACATACCCATCCACAAAATACTGTGCCTGCGATGGAATACAACATGACTAAAAAACATACTACTAAAATCCATAATCCAGCAACTAAAAAGAAATCAGCAAACCAAATCTGACGACCCAATACCACCATCGCCCCGGCAATAGGATCAAGACGAAATATGCCAAGAGCTGGGATTAGAATGACCAATAAAACAGATAGAAACTGCGCTGCACGTCGACGCAGATGATAATGGTTTGGAGCAAGAGTAAGGTTACTCATGGGTAAGATTCACCTAAATCAAACACTACAAACCTCCATTCTTCGCCGAGTTGGCTTCAAGGTCAAGAGGAGCCAAACGTAAAATTTGAGCTAATGAACTACTTGCGCTAGGATCGTGTTCTACCTGTTGAAGATGCCACAATGAACGCCAAGCCTCTACATGATAAGGGTTAATGGTTAAGATACGTTTAAGTAACGTTTTCTCATCCATTCCTTGAGATAATATTGCCTTTTGGTTAGCGAATAGCTGATCACTAAGTGCGTAGTCAACCCAACGATCTTTTGGATTTGCTTGATAAGCCAACTGGATCAAATGATCCGCTTCTCTATCTTGTCCACTAAATGTTGCTAACCAAGAGCGTACTAAGAAGTCGCTGGCTATATAGCTTCCTTCAAAACTTTTAACAAGCGGAGCAGGCAGTGATAAGTCTTTTTTAGCCTGGTCTAAACTAGGTCTTTTAGACATCATATATGACAAGACTTGTACTAGTTCATTGGCTTTACTGTAATGTAAGCGCGGTAGAGAAAACTCTATCACTGGAGCCCATTCATCCTGTAGGGGAGCATGATTATCTGGTATTGCTCCCCAGTATCGCCCAAGCCAAGTAATGGAAGATTCACCAAGATTATCAGATTGCTGGTTACTGATTGCTTGTTTGTTGAATAAACCATTCACATCAAGGGTATCATCGATGCTTCCAACCAATGCCACATGCATTCCATCCATAAACATGACAGCTTGAGGAAATACTGTTTTAAATGTTTTTAATACCACCTGAAAAGAAGGTAGATCAAACTGATTAAGAGCCAGCCATTGAACAAATAGGCCATGCTGATTGAGATGCTGACGTACTCGTTGAAATTGTTCTAGTGATAAGAGCGATGAAACGCCGGCTAGATCAGGATGGAATAAATCACCAACTATGACGTCATAATGATCTTGGTGAGCGCTTAAAAAATGTCTTGCATCATCTTGAATCACTACAGTTTGGTTTAATGCATTTTTATTTAACGGCGCAAACCATTCTCTGGCTCCAATAATGGCTCCTCGGGATAGCTCTACTGCGGTTCTGGTTAAGTCCTTGAATTGAGCTGACCCTTCATCTGAGATACCTGTACCTAATCCTAAGAGTAATAAACTATGTGGGTTTCCATGATAAATAAGTGGAAAAAACACCTGATTCTGTTGTGTAAAAACTGCCGTTGGGTCACTTGAGGCATCGCGCCTTTGTAAATCCGTTAATAAATAGCGTTGACCGTTAGGCTGTTCGACCACCTCTGTCATAGCAATGGCATCTTCATAATGGTATATATCATGGCTATGCCCCATTTCTTGGGGCAACAATCGTGACGTAGGCGGCATGATAGAGGCCCAAAAGAGAAGCCCTGCTGCAACAGGTAAAACAACCCACTGAATTTTATTTTTAATATTAAATTCAAGAAAAAGAAACAAAAAAGCAATCAGTCCTAATGTTGTGGTCGTACCCAATAAAGGAATAAACACAAAACCAGTCAACAGCGCTCCTACTCCGCCACCTAGCGCATTCACTGAATAAAACCATTGGCCAGAGTTATCAAATTTATTAGTTAATAACGGTAACCAGGCACCTAGGCTTAAAGTAACAGGTAAAGTCATACCCAACATCAGTAGCCCTTGAACAATTAACGCTTGATTAAAATCACTAAATTGAGCTGTTTCTAAATAAGCTGAAACAGGCACCCATTCTAATAGTGATAAAAATATTCCTGCACTCACCACCCAGGGTAAAACTTTAAGCCAGTCATACCGTCCCGCCTTGACAGTCAGTACACTTCCTATAGCGATACCGAGTAAAAATGTAGCTAGTATCAACGCTAAAACATACTCTGTGCGCAGCATAATTAGACCAAATAATCTTGTCCAAGCCACCTCTAAGGCAAGGCTTAAGGCGCCTAAAATTCCATAATTAATCAGTGAAGAAATGGGCGGACGTAAGGTGGGTCTACCAGCCGCTCTATGAGTGTTGTGAGTTTTAGGTAGAAGAAACCAGAAAGACAATGCCAGAGCAATTCCTAATAATGCCGTAATGCGTAAACTTGCTACCCAACCAAAATGGGGTAATGCCCACAAAGGGAATAAGGCTCCTAGTACAGCACCAAAGGTATTTAATCCATAAATCCAAGGAAGCAAACGCGTCTGATTATTTACGTATTTTAATACCAAAGAAAAACCTGCTCCCATGGCATAAGCAGGAATACTCAGTAAAATTAAGGCCGATAAAATAATCAGCAAATGCCACAACTCATTAGAAAAGCGCACAGCTGCTGAATCAATAAAAGGCGAGCTAATTCTGACCAGTGTTGGCAAAAATATAGCGAACAGGCTTAACCCAAACTCGATCCAACCTAAATAAGTAGGCGTTTTTAATGAAGGAATCCACTCTTTTGAGAAACGCCAGGCACCAAGTCCTAGACCAAACATGAATGCAGCCACCGTTACAACAACGGCAAAAGAACTTACTCCAAATTGAATGGAAACGAGGCGCATCCATAGCACCTCATAGACCAACGCTAGAAATCCGGAACAGGCGTATAGACCAACTAACCGGATCATACACTCACCTTAAAAAGGATAAAACCAAACCAATCCTACAATTAAGTGTACGATCGCTAAGGTCATTGTTAAGCCAGCTAATATCATGTGAGCGACAAACCAAGGCTTACCAAAAACTCCAACGGCTATACCTAAAGCTCCAGTAACTAGTAGTAATACAAGCAAAGGAATTCCAATAAGAAACATAATGACTTGTTTCTTGTGAGCACTAATTTGATCTTGATCTTGTTGTTCTTTTTCTTCTTTTTGCTTATCAAACGCTTCAAGAACTTGAATACCGTTTACATCTTTCTCAACGGATGATTTGGTGGATAAGGTATTGTCGGCAAAAGCGAGTTGAATACTAGAGAAGGACAACAGAACAATTAAAAAAAGCGTAACAACTTGACCCAGTTTCATACCGCTTATTATCCTTTTTAATTTTGACCAGAGTCATGATTAACTTCTGTTGACTCTTCATCTGATTTATAACGAGTGGAGTAACGCCAAATTAAAACAGCCATTAGTATAAATGGAGCAAAGATACCAATTAACAGAAATAAAAAAATACTCCATGGTGTATCAATAGTGACATGTAAATAGCGGTAGCTATCAATTGCATAGGCAGATTGACTAGCAATAGCTGCAATCAATCCAACATAAAAAACAAGTAAATAAGATATTTTTTTCATGCCTAATGCCCTTTTGCAGGAGAGTCGCTAGCACAACGAAAACCATAAAAGTCTGAAGCGTAATTAGCAAAAGCAAAATTTCTATGGAAGCTAGATGTAGAAAAAGGATCTCCCTTCCATGAGCCACCACGTAAAACTTTGTAATGGGATTTAACATTAATTTGATCAGAAATTTTCAATTGCTGATCTTGTGCGTTGTCTTGTACTGAGACCTTACCTTGAAAAAGCTCAGAGGGGGCACTGGAGCCTTTATAGGGAAGAAATTCGCTGTCTACCCACTCATCCACATTGCCGGCCATGTCCATGGCGCCATAGGGGCTCACACCCGTCGGAAAGGCACCTACATCTGTAGCAGAGCCTACGTCATAGTATGTGTTTACGTTTTTAGGGTCCATGATATTTCCCCAAGGCCAACGTCTCCCATCCTGCCCTCTAGCAGCCTTTTCAAACTCAGCTTCTGTGGGTAATCTTTTGCCATCCCATTTACAATAATCTTTAGCGTCATACCAAGTCACCATTGTAACTGGATGCATCTTTTCACCATTTGGGATACGCCCGTTTTTCCAATTCAATGGTGGACGATGGTGACTTTGATAAACAAATTTTGCATATTGGGCATTAGTTACTAAGTACTTATCAATGTAATAGGTAGGAAGAGTAACAGTGTGTTGTGGCTTATCTTGAACATCAGCGCGTTCCAGGTTTGTTCCCATGATAAAACCACCCGCAGCAACCTTTACCATGGTTTCAACATCAGCCCATTGCTCTCGTGATAACAACTGTTCAATTTCTGCTGCATTATAACCACGATTTGCAGCCTGACCATGTTCGTGTTTTTCTTGCAGTGTAATATCTTCGCCCGCAGCACGAATACGTTTACTTTCATCTTGTAAATTATAGGTAGCAAGATTACGCATGTCTTCCATACGTATGGATCCAAGCTTAATCACGTGTAGAGTACTACCAATCATCACAGCAATGACACAAGTCACAATAGTTGCATGTAGATAACGTTTTCTTTTACGTCTCTCCTCTGGTGAGAGTTGTTTTTTATTGTAATTAGCCATGTACTAAATGAGATAATTGACGTTAATTTTTTTTATAGACAACATTTTTTGCTCTTCTACCATATGTTCTTTTGTTTATAACCTCACCCACCACGCCACCAATCATGGCAGACTCCATTATGAGAATCAAAAAGAATCCCCACCATCCAATTGGCTCACGAGACATATGATCAGGTAAAGGACTGTTGGTGACTTGGTATAAAGCCATTACTCTTACGAGTAACGGAGGAAAGACTGCCAGCCATTTTCCACCACCACCAAAAATATAGGCAACAATAATACCTGATATAAAAGGCAGGAAGAACACAGCAGTAATCCAAGAAAAACTAAAGTAAGCAATTCCGTTAAATAATTCTATGTGAGAATCCAATAACAAATCGCCAAAATGAAGTAACGCTGCGGCGATGCCGAAAGCAATAAAGCCTTTTAAAAGACGATCATCTTGCGGTCTTTTATTCATTTTTTAGCATAAACCTTGCCAGTTAATTTTTCGTATTCCATTTTCTTTGTCTGTTCAAGATACCAGTCTTTTACTTTCAAACTAGCCATATACTGAGCTAAGAGACGTCTATCATGCTCCGAAAGTGATGCGTAGGAAGGCATTCTATATTCTTTTTTTAGACGACTAGGCAAAATATCTTGAGGTACTTTCGCAGAAAAATAATTATAAAACCACTCTTCACTTCTAATTGAACCAATACCATCTAAGGCTGGAGCAGGTATAGTTTCCATCATGTTTTTCACAGTCCATAAGGAATGGCATTGCTTACAATCTTGTTCCTTGTAGATCAAGGATGCTTCTTGCATTAACTGATGGTTAGCTGTTGTATAAAAGGGAATACCTTGATCAGGTTGCTTCTGTGTTTCTATATTAATAAAGTTTCTAGCCATCACTGAAACAATCACAACTGCCATGATGGCGTAGACTATTTTTTCACCACGTCTCATTTCATTCTTTCTTATAGTTTTCCAGTAGCTTTAAGGAATTTAACACGTTCATCTTCCTGTTTTGCTAACACTTCACGACTTTTAGCAAAATCTTCTGGAGTCATTTTTTCTTTATCTGATTCTGAGAAGACCAAGTATTTAATATCTTCATCAAATTGATTGTTTTTTGACGCCCAACGAATACCATAAATTGATGCAATAATAATTAAGCCACCAGCAATAAGCCATAAGTAAATTGTCCAACCGTCACCTAATGAGTCAAAAAAGTTCATGACATTCTCCTTAATATATTTCTTTGGACAAGAATTTAATAATCTAGTTCTAGAATAAGAATCCGTTTAACAATTGCGCACCACCAAAAATAACGGCAACAACCACACCCATTATTATGGCACCAAACATAATTTTTTCGCCTGTGCGCATTTTTCCTTCACGCATTTGCTCACGAATAGTAGCAAATATAATGCCGCAAAAAACTGCAATACCGACCATTAAGAAAACAAAAATTCCATAACCAAATTTCTGGCTACGCATACCTTCAATACTCAAATCTACATTGGCGTTATAACCCGAGTATTGGGTAGAAATATTCAATAAATACGTTGTAAAGAATTTATACATTTTCAAATCTACTAAATAAATATGCCACACTTTAGTGTGGCATATTGTTTAAAACAAGACAAATCAATTAGCTTTTAATTTGTGGCTTATCTTTATCGTAATTATCTACGAAAAAACTATAGATAAAAGGAAACACAAAGGCAACCGTAATTGGCAACATAATTGCTAAAGGACCATAATCTAATTCGATCATTTATTTTCTCCTAAAATTATTCTTCAACGTGACCGTGTCTTGGTTGCCATGAAGTGGGTGGCAAACGCTTAATCATCAAGAAAACAGCCAAGAAGAAATAAGACAAATAGAACAAGTCAATGGTGTAACCCTTATCCCACCAAGGTTGCTGGCGAATTCGGCTTCCATCAGGACGATAGTTTCCTTCAAAGTTTGCTAAAACAACATTTGGACCTACAACTGTATAGTCACCCAAGTGAGCATTATGTGCTTTTAAAGCTTCAATTTGTGGCGCTACAATTCTTAAGTCATCCATGGTAACGGGATGTCTTTCTAGCAAAGCTTGATTTGCGTTTGGATCTTGCTTAGCTATTTTTTCAACTAACTTCAATGCTTCGTCATCATTTTTAGCATTTAATACCTCAGGGTTTTGCATTGCCTCAACGTATGGCAAAAATAACTTTGCTGTTGGACGCTGCCCCCAAAGTGGGAAAGTAACCAAAAATGCTGTAACCACAGTTAACAGAACCAACCATACTACCGGTACTGGAACTGGATTATTGTCTTCTGTCAAACCACCTAACAATTCTCTTTCCCACAATCTTTTATTTTTTTCTGTGGTTTCATCATCACTGAGCGTAACTAATGGATCTTTAAATGACCAGCCCATATTCCCCCCTATAATTCTTGATTAATTTAGGTGGGGTAAATACCCCACCTCGATACAACGTATTACTTAAGATTTAAAATAAAATCTATCAAATGTCTTGCATCGCTATTTGACGCATACATTGGTACTTCAGGTGGGTAAATTCTCTTACCTTCTGCGTACTCACTGTATTCTTTACGCCATTTAGCATAATCGATTGGTTTACCGTTAGCATCAACTTTACCCCAGAGATAATCAAAGCGAGGCATAATTGAATGAGGTTGTACCAATCTTGGGTTGAAAAAGTGCAACATCAACCATTCTTTTGATGCATTACGTGAGCCAACATGCAATAAGTCTGGAGCTTTACGATCAGAACCAAATGCAGTTGGAGATTCTCCGTTAAAGTCACCTAACATAGGTGGGGCACCAAATACTTGCCAATCCTGAGTTTGTTCAGGTAACAATGTATGACACCACCAGCAACCCTCACGAACAAATATTGATTTACCTGCACTAGCATAATAGGTGTTGGCATCACCAGCTGCTTTTAAAACTTGTTCTGGATTCCAACCTTTAGTTGCTGTTGCATCTTCAATGTAATATTGCTTTTGGTCATTTGAACGGATCAAGAATACCGCGCCCTGATCTTTACTTGCTTCGTTAATATGACCTTGATCAATACTCAGTCTTTCTGAAACCTTACCTAAATTTCCTGGATGTAATACGCCACCAGGGAAAGGAGTACCTTTCTCATAAACGTAGGCAGTAGTTGGCTCAATAGGCTGTCCTGTTTTTGGATCAGTTTTTAATATTACTTTCTCAGGGCGATTCCAACCTAACAGTAATGGGTCATCTAAACTAAATCCTGACTCATGTCCTGCCCAGAGTTGTTTGTCTAGCGCCACTTCTGTGGCGCTTACTGAAGAAATATCAAAACTGGGTAATAACAATGTAATTGTCATTGATCCGCCTAGCGCTAAGGCAAAGAAACGGGATCCGACTTTATACTCTCTAAAATTCATGTCGTTTTACCTCTTATTATTAGTTAAATTTTAACGCTCGTAAGCCAGTTCGTGTGGCATACGACCTTGTGGAACTTCTGTACCTTCACGTGCTGTCATCCACATATTGTAGAGCCAGAAACAGTTACCAACAAACACAAGCGTACCACCAATCCAGCGGGCGATCATGTATGGGTGTTCTGCAATAACCACGTCAATATATGGTACTTCATAAATCTTACCGGCACCTTGAATCAATCCAGCAATTGTCATGGATACCCAGTAGGTGGTAAATCCAATCAACAGTAACCAGAAGTGGATGTTAGCAAGAGTTAAAGAGTAAAGTTTACGACGCATCATGCTTTGTAAACCCAAATACACTGCAGCAGCTTCTAAGAAGGTTGAAAAACCAAGTAGAGCCAAATGTGCGTGAGCAACAATCCAGCCAGTACCATGGATGTACCAGTTAATTGCGCGTGTTTGCTGAAAACCGCCTTGCATGTTCAATGGAATAGCCATCAAACAGCCTGTAACAGTAAATCTAACTTCGATATTTTCAACAAACATGTTCCACTTACCTTGCATGGTAAGAAGAATATTGGATACGAATGCAATTGCAGGTACCAAAATTAACACACCTTCAACTGACGCAAATGATTTGAGCCACTCAGGTAACGGTGCTGACATTAAGTGGTGAGCAGCAGGTGTTGAATAAAACACAACTACAGACCAAAAATGCAAATGACCAATACGGTGTGAATAAAGTGGGTTACCTGTAACTTTTGGTATGGTGTAATAAGCAATAGCTGCAGCAACAGGAGTAATCCACAAGCCGAGTACATTGTGAGCAAACCACCATGTAAGATAAGCTTCTGTCAAACCAGTTAAGTGGAAAAACTCGGGTAGATTACCAACAGTAAATACAATAGCCAACATAAAGGTTGCCGCTGCAAAGAACCAGTTAGTGGTGTAAATACCTTGAGTTCTACGATTTATGATCGTCATCCAAACGTTTACACCAAGTGGGACTACCATAAAGCAAATAATGTAAAGGTCAATAAACCATGGGAAATCAGAATACTCACGACCAGAAGTCATACCCGCCCACAAAACGGTTAAGCCTAATGAAAGACCAACGTTCCATAGAAAAGCATTCCATAAGCCAAGCTTCTCTGACCATAGTCTGGTGTTACCCAAGGCAGGTGTGATATACATCATTGCCATACCAAAAGCCATTGAAATCCAGCCGAAAATAACTGCATGAACGTGAACCTGACGCATGTGCCCAAAAGACAAGAACTCATAACCGGTTACAAAATCTGGAAAAGCTAATTTAGCAGCATTAAAAGACCCTAAGCCGGTACCAATTACAAACCATACAATGGCTGAAAATCCCCAATACACTGCTGATGCACCATGAGGTATATCCTCATTTTTTGCCAGCAAATATTTAAACATCGTTACTACCCCCCTTGTTTTTTTACTTCAAAATTTACTAATACGAATTACACATAACACAAAGGCCTTAGCGTTTGCTAAAGCCCATATTCTTTAATGGTGATTTGTATTACTACGATCATGCGGCATTAAAATATACCAAGATAAGAGCATACTTGAAAATGCTAAAGCAATTCCGAATGCTGCAGCTATTGTATTTAACATGTTAGTCTCCTTATATATTAAGCTGGATTTTCAAGAGCATTGTGGCGTTTTAGTGAAATTGCTAGTAACGCAACATAAGCAAATCCAAACACCAACATACACCAGTCAATAAACCCTGTGAAAGTTGATGGCACAAAAGCCCAGCTCATCCAACCACCCCAGTCTTGAAACTTACCACGTCCAGCAAAACACATAACGGTGGCACCAAACACACTTCCGTTTCCCATACCGGTAAGCATGCCACCAACAATCATAATCCAGAAACCACGTTCTCTAATAGACTTTTTTTGCATTTCCCCCCCTTCGGTACTTTAACCTTTTATCCGACTTGTTTTAAATAGTTTAATCAAACTTTCTTTAATAAAAGTAACAAATTATTAAAAATACTGTCACTAAACAGATCTTAAAAATTAAGCTTGCAAAAACCTTATTTTCTTTATACCAGCTTAAGATTTACTTTTCAACTAATTTCAATATTTCTAATTATATTATCTTATTAATTGATTCCTTTTTAATGATCTCCTCATGATCATATAAGCAATTCCAAACACTATCACTGTTGAGCCAATATCAAAGACACCAGTCATTGGCATATGGTGGCTTGGATACGTACCTGAAATCCAGGTATATCTTTCAATCCAGGTTCCAGCAACAATCGAACAGGCTATGACTGCAATCATATTAGGATTATGACGATTAAACGGAAATACCAACATCACAAAAGGAAACACAAACTTCATAATAAAAAACGACCAAAATAAATTACCGTAAGGGCCGTTTTGCATCAAGAATATACGGTCAGTTTCTTCACCAAAATTGGCATACCAAATAATAAGATATTGAGCAAAAAAGGTGTAAACCCATAATATTGAAAAACCAAGCATCATCTGAGCTATGTAGTTATAAACATATCTACTTGGAGACTTGATAAAAACACCTGATTTGTCTAAAAAATATAAAGTTAATACCAGTACCCCCAAATACATACCAAAAGCACTAATGAAATGATAAATGGCATACATGGAGCTTTCCCAATCAGGTAACAATGTCATCTCAAAATCCCAGGCAACCATTGTGCAAAATAATACATGTGCAAATGGAATCAACGCAGCCACCCACCTAAAATTGTGACTGGCATCAGGGTTGGTTTCTGCTTTTGCCTGTAAACGTACAAATGAGCCATATAAAATACCTACCACGATAAAACCTAGAATTTCTCTTGTAGCTAGGAATGGTAAATTATTCCAAGTTGGTAATTTTTCATAGGACCCCACCCATGGAAAGGTTAGTTTTCCGCCATAAAGTAATATTAAAAGTAAGACAAAAGCTAACGGATATAATGAAAAGAACGAAACAGAAATTGCACGAATATCAAAACGCCATTTCGCTCCAACAAGATGTAACAATGCTGCTAACATCACCCCTGCTAACGACAAATGTAGAATAATTAAAAAATCTACAGTTAGTACTGACCAACTTGAAAAAGAAATCACGCTGTCTCCCCCTTACGCTTTATTATTTTGCTGAACCAACTGTATTTTTTTGTTGTGCTATTTTTTTGTCATCGGCTACCAGTCCGTGTCGAACATAGTTAACCACATCCCATCTTTCACTTGGATACATATCATTGCCATATGACGGCATCAATGCTCCACCAAAGGTAATGTGAGCAAAAATATAACCTTCTGGAACAATCTTTTGAACATTGTCAGAAGTAAGATCAAAGGGACGCACCAACAACTTTGCGCCAACCAAACCATCACCTGTTCCCGAGGTTCCATGACAGGGTACACAATAAATTTGAAATAATTCACGACCATAACCAATCGACTTTTCAGTTGCTGGGTTTGGATTTTTCAACTTCATTGCTTCATCATGAGTTTTAATAAATGGCGTTGTTTTGGTCCCTGCCATAGGTACAGAAGTTTGTGGGTATGGTCTAACTGACTCAGGTCCTTCTTGAGGCTTAATACTAATTTGGTTAGCCATATCTCGACTCCACGGCCAAGCAAAAGCGACACTGGGTAACAACACCATTAAACTTAAGAGAGCGCCTCGTTTCATTTTTTATCCTCCCCCAGGATTTCAAGTGAATGATGTTTTTTAAATATTTCATTTATATATGGAATAGCTGAGGTCTCAGCTTTGACTAAAATACCAATTTTATCTTCACTGACTCGAGTGTTATATAAAGGACTTCTGTTACCAGGTAACTTCCATCCAATAAAACATCCAATAACTGTCATCAATACTCCAGACAGAATAAAGAACTCGTAAGTTAAAACCATATCAGGAGGAACAGGAACAACAGGGCGTCCTCCACGAACCTGATAGATAAAGGAAGCTTGTGCCGAGGCTACTAAAGTAAGGCCTGTAATTGGACCAAACAACACGCCAATTAACGTAAATAGTTGAACGTATACAGGACGTTTGCCAAGCTTCTCAGACAGTTCAGGATGTTCAATTGGGGACTTAATGACTACATCTTTCATACTAAAGCCAGGAAGTTTAGTCTCATTAAGCTCATCCAAAACCAGAGCCGCTTCATCCATGTCGTTATATAAAGCAAGTATATGTGATTTCATTATGCCACCTTCTTCGCTTTAAGCATTTTGCTTTGATCATGAACCATTTCTTTCACCTCATACATTGAAATAGTAGGGAAGATCTTGCAATACAACATAAAGAGCATGGTAAACCAACCAAAACTACCCGCTACGATGCCAAACTGAACCCAACTTGGCCACCAACCAGAAGTCCAAGTCCATGGGTACTGCGAATGCCCAAAGGTAGGGGTAATAATTTGCACACGCTCAAGCCACATACCGAAGTTTAAAATTAATGACACAACCATCAATGTTGGTAAATGTGTTCTGACAAACTTAATTAGTAATGTGAATGGCATCACCGTAGAACAAAAAACCATACCCCAGAATACGGGCGCATAAGTCCCCGTCATTTTGTCTAACAACTGTTGTTTGGCAATTTCATTAGCACTATACCAAACGGTTGAATACTCAATGATGTTTAAATAATTCCAAACCATAGCAATTGCAAAAGTCATCTTAATTAACTTATTCAGTATAGGCATTGTCATATATGCCTCAAAACGGAATACATGTCTTAATAAGATAAATAGTGTAATAATCACAGCGCAGCCTGAATACAAAGCACCAGCCACAAAATAAGGAGGGAATGAGGTGATATGCCAACCTGGATTTTGTGAAACAGCAAAGTCTGTTGAAACAATAGAGTGTACTGATACGGCTAAAGGCATTAAGAAACAGGCTAGTGTCATATAAGTCACTCTAAAGGTTGACCACTGACGGTCAGTTCCCTGCCAACCCAATGATAAAAATGTATACAGTTTCTTTCTTGCTCCCGTTGCGTTATCCCGACAAATCGCCAAATCTGGAACCATCCCTGTATATAAAAATAATAGTGATGAAGTCAGGTAAGTTCCAATAGCAGTGGCATCCCACACTAGAGGAGAACTAAAGTTAGGCCAAACCCATCTTTCGTTAGGGTAAGCTACAACATAATAAAATTGCCAAACGCGTCCTAAGTGAATCAATACGAAGAGCGCTGCTGTTAACAACGAAAAAGTTGTCATTGCTTCAGCGTACCTATAAATAGGTTTACGCCAATCAGCATGGATGATGTGTAACAGTGCGGATAACAATGTGCCAGAGTGCCCCATACCAATCCAAAAAATGAAGGTGGCAATATAGAGCCCCCACACTTGTGGATTATTTAAATCGGCAACACCTAGACCATTATCATATTGATATTTTTCACAGTAAACACCAAAAGAAAACAATGCCATTGCCGCAAAAAATATTACCCAAAATATAGGACGCGGACGATCCATGCTTCGTAATACATCCTTATTAATTCTCGCCCAACTAATATCTTTATCTATATCCAGATCTTTAGGTATAAATTTCTTTTCGATCTGAATCTCATGATCGTCTGGTATATCGTGATTAATCATTTGGCTCATAAATTCCCCTCTCTCCCTTATCCTTTATTGAGACTCTTATTTATATTGTTACGCTTCTAAATCTCTCACTCGTTCAAGATAAACGACTGATGGATAAGTCCTAAACTCTTCAAAAATTCTATAGCCTCGTAAATCCTCATCTTTCTTTTGTTTGTCTTTTTCAAGCGCTATCTGTTGGTTTTTCCATACTTTTGCAACTTGAGACTGAGGATTAGCCAGGTTTCCAAAAGTAATTGCTGATGTGGGACAAGCTTGAGCGCATGCCGTTGTCACTTCACCGTCTTGAACTAAGCGACCATCTGTTTTGGCATGGTCCATAGACTCTCTTAAACGCTGCACACAGAAGGTACACTTTTCCATAACCCCTTTACTTCTTACAGAAACATCTGGATTGAGCTGTAACTCTAGGGGGTTAGGCCACGCAGAATCAGCGTATTGCCACCAGTTAAAATAGCGAACTTTATAAGGACAGTTTGCTGAACAATAACGAGAGCCTACACAGCGGTTATATACCTGGGTGTTTAATCCATCAGCTGAATGATGCGTTGCTCCTACAGGACAGACTACTTCACATGGAGCAGCTTCACATTGTTGACACATCATCGGTAAAAACTGAGCGCCCCTATCAGGAACCATATCGACAGGAACGCTCTCCCCCTCCCCCCAATATCTTTCAATACGCATCCAATGCATGGCATGGCCTTTTTCAAACCTTTCTTTTCCAACAACAGGTAAATTATTTTCTGCATAACATGCTGTTGTACATGCGTTACAACCGGTACAAGCATCCAAATCGATGACCATTGCCCATTTGTAATCTGCATTTTTATACTGATCAAGGTATGGACGACGAGCTCTGAAACTTGTCCAGTTTTTTATTAAATTATTTAAAGACATCGCTTACACCTCCTTACTTAATTCAGCTTGATCTGCGGCCATAGTAACGACAAGTTTTCTACCTTGTTGAAGCGTGGTAGGTCCTTCGTCTTTAACTACTTTTTCTTTATTACCTGTTTTAATAATTTGTACCCGTGTAGCAAATAACGCTAATTCACCTGTTTTTTCATCGGTTATAGGGTTGATAATTTTGAATGGGTTAACGCCACGATTATTTGCATATCTACCATAAGAGCTATGCCCCTGACCAAAGGGAATGGATATCGTATTAGGTTGTATTCCTGGGAATAAGTAGGCTTTAGCCATTAACGACCCCATGGATGATTTCACTTCCAAAATATCGCCTTCACGTATTTGCATCTCTTCTGCAGTTTTAGGATGTATTTCGACCCACGAATCCCAAACTACCGTTGTCATTGGATCTGGTGACTCCTGTAACCAAGGTAAATTAGCGTGCTTCCCATCACGTAAATCTGCTTTTATTGAAGGAACAAAATAAAAAGGATAATTTACATCAAGAGGTTTATTTTCTGCTTTAGGTAAATCTGCCGTATTTAGCTTAATTTTAGTGAACTCTGCCTCTTTCGGCGGAACATGTAAAACACCATTCATCAAAGCGCTGTCCCAAAATTCGTCGTCTGTCATAGATGACTTGAAGACAGGTTTTGACTTCACTACAGCTTCTCTAATATATGAATAATAATCTGGATATTTACTATAGTTTTTTGGATCACGTTCTTTCAATAGTACTAATAGTACATCACCAAAACTCTTCGTATGTGGATGTAGTTTTTCCATGAGTGGTTGTTGTATGCTAATTTCAATCCCTTCTGGCTGATAACTAGCAACGTGAGTACCAAACTCTTCTACTGGTGACAATAAAGGTAAAACCACATCACACATCTCAGCGGTTTCATCTAACTGAGTTACCATGGCAATTTTCAAAGAAACATTTTTGAATTTGTTTTTAATATCTACAAATGAGGGGCCTGTATAGATTGGATTGACACCCATAATCAACATGGCTTTTGTTTTTTTTGTATTTAGTTGATTATCTAGATTAACTAGAGATTGGTAACTTGCGTTAATCGGATTCATTTGAGGAAAAGGATTTTCTGTTGGCGGGGTGACTGTTTTACCAACATTTCCTAAAATAACATTCAATAACTCTATTGCGTAAGCATTTTGATATCCCTGCTTATGTCCTTCAGCCGTCGCACCAGATAAAACTAATGTAGGACTTTTCTCCCACATCATAGCAACCACATGACCTATCGCATCAGGATTAATACCTGTAATTTCTCCAACGGTATATTTGTCATATGCTTTGAGTGCCAACTTCAATTCTTCTGGCACGGTTTTATCGTATTCAGGATGTTGAACTAAGGCATTAGCAAGGCCCAAAGCAAACACGCCTTCAGTACCAGGACGAATTGGGTACCAACGATCAGCATTACCACCTGTCAAGGTCATTCTAGGTTCAATTTGAATTAATGTACCTCTGGGTGCTTTTCTAAATTGGGCATACTGTGTAGCCATAAACACAGGGGATACACCTGAACCTAGAAAATCATTACCAAATGACACGATTAATTTAGCATCTTTTACCTTTTGAACAGGATTACTGTAACCATACAGATTTTCTCTAACCGTTTCGCCCACTCGATTTGATAGAGCCTCGTAGGCTATATGATTTTTTGAATTGTAGCTTTCTAGAAAATTATCAATCAAAACTTTTTGGTGGCCACTCACACCATTTGTTAAAAAGATAATTTCATCTCCTGAAATCTGACTATCTTTACCCAATCCTTGATTGATGACTTTAATAGCCTGATCCCACGTAGCTGGAACAAGACTTTCACCATCTCTAATCATTGGGGTTGTTAGTCGATCAGGATTATATTGAACCTGAATACTCGCTTGACCTAATCCACAAATTTTACCTTTACTGATAATCGAGTTGGGATTACCTTCTAATTTAAGTACTCTCCCCTCTCTCACCCTACCCATAATGCCGCAGTTTGACTGACACTGAGTACATGTAGAAGCATAAAACACACTATTACCAGGAACCACAAAATCTTCAGGTTGTACATAAGACTGTACTTTTTCTACCCCTGACTCAATAGATGTGTTTCCGCAACCCGCTAAAGTTGCTGCCGCACCACTAATACCTAATACTTTTAGAAAATCTCTTCGATCTACAACTGGTTTTTTTTCAGTAGCCATTTTCCCCTCCCAAATACTGTTGGCCTTTTAGCATTGCTTTATTTATTTGTGACACATCCAGCAATCATTAGGACCATTTGTTGTTTTTAAATTAACGGCACTGATTTGATGATCTTTCTTATGACAATCAATACACCATCCCATTGAAATTGCTTTAACCCTTCTTGCCGTTGTCATATTTGCAACATCACCATGACAGTATCCACACACCTCTCTTACAGGACGTTTGTCTTGGAAATAGAATCGTTGAATATGCCGCTCATGATTAAATCGAACAAAGTCTGGAAGATCATGTACTTTTTTCCAGGGAATGGATTTGTGATTATCCCAATACCAAAATAACTTCTTAATTCTTGGTCGATCCCGCACCTCTGGAATCATTTTGTGACAACCAATACACTTATCTAATCTAGGAATGCCTGAAACAGCACTTCTTCTGGCATAGGTATGACAATACATACAATTTATTTTCATCACATTAGCGTGAGTGTAATGCGGAAACTCTATTGGCTGTTCTACTTGCGGACCTAATGCGTTATAGCCATCAATTGTTTGAGTGCCAGGCGCTCCTCCAGCTTTAAATGGCTCAGCGTTTATTGAATATGAAGCGCCCACTAGGGCCATTAACGATAAAACGAATAATATTTTTTTATAATCACGCCAATCTCCTCCTCCAAGATTAGACCAATGTAAGCGTCAGTTGTATTTTTGCAACGCAAAAAACTTTTTTATTCTAAGAAACACTTGCATTAACGATAAAATTTGTTTATAGTGCAAATTGGGTTATTTTTTATTTTTTTGCTTTGCAGCAAAAAACATTTTTTCTTGTATACGCACTTAAAAACATTAGTTATCAGATTAACTTATTAAAACTTTACGAGTAATTTATTTTTCTTATTATTTTCAGAGAAACAAAAGGCGGCGTGCAATGCACCCCGCCTTGTTTTTTACAACTATTAACCAGCTTTTTGAACGAAGCCGTTGCAATAGCAATTTGGGCAAATTTCGTCATCGCCTGGATACAATTTACAACCACTGTGATCCAAGTTAGCTTTGTTTGGTAAGAAGTTCATACATACGGCACAGTGTTTTGCGCCATTAGGTTTGTTTTGAAAATGCAAAGCTGCGCGCACAGCTGTGTTTTGTTTAGCAGATGCACCAGTTGAAAAACCAACTAAAGGTGCTGCAACCAAAGCAATTGAACCCATCTTCAAAAGTTGACGACGTGAGTGTTTAATCTCTTCCATTTGGTATTCCCCCTAAAACTTGATGATTAATTAAACCAGTTTTCAAACTTTATATTTCGCATATGCATGCGACAGACCAGTCGTTTGAATAACTGACATGTGTTTAGCGTATCTCTAAAAAAAATTGTTGTCAAACGTTTGTTTGCATTCAATTTAAATAATTTGAACTTTGTTACAATTTAATACGATTCTTAAAAACTAATTCCAATTAAGTTATTGATCTGATATTTTTTTTGGGTTATTCTCGTATCAAGTACCGATTTTAAAAAAACCAAAGAAGTATGTATTTAAAACTAACAATGCCTTTGACACTTGGGGGGGTAAATGTATAAGTCATTAAAAAAAGCTAGTTTAGCGCTGGCAGTAGCTTCAACATTAGTATCTAGTATTGCTATGGCTGAAGGTGTTCCAATGGATGGAAACCCCGCCAATGGAAAACAGATTTTCATGAATGGTAAGGGTCCTGTTGTTGCTTGTATGACCTGTCATGGTCCAACAGGTTGGGGAACTGAAGCCATGGGTGCACCACGTTTAGCTAACCTTGGTTATCCTTATATTGTTAAACAATTAACTGATCTTGCTGAGGGTAGACGTGTACCACAAGGTGCAGGTGCTGTTATGCCTTATTTTGCTAGTCAGTTAACTCCACAAGAAAGAAAAGATATTGCAGCCTACGTTAATACCTTAAACACCACACCGGAACTATCCGACGTGAAAGAACTCAAAGCTAGTGGACAGCCTGTGGGTGTTCGTTACAAGGGTGAGATTCTCGTTAAGTATGGTGTAGAAAATAAAGTTTCTGCCTGTGTTTCATGCCATGGTTACAATGGCCGCGGTGCTCCACCTATGTTCCCAGTTATTGGTCAACAAAAATTTACTTATTTAGTTAACCAATTACATAATTGGAGAGATGGTAGCCGTGCCAATGATCCTTTAGGTATGATGAGAGCTATTGCTAAAAACTTGACTGACCAAGATATTCTTGATGCAGCCACTTATTTATCAACAGCACCTCGTACTACTCAAGGTGGTAGCGATTACACCTCATTTAGTCCAAAAACACAGTAATTCTTTATTGGATTAATGAGTACAAAACCCGCCCTTTAAAGTGCGGGTTTTTTTTTAAAAGAGATAAATATGGCAACAAGTAAATTTAGAATTGGTGAAAAGGTTTTATTTGGCATTATTGGGCTTATCGCAATCTTTGCGATTGTCAGTTTTGTTGGTCTTGAAATTTATAGATCAAAATTAAAACATCCGATGTATCAAATAAACGACTCCTTTAATTTCACCGAAGCAGGTCTTAGAGGCTCTGTTTTGTTTCGTGATCGGGGTTGTACAAGTTGTCATCGGGCCGTTCGCAATGGAACCAATAATGGTGTTGATTTAGATGGAGTGGGTACGAAAAGAACATTTACATACTTAATCAACTTTTTACATAAACCTGAAGCTACCTATGATGCAAAAACTATCGATCATGGACCATTCAAAGAAGCTGCGTATGTTGCTAATTTACCTGCTAATGAATTGAACGACCTGGCTACTTTCTTATCTGAATTAAAAGCAAGACAAGGTGCAGCAGATTCCCCAATGCCAATGCCTGAACGTTCTGGATTTGTTGATGAAATGGTTAAAATTTGGGCTCCTAAAAACTGGAAATCTGAACATAAAGACCTTAGAATAGAAGCTGGAGAGCCACCCGCAAAATAATAGGAGATAAATAAAAATGACTACTGCTCGTCCTTATCACGCTGAGATTTATAATCCAGTTTATACACGTTATACATTGTTATTTGTTTATGCTTGCGTTACTTACGCGATCATTGGATTTTCATGGGGTGCCATTATGGGTGGAATCCCTGCATTAAGAAACTTTGTTGATTATGCTCCGCATGGCAAATTAATTCTTCTTGCACATGGACACATCAATTTATTGGGGTGGGTAGAGATGGCTATTTTTGGAGCTATTTACTACTTTATCCCACGTCTTGTTAACCGTCCTATTTATAGCTTAAAACTAGTAAAAATTCACTTTTGGATCCATAACGTTGGCTTGATGGGAATGGTTGTACTATTTACCTTAGCCGGTTCAATAGGTGGTTATACGCCCGATGCACACAGTGAACAAATGGTTAACCATCTTATGGCTGGGGTAGGTTTTTTTGGTACCTTAGTATTGTTGGCAAATATTATTTGGGGTTATAACATTTTTAAAACTGGTAAAAATGGACCGGATTATGTTGTCGCACCAGATAATAAAGTTGAACAATCTCGTTCTTCAAGTTTTTCAACTGGTAATTTAGTTAACTCATAATTATCAGTTATATAAAAATACGACAACCATGAAAAAAGCTATTGCATTATCATTTATTGCTGCTGTATCTACATTGTCGATAACGGCTTGTACGCCCACAAGCCGTCTTCATGTTGGCTCTGAAGCCCCTAAAATTAGAACTAAAACTTTACAAGATGTAGGTGGTGATATGGCGAGAATTACCACCTACAGACAACCGGATAAAAGAATGTATCAATATTCGCTTGATCAGGCTTTATCAACCGGTAAACCTATCATGCTCGAATTTGCTACCCCTGGTCACTGCACGGTATGTGACCGTCAGTTACAAGAGGTAAAAGCATTGCTTGATAAGTATCAGGGGCAAGTAATATTTTTGCATATGGATCAATATGAAAATCCTGATGCCTTTAAAGCCTATCAAGTTATGGGAGATCCTTGGAATTTCTTTATTGACGGTAAAGGCATTGTTCGCTATGAACAACCAGGGCCTATGTTAATGACGGAAATGGATGCTGCTATCCAGAAAATGTTACCAAAACAAAATAACGCAAAGAATTAACGTGTCAAAAAAAGCCTTTACTCTACATCAAGATAAACAAGGATTAATCTGGGACTTAATGCTCTACATCCCTACCGTTGCTGCCCTATTAGGACTATCAGCAAGTTTTTGGTTTCAAAACAACCCTTATTTAAGTTATCTACTCCTTTTTTTAGGTAGCTTTTTTGCTATAGCAGGAACAAATAGAATACTTAAAACAAGATTGATGATCTTGCCTAAGTCGCCAATTGCGTTAGAAGTTAATCTTGATGGAAAGTGGGTCAATATAAAATTAAGAAGCGGTCAGTCTATTGAGTTGATAAAACAAGTTAAATTTTTTAGAGATCTATCAGGTAAAAGTGTTGGTCTGTCAGGTATTGACGGTACTGGGCGTTTACAACAATTTGTGTTTCATAAAGGACAGTTTATTCTTGAAAAAGAATATGACGCATTAACTAAAGTATTTATAAAAGCTTAACGCTTGTTTTTTCTTTTTTTATACACATCCCAAGCCATATAACTAATCGCCGCGGCAACCAGCAAGCACATTATCCCCATTAGGGAATATTCAGTCTTCTCTTCCACAACACCACCAACCACCATATGAACGGTATAGGCAGAGAGAAATAGTGAACTACAGCCCACTACAATGTAGACAAGAATTTCTTTAAAATCCATTGTTATTTATCACCTTGTTTAACGTGCAAAATAACCCCACCAGGTTGCAAAGATACCGTCGCAACACGATCCCCTAACATTGACAAGTTCTGCGTTAAAGCAAGATTTTTATTCTCATTAGGGACAAATACAATATGTGTAATCCCCTTTATCAAAGCCAATTCTTGCTCTGGTTTGGCTGTCGCAGGTGGTAGAGGTAACACATCACATCGACAAGCAATCATTGTACGAGCGGGCCATTGGCTGGCAACGCGAATTTTTGGCATAGGAACACTTTTCTGATCTGAAATCTTTCTTATCAAATCAATATCATCTGAAAGCGTTTGAATAAGCTGGTCTTGATTAGATAATAAGTTATTCTTTACTAAGAAATAGTGATTGCGGTCAGTGTACAAGTACGAAGTACTTACGATAAGTAACACAATCCATAACCATCCGCGTTGAATAAAAAAACCATGTTGTAAAAGCGCTTCTCTTGGCTTCAAAATCCATGGAAAGCCTACGTTGAGAATAAACATTAAAAGAATATATCCCCAGTTAAAGTCACCCGAAACAACACCAATTACTACTGCAATGGCTAAGGAACGAGAGAGGATATTTTGAGCAATATTTTTACGATCCGATACTAAAAACAATAAAACCAAAAACATGGCTAACAAACCCAATAGAGCCACTTTTAAATTAAGGACTACATCTATGGGATGTCCGAGAAAAACACTCGCTGCTCCGGGAAAAGGATTTAAACCAAAGTTAATTTCCCTCCATCCCCATCTTAACAAAATACCAAATATCACTGTGATTAAGGAGCCCACCAGAAAACTTCTTTGATGTAGTTTTCCTAAGGACCCCTCTTTATACCACCCATAGAAAAGAGAGAGCCCCAAAGCAATTCCCATAGGGTGCAAGGATGTAGCAAATAAAATGAGTATTAACTGAGCAAAAAAGTTACCCCCAAAAAGACGTGGTGCTAAACGGTAATTGCGATCCAAATAGGCTAGATAAACCATACTCACAAAGAGCATTAATCCTGGATTTAATTGGTCAATTTGTTGTAGCGTTAATGAAGCAATTAAAGCTAGACCGCAAGCCAATAAAGCGGTTTCCTCTTGTTTGTTTGATTGATGCCATTTAAATAGCAAGTAAATAGCATGAGTAAATAATAGCAAGGTAACTATTTTGGCAGCCATAACCTGACCTGGCCATAGAAAACCTAAAGGAATCCAAGTTAGAACACGCAAGTCTGGTAAACCCAATGTGACAACAGAACTTGCTACCTGATCGCCGATGGACCAATCAAGTAACAGTGCTTTTGCAGCACCTTCATCCAACGCTAAGGGAGTGTGTCTTAATGTCAAGAACACAACAATCACCCACAGGCCCAAAAGAGCCATTCCTTGTATTTTTTGACTCATCAATATATCCAGTTACCTTAAACCCGCCGTGAAGTCAGCGAGTGCTTTAATTTCATCATTACTTAAACGTGAGGCAATGGCCATCATAATTGCCGAATTGTGTCTTGTACCGCTTTTAAAATGAAGTAGCTGTGTTTCCGTATACTCTTGGTACTGTCCAGCAAGCCTAGGATACTGACTAGGTACACCTGCCCCTGTTGGACCATGACAACTGGCACATGCGGGAATCCCTCTTACCGTATCACCTGCACGCCAAAGATGTTCACCCACCGCCACAGACTGCTTGCTGTGAGCTGAAGCCAAATTTGGTTTTTGTTCAGCATACCAAGCGGCAACATTTTTCATATCTGCATCACTGAGGGTTGGGACAATCCCTGACATGACTAAGTTCTCACGCTCAGGAGGAGCGCCATTAATCGACTTCATGTTCTCAAGTTGCTTCACTATATACTCTTCAACTTGTCCAGCCAAATGGGGCTGGGTTGGGATAGGACTCACCCCATCAAGACCGTGACAGGCATAACATACTCCTGAAGCAACGACCTTTCCTTTAGCTGGGTCACCGTTTTGAGCATACGTAGAGATAGTAAGCACTAACAAGCTCAACGTTAGAATTGTTTTAAACATGGCGCTTCTCCCTTTTAGCCAATTTGCATTCTATTTTAGCAGAACTTAACCAACGCTTAACTTAGCATAAGCTAAAGCCAACCATTTGACCCCCACTTCCCTAAAGTTTACTTGCACGCGCCCCTCTTCTCCACTTCCCTCCACAGTCAAAATAACACCCGGACCAAACTTGGCATGCGTTACATTTTGTCCAACTCGGTAAGGGTTAGAGGACTTAGGGGTAGAAAACTGATTTTGAGATAGCGATGCGGTACTTTGACTTGAAGGAAAGCTAAAAAAGGAGTCCACTTTCTTTTTTGGCGTTAGATATTTACACAAAGACTCAGGAATTTCCTCAATAAAACGCGAACGCATGCCATATCTTACTTGACCATGAAGCATCCTACTCTCTGCGCGCGTTAAAGTGAGTCTCTGGCGTGCTCGTGTAATAGCCACATACATTAATCTTCTCTCTTCTTCACACCCTGTTGCGTCATTAAGTGCATTGTCATGGGGGAAAAGGCCTTCTTCCAAACCACTAACAAATACCACGTTAAACTCAAGACCTTTTGCAGCATGAACAGTCATTAACTGTAAGGCATCAGATCCCACCTCTGCCTCATGATCCCCAGCCTCAAGACTGGCGTGAGAGAGAAAAGCTGATAAATCATCCAAATCGGTTTGATGATCAAAACCATTAGCTGCAGCCACCAACTCCTCTAAGTTTTCTACTCGATCAAGTCCTTCTTTTTCTTGCTTGAAATGACTAACCAATCCACTTTCTTCAATCACCATAGCTATCAGCTCAGCCAAACTGACTTCCTGAGCCATTTCTCGCCAACGCTCTATGCGACTGACAAACTGCATTAATCCAGTTCCTGCTTTCCCTGTCATCTCAATGGCTGAAGACGCTTGAAATAAACTCATAGAGCGCTGCACTGCAGACGACTGAATAATCTCAATAGACTTAGGACCAATACCTCTTGGCGGAAAATTCACAACACGTAAAAAAGAACCATCATCATTTTGATTAGCGACCAATCGCAAATAAGCTAACGCATGCTTGATTTCCATACGCTCAAAAAAACGTAACCCACCATACACACGATAACTTACTCCTGAAGCAAACAGCATTTGCTCTAATACCCTAGATTGGGCATTTGAACGATATAAAATGGCCATATCTGAGAGAGCTGTTCCTGTCGCACTTAATTCTTTAACATTTTCAACAATAAAACGCGCTTCATCTTGATCAGTTGGCGCCTCATAAATTCTAATCGGTTCTCCTGCCCCTGCCTCTGTCCACAGATTTTTTCCCATACGGCCTTGGTTATTTTTAATTAAAGCATTTGCCGCATCTAAGATATTGCCAAAGGAACGGTAGTTTTGCTCTAATCTAATCACTACTGGTTGCCCAAAATCGGTTTCAAATTGGCGCATATTTGCCACTTCCGCACCACGAAAACCATAAATGGACTGATCATCATCACCTACAGCAAACACTGAAGCATGCTCCCCTGCTAACAGCTTTAGCCACAGGTACTGCAAGCGATTGGTATCTTGAAACTCATCTACTAAAATATGCATAAACCTTTGTTGATAATGCTCTCTTAATACCGTATTACGTTTCAGTAACTCAACGCTCCGCAATAACAATTCGGCAAAATCAACAACCCCTTCCTGTTGGCATTGACTTTCATATTGAGCATAAATGTCACGCATTGATCGGGTTATAGCATCATAAACTGACGCCTCTTGAGCCCGCCTACCCTCTTCTTTATTACTGTTTATAAACTGTTGGATTTGTTTGGGTGGGTACTGTTCTTCATTCACCCCCATAGATCTCAACAATCTTTTGATAGCAGACAACTGGTCTTGGCTATCCAATATTTGAAATAAAGGAGGAAGGTTAGCCTCTTGAGCGTGCGTACGTAATAAACGGTGGCATAGACCATGGAAGGTGCCCACCCACATTCCTCGCGTGTTAATCGGTAACAGCGCAGAAAGACGGGTGAGCATTTCTTTTGCGGCTTTATTAGTAAAAGTCACCGCTAAAATACCGTGAGGAGAAACCATTGAATTTTGAATTAGCCACGCCATACGAGTTGTTAGCACCCGAGTTTTTCCGCTTCCCGCTCCTGCTAAAATCAATGCGGAACCCGAATTTAATGTGACAGCTTGTGCTTGCTCTTGATTTAAACCTGACAACAACTCCATGACTACCCTTCTCATATAAATTACTAACTTAACATTATACGTTGGCTTATCAGCTCTACTGAATAGAAATATTTTTCTTTTTTTTATGAGTCACAACTAAACACTGAATGGTTAAGGTCACCCGCCAATTAACAACCCCCTTTTAGGTTAAACAGATGGTCATGAGAATCAGCCCGTGAATTGGTATAATTATCTTTTTTTGTTTGCGGATCGATTATTTCCATGAATGAGCAATACAACCCAACGCTAATAGAGAAACAGCTTCAGAATGAGTGGGACGAACAACATACTCATCGAGCAAACGAACAGTCAGACAAACCGAAATACTACTGTTTGTCTATGTTTCCCTACCCATCAGGAAAGCTACACATGGGTCACGTAAGAAACTACACCATCGGGGATGTGCTTGCTCGTTCTCATAAAATGAAAGGATTTAACGTATTACAACCAATGGGGTGGGATGCGTTTGGTCTTCCAGCAGAAAATGCTGCTCTAAAAAATCAGGTTGCCCCTGCTCAGTGGACCTATCAAAACATAGAAGCCATGAAAGCTCAGTTAAAATCTTTAGGGCTTGCCATTGATTGGCAACGAGAGATTGCTACCTGTAAACCTGACTATTACCGCTGGGAGCAGTGGTTATTCATTCGTCTTTTTGAAAAAGGTCTCATTTACCGTAAAACAGGTACTGTGAATTGGGATCCTGTAGACGAAACCGTTTTAGCTAACGAACAAGTTATTGATGGGCGTGGCTGGCGCTCTGGTGCGTTAGTTGAAAAACGTGAAATCCCGATGTACTACCTCAAGATTACTGACTACGCAGAGGAGTTATTAGCTGAGCTTGATCAGCTTGATGGCTGGCCTGAACAAGTTAAAACCATGCAGCGTAATTGGATTGGTAAATCGACAGGAGTCGTAGTTGAATTTAATTATGCCGATGACTCATCACAACAACTTAAGGTCTTTACAACCCGTGCTGATACTCTCTATGGCGTTACTTATGTGGCAGTGGCAGCAGAGCACCCTCTTGCTTTAATAGCTGCGAAAACAAATAATCAAGTAGCGCAATTTATTGAAGAATGTCGTCTTGGTGGTGTCGCAGAAGCAGATCTTGCCACTCAAGAGAAAAAAGGGATTGATACAGGTCTATTTGTTATTCATCCCCTAACCGGTGAAAAGATTCCAGTTTGGATTGCCAATTATGTATTAATGGGCTATGGGGAAGGAGCTGTTATGGCTGTCCCTGCTCATGATCAACGAGATTTTGAATTCGCTAACAAGTACCACTTACCTATCAAAGTAGTAGTAAATCCTCTTAACGAGTCGCTTTCATTGCCTCTACAAGAGGCCTATTGCGAAGATGGTATTGTTGTAAACTCTGAAGATTTTTCAGGACGAACCAGCGCTGAAGCAAGGCATAAAATGGCCTTAGTGTTAGAAGCCTTAGAAAGCGGCAAAACACAAATACAGTATCGTCTGCGCGATTGGGGTATTTCAAGGCAACGTTATTGGGGTTGTCCTATCCCCATTATCAATTGTCCAACTTGCGGTAATGTTCCTGTTCCTGATAAAGACTTACCCGTTGTACTTCCAGAACAAGTTGAAATGACGGGTGTGGGTTCCCCTATTAAAAAAGATCCCAATTTCTTTGAGACCACCTGTCCTAAATGCCATGGTAGAGCAGAACGTGAAACCGATACAATGGATACCTTTGTAGAATCTTCATGGTACTACGCTCGTTTTACTTGCCCTGATCAGACCCAAGGTATGCTTGATGAACGCGCTAATTACTGGCTACCTGTTGATCAATATGTGGGAGGGATTGAACATGCCATTCTTCATTTACTATATGCACGTTTTTTTAACAAACTCATGCGTGATGCAGGTTTAATAACTCACAGTGAACCGTTCAAACGTCTATTAACGCAAGGCATGGTGTTAAAAGATGGTGCTAAGATGTCAAAATCAAAAGGCAATACTGTTGATCCACAAGCTTTAATTGATCAATACGGCGCAGACACTGCTCGCTTCTTTATTATTTTCACAAGCCCTCCTGAGCAATCCTTAGAGTGGTCTGATAGTGGCGTTGCAGGATCCCATCGTTTTCTAAAACGTCTTTGGCATTTTGCTGTGCAATTTAAAGAGACAAAAGATCAGCATGCTCTGATCACCTCGCAGCAATTAACTGACAGTCGGTATGAGTTGCATGCTGTATTAAAGCAAGCAAATTATGATTTAGAAAAACAACAGTTTAATACTGTCGCTTCTGCTGCCATGAAAATCTTAAATATTTTAGACAAAACTTGGCAGAATGATGACGCTCTCACTGAAGAGGGACTGACTATACTGCTTCGTCTACTGGCTCCTATTACGCCACATTTATGCGAGTCTTTATGGCGCCATTTACAACTAGGTAACAGTATTTTTGATGCGCCATGGCCATTACATGATGAACAAGCCCTGATCAGAAATAATATTGATCTTATTGTTCAAGTTAATGGTAAATTAAGAGGGTCAATTCCTGTTTCGACCTCTGCCACAAAAGAGGAAATAGAAGCCCAAGCTTTGGCAAATGAAAACGTATTAAAACATATCGATGGTAAGGCGATTAAAAAAGTAATTTTAGTGCCCGGGAAATTAATTAATATTGTGATTTAATTGAATGAAAATCAAATTACTCATTACCAGTCTATTCACATTATTGATACTCACCTCATGCGGTTTTCATTTACGTCAACCACCGCAGCTTCATTTTCACACTATTTTTATTGATGGATCACTGGATCCGTCAATAAAACGTATTGTTGTTGACTCACTCACCAAGGATGAAGGTCTTACTATTACTAAAAATCCAGCGGATGCAGAAGTGATTGTTAGTATTTCTCCACCTCAACCGAGCAGACAAATCTTAAGCTTAAATGCGCAAGGATTAGTATCTCAATATACGCTTTATATGAAACTCAATTTTCGTGCTAGAGACAATGAAGATAACGAGTTATTACCACCAACTCAATTAGTTGCAACACGCATATTAAAGTACAGTGATGCTCAGATCTACGCTAGCTTGCAGGAAGAAAAAAGTCTTAATGATGATATGCGTCAAGATTTAGTCTTACAAATGCTGCGTCGTCTATCTGCGATCAATCCAAAATTGGTGCATTAAGTCACATGCGTATTGATTCTAATGAACTGGGTAATCACTTAAAAAAACAACTATTAGCAGTCAATATTATCCATGGTATCGAACCGTTATTGGCTCAAGAAGCACTTGATTTGATTGTTCAGTCTGCTAAAAGCAAAGGCTATAACGTTCGTGAAACGTATGTTGCTGATACAGGATTTGATTGGCCAAGCTTTAGGGCAAATTGTCAGAGTCAATCTCTGTTTGCCTCCCAGAAAATAATTGATTTACGTATCCCTACAGGCAAACCTGGCACAACAGGTGCAGAGATATTAACTGAACTAAGTGTTTCTCCTCCTCCTGATACAATTGTCATAATCAGTTTGCCTAAAATTGACTATCGAACACAACAAAGTAAGTGGTTTGATACATTACAAAAAAACGGCTTATTAATTCAATGTAATTTGATTGAACGTTCTCATTTGGCACAATGGATTACACAGCGCTTTCAACAACAAGGTCAAAACATCACTCCTCACAGTGCTGAGTTTATTGCTAACCAAGTGGAAGGAAATTTATTAGCAGCACATCAAGAAATTCAGAAATTAAGGTTAATATTTCCAGAAGGACCTGTTTTAGATTCTGATATTGAAAACGCTATTGTAGACGTCTCGCGTTTTCAAGTTTTTGACTTAATGCCTGCTTTATATAAACGTGATTTAATTCAGTTTGAACGGATATTATATGGATTGAAAGCAGAGGCTGAAGCGTTACCTTTGATTTTATGGGCTTTAAATGAAGAAACTCATTTACTTGAAAAAACGTTAGAGCTTAAAAACAAAGGATTACGTTTCCCCGATATCGCTCGCCAACTCTATCTCAAGCCTCTCCATAATAAATTTTACCCCTCTCTAATCGAACATTGTTCAGCACAACTTGGTATTAAGCTTATTCATGAGTTACACCATATTGATCGAATGATAAAAGGGGTTAAAAATGGTGATCCTTGGCATGCCATTGCCAACTGGGGACTAATATTTGTCAGGGGTTTTAAAAAAACTTAATCTAAACGTAACATCATGCAATCTGATAACATTAAACAATGAACACAAACGAATTAAAATCCATTATCAATCAACTCGGACAAAATGCGAGAAAAGCCTCTCGTTTTGTTGCAAAGGCTACTACCGCAGCAAAAAACACAGCTTTGCGTTTTGCCGCAGCAGAAATCAGAAATCATGTTGATGACATTTTACAAGCCAATCACCAGGACCTGAATAAAGCTCTGCAACAAGGATTAGAACAGTCTTTTATTGATCGTTTAACACTAACGCATAAAAGTATTGAGAATATGGCGCAAGGATTAGAACAGATTGCTTCTCTACCTGACCCTGTTGGTGAAATTACTGATGTAGCTAGACGTCCCTCCGGCATTGAAGTGGGTAAAATGCGTGTACCACTTGGGGTCATTGCTATTATTTACGAAGCACGACCTAACGTAACAGCTGACGCCGCAGGTTTATGCCTGAAATCAGGTAACGCCTGTATTTTAAGAGGTGGCTCTGAAGCTTTTTACTCAAATCAAGAAATTGCCAAAGCACTTCACGCTGGCCTTAAGTTTGCGGAACTCCCTACAGAGGCAATTCAAGTTTTAAATACGACTGATCGAGCCGCTGTGGGAGAGCTAATTAAACTCAATCAATTTATCGATGTAATTGTTCCTCGAGGCGGTAAAGGGCTCATTGAAAGAATTTCTAATGAAGCCACCATTCCAGTTATTAAACACCTTGATGGTATTTGTCATGTTTTCATTGATAAAAGTGCTGATATGAATATGGCCATAGCCATTGCAGATAACGCCAAAACCCAGCGCTATGGTACCTGTAACACGATGGAAACGCTTCTGATTCATCAGGATATTGCAGCCCAAATATTACCTCCTTTATTAACTATTTATCAGCAAAAAGGAGTGGAATGTCGAGGTGACACATTAACGCGACAGCTCGTTCCTAACATGATTGCAGCCACTGAAGAGGATTGGGCTACAGAATACCTAGCTCCGGTTCTATCAATTAAAATAGTGGCTGATATCAGTGAAGCCATTGACCATATAGCCCGTTATAGCTCACAACATACCGATGCAATTGTTACTAACGACTGGACTAATGCCAATCAATTTTTAAGAGAGGTTGACTCAAGCTCAGTCATGGTAAATGCGTCAACGCGTTTTGCTGACGGTTTTGAGTATGGATTAGGTGCAGAAATCGGTATTTCTACTGACAAATTGCATGCACGAGGACCAGTAGGCTTAGAAGGCTTAACCAACCAAAAATATGTGGTCTTTGGCCATGGGGAAATTAGAGTAGGTTAAGCACTTGAAAGCACAAGGTTATTTTGGAGGCACATTTGATCCTATACATAACGGCCATTTAAGCGTGGCCCAACAGTTAATTGATAAATTGGCTCTAGAAACTCTATGGTTTTTACCAGCTGGATCTCCCTGGCAACGCACTCCTCAAGCAGACGCACAGCATCGTTTGGCTATGGTAAAGCTAGCTCTATCTAATTATCCCTATTTTAAAGTTGATGAAAGAGAAGTTCATCGTCAAGGATTAACTTATACCATTGACACATTGAAAGAAATTCGTGCCGAACAAGGTGGCTCTGTGCCATTATGGTTTGTTATTGGTGCAGACAGTTTTTTGAATTTAACAACGTGGCATAATTGGCAAGAATTACTTAATTACTGTCACTTAGCTGTTGCCTGTAGACCCGATTACTCTGTGAATGAAGATAAGTTATCTCCACAACTACGTTCACTACTCATTAAGCATTATGATAGTGATCCTCAAAACGTTAATGACCCAGCTGGAAAACTAAGCATCATTAATATTGAAGAAAGTCCTATTTCTGCTACTGCAGTTAGACACTGTTTACAACAACACAAAGATATTCAATCTGTTGTACCTAATTCTGTATATCACTATATACATCAACATCATCTCTACCAATGAGCGATTATGAATCCAGATCAAATTAGCCAATGTATCGTTAAAGCCTTAGATGACATTAAGGCTAAAAATATTGAGGTATTACATGTTGCAGAACTGACAACGCTGTGTGACGTTATGATCATAGCAAGCGGAGATTCTACACGCCAAACAAAAGCACTAGCACGTAACGTTGAAAAAGAATGTGCTCTTCAGCAGATTCCCGTATATGGAACAGAAGGTGAGAGTGGTGGCGAATGGATTTTAGTAGATTGTGGGAGTGTGATTGTACATATTATGCAACCTAGTATTCGTGAGTACTATAATTTATCTGAATTATGGGGAGGGACTATTCAATCCCCTGCCTCTTTGAGTAAAAAGAAGACAGTCAGTTGAAAGTCCGTATTCTTGCTCTAGGTAATAAAATGCCCAATTGGGTAACGCTCGTTCAAGAAGAATATCTAAGTAGACTCCCTAAAGACTTTTCTGTTGAGCTCATAGAAATAAAACCAGAAGTTAGAACTTCAGGTCGTACCACAGAACAAATTCTTGAGAACGAAGCAAAAAGAATTACCCAATCTCTCAAAAAGGACCATCTTACTGTTGTACTCGATGAGCGCGGGCGTTCTATCAGCACCATGCAATTGGCCTCCTTAATCAAAGATGAAGAAGAATTGGGTCGATCTATTGATTTTATTATTGGTAGCGCTGATGGACTACATCACTCAATCAAACAATTAGCCAATTTAACAATAACACTATCTCCTTTTACTCTGCCTCACGGTATGGTACGTGCCATACTTTGCGAACAACTCTATCGCTCATATACAATTCTCCAAGGCCACCCTTATCATAGAGAATAATAATGATTTATCTTGCATCTAACAGTCCTAGAAGACGAGAGCTACTCAGTCAAATAGATGTAGAGTACGAACTCTTCTTACCAGACAATCAGTTAGAAGTCATCGATGAAACCCCTCTTCATAATGAAGCTGCTATTGATTACGTGACACGGGTAGCAAGGGCCAAAGCGACGGTTAGCTGGGAACGTTTAATTCAGTCAAACAAACCGCTTTATCCTCTGCTAGCAGCTGATACGACTGCCACGATTAATAATTTTATTCTTGGTAAACCACAGAGTGAAAAAGAAGCAAAACAGTTTTTAGAATTATTGTCAGGACAAAAACATACGGTTCTTACTGCTGTAGTATGTTGCTTTAAAAATCAATTATTAGAAAAGTTGAGTGTGAACCATGTGTTTTTTAAGTCACTGACACAACAGGATATTGAATGGTATATTGAGTCAGGAGAATATAAAGACAAAGCAGGGGGATATGCTCTACAAGGATTAGCTGCGTCATTTGTGACGCATATTGAAGGGAGTCCTAGTGGCATTATAGGCTTACCTCTTTATGAAACCCGTGAGCTACTGAACGCTTTTTAACTAAATTATGAATAACCAAATACTTGTTAATGTTACTCCTCAAGAAACTCGCGTGGCTATTATTGAATTGGGTGTGGCTCAAGAGCTACATATAGAGCGCGCAAGCTCAAGAGGATTAGTAGGAAATATCTATTGGGGTAGAGTGGCTCGCGTATTACCGGGCATGCAATCTGCCTTTGTGGATCTTGGTCTAGAAAAATCTGCTTTTTTACATGTTGCAGATATTGCACTTAATAAAGATTCAACCCAACCCATCCCGCCAATTGAAAAACTATTAGCAGACGGACAATCTATTCTTGTGCAAGTTATTAAGGATCCTATTGGCACCAAAGGAGCACGTTTATCTACGCAAATTAGTATTGCTGGACGCTATCTTGTATATCTGCCATTTGATGACCATATCGGTGTCTCACAACGTATTGAAAATGAAGAAGAACGACAACTACTAAAAGATCGTTTAATCAGTATTCTTCCTAGCGGTTATAAAGGGGGATTCATCATACGAACCGTGGCAGAGAACACCTCTGACCAAGAACTGTTATGTGATTATGATTATTTAACGCAATTGTGGAAACACATTACCAAAGCACAAGAAACACACTCTGCTCCCCATTTGTTATATCAAGAATTAAATCTTGCACAACGTATTATCCGTGATTTTGTTATGGATAATACAGATCGATTATTAATTGATTCACGTGAAAATTTTTTAAAACTAAAAGAGTTTGCTAACGAATATTGTCCACAAGCATTGGCTTCTCTTGAACATTACATTGGTCCCAGACCGTTATTTGATTTGTTTGGTGTGGAAGAGGAAATTGAAAAAGCGCTATCAAGACGTGTACAACTCGAATCAGGTGGTTATTTAATTATTGATCAAACAGAAGCCATGACCACTATAGATGTAAATACGGGTGGATTTGTTGGTATTAGAAATTTTGATGATACGATTTTCAGAACCAACATGGAAGCGGCGCAAGCTATTGCAAGACAATTACGATTACGTAATTTGGGTGGCATTATTATTGCTGATTTTATCGATATGGAATCTGAAGAGCATCGTCAAGCCGTATTAACAGAATTCAATAAAGCTTTGTCTCGCGATAGAACCAAAATAAAAGCCAGCGGCTTTAGTAGTCTTGGATTAGTAGAAATTACTCGCAAACGTACTCGTGAAAGTTTGGCACATGTACTCTGTGAACCTTGCCCCTGCTGTGAGGGACGCGCTCAACTTAAAACACCTCAAACATTGTGCTATGAAATATTAAGAGAAGTAGTTCGTACCGCAAAACAATTTACGGCAAAAGAATATCGTGTAATTGCTCACCAAAAAGTCATTGATTTGTTTCTTGATGAAGAATCTGCGAACTTGGCTGAAGTAAGCGATTTCATCGGTAAACCGATCAGCTTACAAGCAAGTCAAGGACTAAGCCAAGAGTATTATGATGTGATATTGATGTAAACGAATTTTAAAGTAGTTGTTCAACCAGCATCTCCAACGCACCAATTAAAATAGTAATAGTAAGTTGGTAAATGACCATTAACACTACGGGTGACAAATCCAATTGCCCGATTGGCGGAAGAATTTTTCTGACTGGTCCTAAAAACGGATAAGTCAGTGATCGTGCTAAAGGCATGAGTTCATTTGCAGGACTAATCCAACTTAAAATGGCATACACAAATACACTACTCATTAAGATGTATATCATTTGTTTTAATACAGCAATCATTGCCATGAATATCACAAAAGGAAGAGCGTAAACAAACTGAGTAAAGTGTATCTGCCCAAAAGCTGCCATATTCAATAAAACCAGAAGAATATCTAACAGGTATGCCCATAATAAGGTCGCATAGTCAAATTTAGCCGATTTGGGTAAGATCTTTTTAAGCGGACTAACCGCAAACTCAGTGAGCTTATAACACCATTGTCCAATTGGATGGCGCCAAGGAGCAGAAAAATAAATCATTAAAAAGCGCAGTACTGCCATGATAGTTAGCAATGTAAGCGCAATCTCAATAATGGTTTCCAGTGAACGCATAATGATCCTTTTATTGTTGGCTTAGGATATGACCTAATTCCTGTGCTTTGTCTCGTGCTGCAAAGAGTGCTTTTTTTAGTAATTCTCCCGCGTGCTCTGCTTGTAATACATTTAAAGCAGCTTCCGTGGTCCCACCTTTTGAGGTCACTTTTTGCCTTAACGTAGAGAGATTATCCTGTGACCTGTGCGCTAACTGTGTACTTCCTAATGCAGTTTGCAATACTAGTTTTTTTGCTACATCCTCAGACAAGCCTAACGCCACTGCAATTTTTTCCATCTCTTCCATCATCCAGAAGAAGTAAGCTGGTCCACTTCCAGATACAGCTGTGACAGCATCGAGATCCGCCTCCTTGTCTACCCATATGACAGAACCCACTGCGGTAAGTAGTGACTGAGCATGCAATCGATCCTCTTCACTTACCTGTGGTAGCGCATAGAGACCTGAAATCCCCTCTTGAATAAGTGCTGGGGTATTTGGCATAGCACGGACTATATTGGTATGCCCACCTAACCATTGTGATAAAGCTTTTGTGGTAATACCAGCAGCAATACTCACTACTCGTAGCTCTGGATATAAGCCTGTTATGCCACGGGCTACCTCAGCCAGTTGTTGAGGTTTAACAGCTAACACCACCGTAGTGACTTGTTCTAAAGATAAATGTTCTACTGAGGGGATAACAGTTAAAGAGTAATCTTGTTGAAGTGTGGTAGCTACCCCTTGATCAATTTCAACGACAACAATGTCTTCCACAGATTGGCCATGGTTAATTAAGCCGCCAATTAACGCTCTGGCCATATTGCCACCACCAATGAAAGCGATAGTCATTTATTTTTCTCCCGAACACCAAATATGCCTGTTCCAATTCTAACCAATGTTGCCCCCTCTTCTATAGCCACTAAGTAATCATGGGTCATACCCATAGAAAGCGTATCTACGGTAGGGTAAAGGTATTGTAGTTGATCAAACCAATTTTTCATTTTTTTAAATTGGACTCTTAGCTCTGTCTCATTTAGGGTTGGATCTGGAATGGTCATTAATCCTCTCAAAACCAGTCCTCCACACTGACTGATTACTTTTGCAAGACCCAGTATGTCACCTTCTGCCACTCCAGATTTAGACTCTTCATGACTTATATTAACCTGTATACATACTGACAGGGGAGTTTTACCACTGGTTATTCTCGCTTCGGACAAACGTGTGGCTATTTTTTCTCGATCAACACTCTCAACCCAATCAAAGTGTTGAGCGATAAGCTGAGTTTTATTACTTTGTATGGGACCAATAAAATGCCATACAATCTCTAAATCACTTAAATGAATTTGCTTTGTCAGTGCTTCTTGTAAGTAATTCTCACCGTAATGCCTAATACCTGCCTGATAAGCCATTCTAATCGCTTCACTGGTTTGCGTTTTACTCACAGCAACCAAAGTGACCTCTTGGGATGAAGGTAATGATTCTATAGCCTTTGAAATAGCCTCTATCCGTTGAGGAATTGTTGGCTGTAGAATAGTAGATTGTGTACTCATAATTTATTACTAAAGCATGTTGTTAGTATATGATAATGTTAATTTTTAATTAGGATGGTTTGTCATGGCAGGATTAACTCCAGAAACCCCCTGGCCTACTGATATTATCCTTCATCAAGAGAGCCGACAACTAGAAATCAAGTTTGACGACAATACGCAATACTTGTTTCCAATTGAATACTTAAGGGTCTATTCTCCATCTGCTGAAGTGATTGGTCACGGACCTGGTCAGGAAGTTCTTCAAACTGGTAAAAGAATGGTCAATATCCATGAAATAGATCCAGTGGGACACTACGCAATTAAGATACGTTTTTCAGATGGCCATGATACAGGTATTTATTCATGGGATTATTTGAAACGTTTAGGTATTTATTATGAAGAAAATTGGGCTGATTACCTAAACCGTCTAGAGGCAGCCGGAGCCAGTCGCGATCAAGAGGTTCATTAATGAATAAAACTCATTTTGGTTTCACTGAGGTTGATGAAAGTGAAAAAGCAAAACGTGTTGGTGCAGTATTCGACTCAGTCGCCTCGTCCTATGACATTATGAATGACATGATGTCTATGGGACTCCATCGTATTTGGAAACGTTTCACCATTCATACCGCAGCCATTCAATCTAATGAACGAATTTTAGATATTGCTTCAGGTAGCGGTGATTTGGCGCTTGGATTCGCAAAAAAACTCGGGCCTCAAGGTCAAATCATCATGTCTGACATCAATGGATCAATGTTAGAGCGTGGTCGTAATCGTGTTTTAGATCAAGGTGTAGCTATTCCCGCGGTACAATGTGACGCTGAGGCGCTACCTTTCCCTAATAATTACTTTGATTGTGTCAGTGTTGCTTTTGGTTTACGTAATATGACGCATAAAGATAAAGCACTCAAAGAAATGACGCGTATCCTAAAACCAGGCGGTAGATTATTAGTGCTAGAGTTTTCTGCTATTTGGGCACCGTTAAAACCACTATATGACCTGTATTCCTTTAAGCTACTGCCTAAAATGGGTGAGCTGATTGCTAAGGACGCTGCAAGTTATCAATACTTGGCAGAATCCATCAGAATGCACCCAGATCAGCTAACACTAAAAAACATGATGGAAGAGGCAGGGCTGTTTTCTGTCAAATGGTTTAACTTAACGGCTGGGGTAGTAGCACTTCATCGCGGATATAAAATATAAATGATTGACTCTATCCTTCCTCAGTCTATTAGAGAAAAATTGATTACTCTCACTAATCATCAATTTACTCGACTCATATCAAGCAATGCTTGGGTTTTGGATAGGTTAAAACCCCATCACAACAAACATATTCAATTGATTATTGGTCCTCAGTATTTTTACCTACTCATTAATGACAATGGGTTACCTCAGTTTATTGAAAAAAGTGAGGGAGATCCAGATTTAATGATTTCTATTGATAGCTCCTCTTTACCCGAAATTATCAAGAGCCCGGATAACGTACTTCATTACATTCATATGCAAGGCAATACTGCTTTAGCTAATGACTTGGGGTTTGTAGCAAAGAATTTTAGACCTGATCTTGAAGAAATACTGAGTCACTTTGTAGGGAATATTTTAGCTTATCGTGCAGCTCAATTTACTAAACATACTTTTTCTTATGGTCAATCTGTATTTAACTTAATTAAGAATAGTATTAGTGAGTACATGACAGAGGAAAAACAATTGTTGTTGTCACGCGCTGAATTTAATGATTGGCGTGAAGCACTACAGGATCTCACTTTACAACTAACCAAGATTGAAACCCAACTGCGTAATAAAACATAATGCGACTACTTAGAATTTTTAAAATACTATCTGTTTTTATCCGCTATGGACTAGATGAGTTTCTCTTTTCTACTAATAATTTTTCTTATACAAAACGTATTAGTAAAGGTCTTCTTTTTTGGCGCCCTATTACTACCCCACGTGGTAATCGTTTACGCTTGGCACTTGAAACACTGGGTCCTATATTCGTTAAGTTCGGTCAGGCTCTCTCCACACGTCGAGACTTACTACCACCTGATATCGCTGATGAATTAGCTCTACTACAAGACAGAGTAGCGCCATTCCCAGGTCTATTGGCAAAGAAAATGCTTGAGGATATTTATCAACGTCCGTTAGATAAAGTCTTCAAAACCTTTACTATCGAACCCGTGGCTAGCGCTTCTGTGGCTCAAGTCCATTTTGCTACGTTACATACAGGCGAAGAAGTTGCTGTTAAATTACTAAGACCCAATGTTCATCAAATGATTGCTCGTGATGTAGCACTTCTGTTCAGCATTGCGCATCTCATTGAACGATTCATTCCTACATCACGCCGATTACATCCAGTGGAAGTAATACAAGAATTTGAAAAGCACTTAAAAGATGAGCTGGATTTAATGGTTGAAGCCTCTAATGCCAGTCAATTACGTCGAAATTTTGCCGATCGAAGACTTCTTATCATTCCAGAAGTGTACTGGGACTATTGCGACAACTCTGTCATGGTTATGGAACGTATGAACGGTACCCCAATTAGCCAAGTAGATAAATTAAGAGCGTTGGGCGTTGATATCCCTAAACTTGCTCGTGATGGGGTTGAGATTTTTTTTACGCAAGTCTTCAGAGATGGATTCTTTCATGCTGATATGCATCCTGGCAATATCCAAGTAGCTGATGATGGACGCTATGTTGGTTTGGATTTTGGTATTGTAGGCACATTAAATAAAACAGATAAAAATTATCTAGCACAAAATTTCATTGCTTTTTTCAGACGTGATTATGCCCGTGTAGCTCAAGCGCATATTGAAGCTGGATGGGTTCCTAAAGACACCCGTCCTGATGAATTTGAGTCTGCTATCCGCTCAGTCTGCGAACCTATTTTTGATAAGCCTTTAAAAGATATATCCTTTGGCAAGGTACTACTGAGATTATTCCAAGTATCAAGACGATTTAATATGGAAGTCCAACCACAGTTAGTGTTACTACAAAAAACACTGCTTAATGTAGAGGGTTTAGGACGTGATTTAGACCCTGAATTAGATTTATGGAAGACAGCCAAACCCTTTTTAGAAAAATGGATGAGTGAGCAAATTGGGGTGCGTGGTTTAATTAAAGCAATTAAAAATGAAGGTGGGCAGTGGGTTAGTCTTGTACCAGAATTACCACGTTTAATTCATCAAAAACTAAATCAAGACAGTGATACTCTCAAACTCAATCAAGATATTGAGATAATCAAAGCGCAAAATAGTAGTTTACAAAAATGGTTAATGTTAACTTTATTTTTGTTGGGCTTAGTCTTAGGAAGTGAGATAGCTCAGTGGCTTTCATAAAAAAAGCCCCGCATTAACGGGGCTTTTCTGTTTAATCATATTCAATTAATTAATGACCACCACCCAAATACGCTGCAACAACTTTAGGATCATTTTGTAGGTCTTTAGCAGGGCCATGAACAGCAATCTTACCGTTCTCCATAACGTACCCATAATCTGCAACAGCTAACGCTGCTGCTGCAAATTGCTCCACCAACAACATTGTAATGCCTTGCTCTTTTAATCTATTAATAATATGAAAAACTTCATCGACTAAAATGGGTGCCAACCCAAGAGAAGGTTCATCTAATAACAATACTTCAGGATTAAGCATTAAGGCACGTGCCATAGCAAGCATTTGCTGTTCACCACCTGACAAAGTACCTGCTAGCTGGTGCTGTCTCTCACGAAGACGTGGAAACAAATCCAGTGCGCGATCAAGATCACTTGAAATATCTCCCTTTGGTCTTCCTCCACCCATTGATAAACGAGTGAAAGCACCTAATAACAGATTATCCATGATTGACTGCGTCGGAAAAACTTTTCTGCCTTCTGGCGAATGAGCTAGGCCTAACTTCGCAATTCTATGAGAAGGGAGTCCTGCTATATTTTTACCGCTTAATACAACTTGTCCTGCAGCGGGCTTAATCATGCCGCTGATAGCGCGCATGGTTGTAGTTTTACCTGCACCGTTTGAACCGATCAGTGTTACAACTTTACCTTTAGGAACAGTTAAAGAAATATCATGTAAAACTTGTACCTGTCCGTATGATGCTTTTAGATTACGTACTTCTAGCATAATTACATTCTCTCTATTTAACTGGCCTGACTACCCAAATATGCTTCAATCACTTTAGGATTGCTTTGCACTTCCTGTGGCTTACCTTCAGCAATTTTCTGACCAAAATCAAGTACTGACACGTTATCACAGATACCCATTACCACATCCATATGATGCTCAATCAGAATGACCGTAATACCGTGCTCTTTAATCTTACGAATAATATCGATTAAATCAGTAATTTCAGGCGGAGTAAGACCTGCTGCTGGTTCATCTAACAGCAATAAGGCAGGATTTAATCCCAATGCTCTTCCAATCTCAAGTAATCTTTGGCGGCCATAAGGAAGATTACGTGCCTCTTCATTAATGAATGACTCTAAGCCAACAAACTTTAAAATACTCGCTGCACGCTCTCTAGCTTTCTGCTCTTCTCTCTTATAACGAGGGGTTTGGAGTAACACGTCAAGTAAGTTTGAGCGGTAGGTGTGATGTAGACCCACCATGACGTTCTCAAGGGCGGTCATCTCACCAAACAATTGTAGGTTTTGGAATGTACGAGCGATACCTTTTAGAGCAATATCAGCAGGTTTATTGCCGGAGATGACTTTTTCATCAAAAGACACGGTTCCTGAAGTGGGTGTATAAATACCTGTTAAGACGTTCATCATCGTCGATTTACCTGAACCATTAGGTCCGATAAGTCCATGAATCGTCCCTTTATAAACAGTCAAGTCAACTTCATTCAAGGCTTTCAAGCCACCAAATTGCATAAGAATTTTTTTAGCCGACAATAAATCATCTGACGCTAAAGTTTTACCTTCAACAGCATCGGCTAGTTCTTTATTTGGATCAATCTTAATGAGTGAACGAGCAACCCATTCTGGTTTGAAGTGCCCAATGACACTTCTTACCCAACCTACAATACCATTCTGTAAGTAATAAACCACAAATAAGATTAAGCAACCAAATATAGTAATACGCCAATTAGTCATATCCTCTAAACGATAGGCACTGGTAACCAGTACGCTGACAGCCACCACCGGGATAATCAGTGGTTTAATGGTTCTCTGCCCAGAAATGAAATGGCGCAGAACAAAAATAATGACACCAGCTACTGCAGCTAATGATAAGTCTCTAAATAAGCCGATGTCATCCAATAAGTTAGGTAGTAAAACAACAATCGTTGCTCCGACAATGGGGCCTAGACGTGTTTTTCTGCCACCCATAATAATGGCGAGTAAGAATAAAATAGTTAAATCAAAATTGAACGTATTGGGAGCGATATAAAGTTCATTAAAGGTAAACAAACTTCCTGCAAAACCAGCAATCCCTGCACTAATTACAAAGGCAAATACTTTGTATTTGTAAACACTCACACCCATACAATCGGATGCGACAGGGCTACCTCTTAAGGCCTCAAAAGCACGGCCGTAATGAGATTTCAGAATACGACCCACCAACAACATAGCCAATAAAAGAACAGTGATTACAACATAGTAGTAACCTTGTTCATTCAAGCTTTTACCAAATAAAACTGGCTGTTGAATAGTAATACCAAGAGGACCATTAGTTAAAAAGTCCATTTCATTAATTAAAATTTGCGCGATGGTCCCAAAAGCCAAGGTAACCATTGCCAGATAAGGGCCCGTAACACGTAGTGCCGGTAAAGCTAACAGAAGACCAAAGGCTGCGGTAACGAAAATACTGGCGATATCACCAATATAGAAAGGCACGCCATAACGCCAGCTTAAAATACCAGTGGTATAGGCACCTATACCAAACAGACCAGCATGCGCTAAGGAAACCTCACCGGTGTAACCGACTACAATGTCCAAGCCAAACAATAGCACTGCATAAATAGCAATTAGAGCCATTTGATGAACATAGTATTCATTGTCGCCCAATAGTGTGGGGATGAGAAATAAAACACCAATAGCTATAAGAGAAATAAGAACTTTAAATAACTTCATATTTATACCTTCTTAATGGCTGTCTTACCAAATAGACCACTGGGTTTAATTGCAAGAACAAGTAAAAGTAAAACCAAACCCGGAACATCTTTGTAACCGGTTGAAAGATAAAAACCTGTTGTGGTTTCTGCTATACCAAGCATAATGCCACCAACAATAATTCCCATACCAGAATTCAATCCGCCGATGATAGCCACGGCAAACGCTTTTAAACCGAGGACAGCGCCCATTGAAGCACCGGTTAATGTAATAGGGGCTATGAGTACGCCAGCAAAAGCAGCTGACATGGAAGACAGAGCATAAGAGAAAGTAATGACCATGCGAGTATTAATACCCATTAAACCAGCAGCATCACGATCACTCGCTGTAGCAACTACGGCCTTACCATAAATTGTTTTTCTATTAAATAACTCAACTAATATCATCATTAATAGTGCGCCAACATCCACCATCAACTCCATTGGTAGAACACTTGCGCCAAAGATGTGTAAAGGAGTTGAAGAAATTGGTGAAGGGAAAGGCATATCATCCTTACCCCAAATATTCTCTGCAACGTTTCTAAAAATAATACCTAAAGCAATGGTGGACATAATCCAACCGAATTCTGATTTAGTCTTAATAGCAGGTCGAACGCCAACGGCCTCAACCACCATTCCTTGGAGTGCACCAAAAATCAACACAGCAGGAATCATCAACCAGTAATTAAGATAAGGACCGCCCATGACATCACCTGCAAGCGTCAAACCAAACATGGCACCTAACATTAACGCCTCTCCCTGACCAAAGTTCAATGTTCCGGAGGTTGCGAATGTTGATTGATAACCGAAGGCAACTACAGCGTAAATCATGCCTAGAGCCACACCACTTAGTATTAATTGCAGTAATATTTCCATGAGAAATCCCAATTGATAGTCATTCTGAAAACTTAAATGGTGTTTCGCTGAGTAGCGAAACACCATTAAGCTCTAGGTCAAATTAATGACCTTTTTTGTCATTTTCGTACGCGTATACAACAAAACCATCTTTAACTTCACCCATCACTGTATCTTTCACGTCAATAGCTTCGTGATTGGTACTGGTAAAAGGATGATCATAGGTGGTTACCACACCATTAACTTTAGTATTTAAGTTTTCTAAAGCTTGTTGGATTTTAGAGCTATCGGCAGACCCTGCCTGTTTAATTGCTGCAGCAAGAACATACATTGAATCATATCCTTGAGCTGCGGAAACAGGAGATGGGATACGATCGTGGGCTGGGTGGTAGGCTTTAATGTATGCGTTAATAAACTCTTTACGTTTTGGAGTGTTTGGCTCCTGAATAAAGGTTTGTGGCATACGAGCACCTTCACCATTCTTACCTGCATTATCAATGTAGTTAGCCATCGACAATGTCCAGCTACCGATCATTGGCACTTTCCAACCTAATTTCGCCATACCATTAGCAATTTGAGCTAATTCTGGACCAATACCGTAGGTTAGGATTGCTTGCGCGCCAGCTTCTTTGGCTCTTAACAATTGCGCGGTCATATCTGTGTCTTTAATATTAAACTTCTCTTCAGCAACGGGCTTCATGCCTTTTGCAGCCAACGCTTTTTCTAAATCTTGACGTCCTAACTGACCATAATTGGTAGAGTCTGCAAGAATAGCAACTTTGGTGAATTTACGTTTTACAACAGCTTCATCAACAATCATATGAGATTGGATTTTGTCACTAGCTGCAATTCTAAAAATATAATTTTTAGGGTACTTAGGTGGCAAAAACTGTTGCGTAATAATACTGCCTGTTGCTACGTTATCGATAACAGGAATTTTTGCTTGTTGGTAGAAACGCTGTGATGCTAAGGCAACACCTGTATTAATAAATCCGAGAGTAGCAACGACATGCTCACGATTAATCAAGTCTTGTGTAACTTGAACGCCACGCTCATTTTTAGCTTCATCATCGCGCTCAATGAGTTCGATTTTACGACCTAAAATACCGCCTGCTTTATTGATTTCATCCGCAGCCAACTTAACACCATCACGCATTGAAATACCCATAGGTGAGGATCCGCCACTTAACGGGCCAGAAACACCAATTTTAATAGTATCTGCAGCTTGAGCTGACAAGGTTAATGCTACTAATGAAGCACCAATAACTGGTTTAATCCAGCGTGGTTTAATCATATGCATGTTAAACTCCTCTTATACGTTTTAAGTAATAATTAACAAATCATGAATAAACAATTGTTCATGATTGCCCAACATTCTAACACGGGCTCAACAACCCGCAAACTAATCTTTAATATCGTAAACCGGCTAAGGACAGTTCTTATGATTTTTAAATTGGACAATAAAACTCCTAACATTCACCCCAAGTCATATGTTCACGAAAGTGCCGTTGTTATTGGCTCTGTCACTCTAGCTGAACAATCAAGCGTTTGGTGCAACGCAACATTACGCGCGGATAATGAGCCGATAACCATAGGTAGTAGGACAAATATTCAAGACGGTGCTGTCCTGCATACCGATCCTGGTATGCCAATTGTTATTGAAGATGGAGTAAGTGTTGGGCACTTGGCTATGCTGCATGGCTGTCATATTGGGAAAAATTCATTAATCGGTATTAAAGCAGTGATATTAAATGGCGCAAAAATTGGGCAAAACTGCTTAATTGGTGCAAACGCACTTATCACTGAGGGAAAAATCATTCCTGACGGGTCTCTTGTTATTGGCAGCCCTGGAAAAGTAATTCGTATGCTAACGCCAGAAGAAATTGATGCGTTAAGTAAAAACGCAGAAAGTTATGTTAATCGGTCTTTACATTACCAAACAGAGTTAACACGGATAGAATAATTTCATGCCACAAAAAGAATTATTTTTATTTGAAGTTCCACATGGCGCACTGGAAACGCTGGTCGAACTACCTGATACAGATAACCCGGTAGCTCTTGCATTTATTGCTCACCCCCATCCTCTGCATGGTGGGACAATGTACAATAAAGTCACCCAAACTCTTGCAACCACTTTTTTAAGGCATGGATGCATTAGTATCAGAATGAACTTTCGTGGAGTGGGAAACAGTACCGGAACATTTGATGATGGTCAGGGAGAAACCACTGATTGGCTCGCACTTATTCATTATTTTAAACAGCGCTACCCTAATCTTCCTATATACTACGCTGGGTTTTCTTTTGGTGCTTTTGTTATGAGTCAGGTTAATTTAATTGAAGCTTGCCAAAAAATGGTATTGGTTGGTACACCATGCGGAAACTTTCCGGTAACCAAAGTGCCAGATGAAACGTTACTGATTCACGGCGAGCTCGATGAGACTATTCCTTTATCCGCAGTCATGGATTGGGCCAGAGAGCATCAACTAGCGGTTGTGGTTGTGGCTGGAGCGGATCATTTTTTCCATCACCGATTAACGGTAATCCGTGATTGGGTGTCACAATGTTTTTTTTCTTAGAGGATTGATATGTCTTTTTTAACACTTAAATCAATACATGTCATTTTAATGGTTACCTGGTTTGCTGGTTTGTTTTATTTACCACGTTTATACGTTTATCATGCCATGCTTGATAACGATCCAAAAGGTGACGAACGCTTTAAAATCATGGAAAGAAAACTATTTTGGGGCATTATGACTCCTGGTGGAATCCTTACCATCGCCACCGGATTAACCATGGTGTTTGTCTACCATGATATAGGTGTTTGGTTACATATCAAGCTTACATTGGTAGCACTACTTATTTTTTACCACATCTGGTGTGGAAAATTATTAAATGATTTTAAATACAACCGTAATCAACGTAGTCATGTATGGTACAGATGGTTTAACGAATTTCCCGTCGTAATTTTAATTCCCATAGTTTTCTTAGTTATCTATAAACCATTCTAAATTTCACATGACACTTTTTTCCTTTTACGCTACCTGCCCCAAAGGTCTTGAAGCACCTTTAGAAGAAGAGTTAATTTCTCTAGGCTTTAAAGATACCGTAATTGGCGATGCTGGCGTTTGGTTTACTGGTACTTTCACTGACGGCATGAAAGCCAACCTTTATTCACGCATAGCAAGTCGGATACTTTTACTAATCAAAAAAAGCACTTACGCGAATGAGCGAGATTTATATGAAAGCGCTTATTCTTTTGCATGGTCTGATTGGTTTGATGTTAACCATACATTTATGGTCACAACTAACGCAAAAAACTGTCCTTTGCGTAGTATTGATTTTGTCACTCTGCGCGTAAAAGACGCTATTTGTGACCACTTTCGTGAACTCCACGAACATCGTCCATCTATAGACACGAGAGATCCCGATGTACGCATTTATGTCTACCTGACAGATCGAGATTATTTTTACTATATTGATCTAAGTGGAGAGGCATTATTTAAACGTGGGCCAAGAGTTGAAAGTGGCGACACTCCACTGAAGAAGAATTTAGTAGCAGGATTATTAGCATTAAGTGGTTGGCAGCCAGAGATACCGTTAGTTGATATGTTTTGTGGCTCTGGCACTATTCTCATTGAAGCTGCAGAAATCACTCTTAAGCGAGCGCCTGGGCTTCATCGATCTTTTGGTTTTGAAAAGTTAAAATTATTTGATGCCTCAGCTTGGCAAAAAATAATTAAAGAAGCGCAATCTCTAGCTGAAAAGCAAAGACCTTTGCCCATATGGGGCTATGACTTAAAAGGTGATGCTATTCAATCAAGTCTAGCTAATTTCAAAGCAGCCGATCTTGATGAGGCTATTTCTTTAAAACAAGTTAATGCTATTGAATCAACCCCCCCCACTGACAAAGGAATGATTGTTTCCAATCCTCCCTATGGTGTCAGGTTAAGTGACTTATCGTTTCTGCAAGAGCTCTATCCACAGCTTGGTGAAACTCTAAAAAAACGTTATGCCAATTGGGACAGCTGGTTTTTAACAGCAGATCTTACTTTTCCTAAAGGGTTACGCCTAAAACCTACTCGTAAAGTTCCTTTATTCAACGGTGCACTTGAATGTCGTTTTTTTCATATTCCTTTAGTCTCTGGATCAAATAGAAAAAAAGACGCATAATGAAGGCAATGTAACAATATCGTCATATAAAATAGGTATAAAGTTGTCATGGAAATGACAACTTTATCATCTCAAAACACTCATCAAACGGAGACCAGTTTGGCCGCAAATATTTTGCTTGTTGAAGATGAGCCTGCTATTCAAGATTTAATAGCTATGAATTTAAGACAAGCAGGTCACATACCCTTAACCTCCTCCGATGCGGGTGAAGCGCTTGAGAAAGTCCGTGAAACTCTACCTGATTTAATCCTTGTTGATTGGATGCTGCCGGGTATGAGTGGTATTGAGCTAATTAAACGAATAAGAAATAACGAAAGAACACGCAATATTCCTATAATTATGCTCACAGCCAGAGCAGAAGAAAACGACAAATTATCAGGGCTAGACTCTGGTGCTGATGATTACATCACCAAACCCTTTTCTATTCGCGAATTAAACGCTCGAATCAAAGCAGTACTTCGCCGCCGCGCACCACAAATGACTGAAGATAAAGTGGTGTTTAAAACGCTTACTCTTGATCCAGGTACATATCGTGTCAGCGCAAATGGTATTGATTTAAATTTAGGGCCCACTGAATTTAAACTACTACATTTCTTTATGACTCACCCTGAACGTGTCTATTCAAGAACACAAATTCTTGATCAAGTTTGGGGAGACCATGTGTTTATCGAAGAGAGAACTGTTGATGTGCATATCCGCCGTCTGAGAGCTGCATTAGAACCCTCTGGTACAGCAGATTTATTACAAACAGTTCGTGGCGCAGGATATCGTTTAACAGCTATCGCTTGAATTCAAATTGTCTGATAATCTCACTATATTAATTTAAGTGAGACTATGATTTCCTTTTTTACCTATACATTAAGTGGCATATTTCTTGGCGCTGTTATCGGGCTTATCGTAGGGATTTCTTTTGACCTAACGTGGGGGTTACTAACCTTCTCGGGTATATTACTGTTATTTATTTTTTATGACACATGGAAACTATACCTATTAAATAAATGGTTAAAATCCTATGGCAACCATGTCTCTTTCCCTTTTTCTGGTAAAGCATGGGATCAAGTGTTCTCACAATTAGCCGTTTTAGAAAAAAACGCTAATACCATCCAAAACAATTTAAAAGATGCCTTGATTCGTTTTCAAAATGCAGGTAAAGCCCTACCTAACGGTATTATTGTTTTAGATAATGATGATCGTATCCAGTGGTGTAACCCTAGCGCTGAAAAACATTTCAATATTCATTTGATTCACGATCAAAATCAATCCATCTCATACTTAATTAGGCACTCAGCCTTTTTACAGTGGATAAAAAAAAGAACACCTGATGAGCCTATTTTAATTCGTGGTATTCGTGGTAGCGAGATTACTCTATCAATAATTATTGTGCCCTACAGTAATAATGAACGTTTATTAGTGAGCCATGATGTATCGCAAGTTGAGAAAGATGAAAAAATAAGACGTGATTTTGTTGCCAATGTATCCCATGAATTAAGAACCCCTTTAACTGTGGCAGGGGGATTTATTGAAACTCTCATTGATAACCCTAATCTCGACAAAGCAACCGTAGATCATATTTATCAAACCATCTTCCAACAAACCACTAGGATGCATCATCTGGTAGAAGAACTACTGTCTTTATCTAGCTTAGAATCACAACAGTTCCCAGCGCCCAAACAACCAATCCCAATCCAAGGTCTAATAGATCAAATCAAACAAATGGCTGAGCATATTAGTGATGGAAAACACACCATTGAAACCAGTGTGATGACGCAATGTGATATCTTAGGCTCTCATAATGAATTAATCAGCGCTTTTGGTAATCTTGTTTCAAATGCGGTTCGCTACACCCCCGATCAAGGTAAAATCACTATCTCTTGGAATATTATCGATAATAAAGGATACTTCTCTGTTAAGGACTCAGGGATTGGTATTGAAAAAGAGCATATCAGTCGGTTAACGGAACGGTTTTATCGTGTAGACAAGGTTCGCTCCAGAAATACTGGAGGGACAGGTTTAGGGCTTGCTATAGTAAAACAAATTGCTCTCCATCACGAAGCCGTTCTCGAAATAGACAGTACGCTTGATATAGGAAGTACGTTTACCCTGGTTTTTCCACAAGAGAGAATTCAACAATATAATTAAGCTATTGGAATCACCAATATGATTAACCGTGAAATAGAAATCATTAATAAATTAGGTCTCCACGCCAGAGCTTCAGCTAAACTAACCCAAACTGCCTCACAATTTACTGCAGACATTGGTATTACACGTAATAATAAACGCGTTAATGCAAAAAGTATTATGGGCGTCATGATGTTAGCTGCAAGTCGTGGTAGCACTGTTATACTTGACTGTAATGGTGCTGACGAAGAGCAAGCTATGGACGCACTAATACAACTAATAAATAATAAATTCGATGAGGAAGAATAAATGAGTTATACCGTCCACGGGATTGCTGTTGCTAATGGCATCGCCATCGGACGGGCTCATTTGTTTTCTCATACTTCTATCGAAGTTACGCATTACGCCATTAAAGAAGAACAAATAGAACAAGAAATCAAGCGTTTTAAAGATGCTATTGCAGAAGCAAGAAGTGAGTTAGAAACCTTAGAGTCCAATATTCCGGATAACGCACCAACTGAATTCTCTGCTTTTCTGCAACTTCATCTAATGATACTTAATGATGGTACGTTAAGTAACGAACCAATTAGTTTAATTCGCCAGCAACAATGTAACGCCGAATGGGCATTACGATTGCAGATGGATCAATTAATTGAACAGTTTCAACTCATTGAAGATACCTATTTACGCGAAAGACAGGCTGATGTTGTTCAGGTTGTGGAGCGCATTCTCAAAGCACTGTTAGGTAAAAAATCACCTGCTATGCCAAGTTGGGATAATGATGAAGAAGTCATATTGGTTGCCCATGATCTTGGCCCAGCAGATATGATGATTTTTAAAGACCAGGCGTTTCATGCTTTTATTACGGATATGGGAGGCGCTACCTCTCATACTGCTATTCTTGCTAGGAGTCTTAGCATTCCCTCAGTTGTTGCTCTTCACCATGCATGGCAAATCATCAAAGAAGGTGAGCTTTTAATCATTGACGGTACGTATGGGGTAGTGATTGTTAATCCTGACGAGACCATATTAAATGAATATCGCATTAAACAAGAACAGTGGATAGAGCAAAAGAAAAAACTAAAAAAACTTCGCTCTACTCCAGCAAAAACCATTGATGGAAAAGATATTTTACTTTTAGCTAATATTGAGTCACCTCAAGACATGGATACAGTTCGTAAAAGTGGCGCTTTGGGTGTTGGCTTATATCGAACAGAATTTTTATTTATGAATCGCGCTCATCCTCCTGGTGAAGAAGAGCAATTTAGAGCTTATAGAAAAGTAGTTGAGTCTGTAAAAGGTCAGCCTGTTATTATCAGAACTCTTGATATTGGTGCTGATAAACCTATTGAAAGTCTATCAACAGGACATACTCTCAATCCTGCTCTAGGATTACGCGCGGTACGATATTGTTTGTCAGAACCTCATCTGTTTAAAATTCAATTGCGCGCAATTTTAAGAGCGTCACAATTTGGTGATGTCCATTGTTTGATCCCTATGATCTCGAGTAACCATGAGATAAATCAAACCATATCAATTATTAATCAAGCAAAAAAAGAACTATCCGATGAAGGTATCGCTTACAATAATTTAATGCCTATGGGTGCCATGATTGAAGTCCCGGCTGCCGCAATAGCGTTACCACTTCTTTTAGATCAATTAGACTTTATTTCAATTGGTACCAATGATTTAATCCAATACACACTTGCTATTGATCGCTCAGATGATACTGTGGCACATCTTTACAACCCACTACATCCAGCCATTTTATCTCTGATTGCCAATACCATTTCTTACGCACAAAGCGCTAATAAACCCGTTGCAGTTTGTGGAGAAATGGCTGGTGACGCACTACTCACTCGTCTCTTGTTGGGCATGGGATTAACGGAATTTTCTATGCATCCCGCCCATATTCCTGAAGTAAAACAAATTATATTGAATACCGATATTGAAAAAACAAAAAAAATAACTAAAAAAATCTTAAAGACGTTTGATACACAAAAAATCAATCAGCTTATTAATGAGCTCAATAAAAGCACTTAACTTTTGACTCCGTACTGTTGCCTATAGGCAAGCGTTTTCTCTGCAAAATTCGCTAATTGAGCATCTTCTTTTAAATAGGCTAATAAATCATCTAAATTAGCAATGCTCATAACAGGGATCCCTAAGGTCTCTTTAACCTCTTGCGCTGCAGATAACAGGCCTAACCCACGCTCCATTCTATCAAGTGCTGTTACGACGCCAACTGGTGTTGCGCCTGCTTTATTAATCATGTCGTAGGATTCACGAACAGATGTCCCAGCAGAAATCACATCATCAACAATCAATACCCGACCCTTTACCGGGGCACCAACCAAATGCCCTCCCTCACCATGGTCCTTTGCTTCTTTTCGGTTATAACTAAAGGGTACCTCTCGGCCCTCTTTGGCAAATGATATTGCAATGGCTGCAGCCAAGGAAATCCCTTTATAGGCTGGGCCAAACAACAAGTCAAATTCAATACCCGAGTCGTTAATGGCTTTGACATAGAAATCAGCTAAGCGCGAAAGAGCTGTTCCTGTATAAAACAATCCGGCATTAAAAAAATATGGCGACTGACGACCCGCCTTCGTTGTAAACTCACCGAAACGCAATACCTTTTGCTCAACGGCAAAAGCAATAAAATCAGTATGAAAATTAGTCATTACATTACTCTCTTAACAATTGTGACAGGATATCACACAGCATGAGCTGGTTAGGTACGAAGCCATTATCCTTACAACGACAATTACTTATTTTGTCGATGGGATTTGCCTCAGGGTTACCCTTGGCTTTAACAGGAACAACGCTACAGGCATGGCTTGTGAGTAGCGGCATCAACATTAAAACAGTTGGGCTATTTGCTGCAATTGGCATACCTTACACGTGGAAATTTCTGTGGTCACCATTTATGGATAAATATTATATTCCAAAAATTGGTAGACGTAAGACGTGGTTACTACTCACTCAAGTATCTCTGTTATTTAGCATTAACTGGCTAAGCACTCTATCGCCTACAACAGACATCAGCCAATTCAGTATGGTTGCTTTATGCATCGCTTTTTTTTCAGCATCTCAAGATATTGTTATTGATGCTTACAGAACAGACATACTAACAGCGCCAGAAAGAGGGATGGGCTCTGCCATGGCTGTATTAGGCTATCGCTTAGCCATGCTACTTTCTGGTGCTGGGGGATTAATGTTAGCCTCCTTATACGGCTTTCATACTACCTATCAAGTCATGTCTATTATCATGGTATTGATAATTTGCATTTCTTTACTCTCTCCTGAACCTATTACAAGCCAACCCAAACAAAATAATTATTCTTTTATTACACCTATTACGGAGTTTATTAAACGGCCTTATGCTAGTTATTTTTTGTTGTTAGTTGTTATCTACAAACTCAGTGATGCACTAGCAGGATCACTAACAACTGCTTTTTTAATTCAAGGCGTTCATTTCTCATTAATTGAAGTGGGTACAGTTAACAAAGGGGTAGGGCTAGCAGCAACATTATTGGGTGCTTTTATTGGAGGTGCTCTTATGACTCGTATTAATCTCTATCGGTCGTTATTCTATTTTGGCGTATTACAAGCATTAGCTACATTGTCTTTTGCCCTACTCGCCCATCAAGGCCATCACGCAGGTCTTATGATTATTAGCGTTTTTTTAGAAAACTTTACTTCCGGAATGGGAACCGCTGCCCTAAGTGCGCTGTTAATGTCTTTATGTCATCACGAGTTTAGCGCGACGCAATTTGCCTTATTAAGTGCACTGACTGCTATTGGCAGAGTCTATCTTGCTCCTGTTGCAGGAATCATTGTTGCTAATACGGGATGGGTAAATTTCTTCTTAATCTCAACTATTGCAGCATTACCGGGATTGATGATTATCTGGTTTATTAGACAACAATTGATACGTTTATCTTCAAGCAGTTTTAGTGACTCGATACATAGCAAGACTACCTAGCAGATTGGGAGCAACACGCACAGTTTTTCCTTCAGTAATAACGTGACGTTCAATAACCTGTATATGTAATCGCTCACACAAACGTTCAAAATCATTTAGAGTACACAAATGAATATTAGGTGTATTGTGCCATTCATAGGGCATATCCTCTGATTTTGGCATATAACCAGTTAATACTTGCCAACGATTTTTCCAGTAACCAAAATTAGGAAAGGTGACAATACCCTCACGCCCAACACGTAACATATCATTCAATAAAAACTCTGTTTTACGCATAGCTTGAAGTGTTTGCGACAAAATAACCGTATCAAAAGACTGCTCTGCAAAACCCAGTAAACCACTTTCAAGATCTCGTTGAATAACATTAACGCCATTTGCAATAGCACTCACTACTCGATCCACTTCAATTTCAACACCGTATCCTGAAACATGATATTTATCTTGCAGGTATTTCATCAATTGACCATCACCACAGCCTAGGTCAAGAACTCGAGATCCTTGCTTAATCCATTGGCCAATAACTTGATGATCAAAACGTATCACAGTGTATCCTTCGCGATATTATTCATATAGGCTTTTACAACAGAGAAATAATCATTGTTGTCCATTAAAAAAGAATCATGGCCTTGTGATGATTCTATTTCAGCATAACTGACTGACAACTGATTTTTCATTAACGCTTCTACAATCTCCTCTGAGCGAGAGGGAGAAAAACGCCAATCACTGGTAAATGACACGATCAAGAATCGACAACGTGCGACAGATAGAGCAACATCAAGGCGATTATCTGTTCTTTGTGCGGGGTCAAAATAATCTAATGCTTTGGTCATGATCAAATAGGTATTTGCATCAAAACGATCGGCAAATTTATCACCCTGGTAGCGCAAGTAAGACTCTATCTCAAACTCTACATCCAATGAAAACTTTGGTGTACTGGTAATCAAGTCACGACCAAATTTTTCCATCATGGCATCATCACTTAAATAAGTGATATGACCTAACATCCTAGCTAAGCGTAAGCCACGATGAGGAACCACTTGGTGTTGGTAAAAGTCACCACCATAAAAATGAGGGTCTGTGGTGATCGCTTGTCGTGCGACTTCATTAAAACCAATGTTTTGTGCAGACAATTTTGGCGCTGAAGCAATCACTAATGCATGCTTTAGGCGTTCAGGAAAAGAGATGGACCACTGTAGTGCTTGCATACCACCAAGACTTCCTCCCATCACTGCGGCAAAACACTTAATACCTAGATAGTCAGCCAAACGTGATTGAGAAAGTACCCAATCATCCACAGTAACAAAAGGAAAGTCAGCTCCATAGGGCTGATGAGTCGCAGGATTAATACTTGAAGGCCCTGTCGAACCATGACAACCACCCAAGTTATTCACCCCAATCACGAAAAAACGATTGGTATCAATGGGCTTTCCTGGACCCACCATATTGTCCCACCATCCTATTGTTTTAGGATCGTCGTTATAGATGCCTGCAACATGATGATTACCTGACAACGCATGACAAATTAACACAGCATTAGATTTATCTTGATTCAATTCACCATAGGTTTCATACACCAACTCATACTCAGGCAATACGATGCCTGACGATAAAGCCAATGGCTCTACAAAACGTTTTGTTTGTGGTTGTACATTCCCTAAAGATAAATTCATTTATCCTGCCAATTTTGTCTTGAGCACATCATTTAACTGTGCAGGATTAAGTTTACCACCAGATGCCTTCATGGCTTTACCAACAAAGAAGCCAAGTACTTTATCTTTACCAGCTCGATACTCAGCCACTTGATCAGGATGCTGACTCATTAATTCATCGACGATTTTTTCAATGGCCCCACTATCTGAAACCTGTTTTAACCCTCGGGAATCGATCAACTGATCGACCTCACCACCTTCTTGCCATAGAATATCAAATACTGTTTTTGCAATCTTCCCAGAAATGGTTCCATCTTCTATTCGGATAATCAATTGAGTCAGTTTATCTGGTGAGATTGGGCACTTGTCTATGGTGAGCTGTGCTCGGTTAAGTGACGCCAGTAACTCTCCAGCAACCCAATTGGCACATTGTTTGGGTGAAGCTTTAGTGTTACTTGTCATAGCGATAAAATAATCAGCCAATCCCCTATCACTGGTAATCAGATTCGCATCGTACTCAGTAAGACCATAATTACTGATGAAACGCTCTTTCAGTACGTGGGGAAGTGGCGGCATGCCCTCTTTTACGCTATTCACCCAGGACTCTTCAATCACTACAGGCAATAAATCAGGGTCTGGAAAATAACGGTAATCCATCGCATCTTCTTTACTGCGCATCGATCGCGTTTCGTCCCGATCAGGATCATAAAGACGCGTTTCTTGAGTAATCACACCACCACTTTCTAATACATCGATTTGTCTTTCAATTTCAAATTCAATTGCTCTCTCCAAGAAACGAAATGAATTTAGGTTTTTAATTTCACAACGCGTACCAAATGTATCGCTGCCAAGCGGTCTGACAGAGACATTCGCATCACAGCGAAAAGATCCTTCTTGCATATTACCGTCACACACACCAATCCAAGTCACAATCTGATGTAACGCTTTGGCATAAGCAACGGCTTCTCCGGCGCTACGCATATCTGGCTCAGATACAATTTCTAACAATGGGGTACCAGCACGGTTTAAATCTATGCCTGTGGCACCTGGGATGTCTTCGTGTAAAGACTTACCTGCATCCTCTTCGAGATGCGCTCTGGTGAGGCGTACTTGATAAGCTTTATTATCAAGCATAAAGGAAATCACTCCCCCTTTCACCACTGGCTCTTCATACTGACTAATCTGATAGCCCTTGGGTAAGTCAGGGTAAAAATAATTTTTACGAGCAAAAATAGAACGTGGGTTAATTTCAGCATCCACTGCCAAACCAAAACGTATTGCATACTCCACGGCTTGTTTATTTAATACTGGTAACACACCAGGCAGAGCAATATCAATGGCTGATGCTTGGGTATTGGGTTCAGCGCCAAACGCTGTCGACGCACCAGAGAATATTTTTGAGTGAGTGGCGAGTTGTGCGTGTGTTTCAAGTCCGATGACTACTTCCCATTGCATGAATTTACTCCTAATTTCCAGCTATGCCAGCAGGAAGATGTTGATGCCAATCAGTGTGCAATTGATACTGATGTGCTGCATTTAGTAAGTTGGCTTCAGAAAAATGAGGTCCTATCAGTTGTAGCCCAACTGGTAAATGCTCTTTACCAAAACCAACAGGAATGGATAGGCCAGGCAGTCCCGCCAAATTAACACTGATAGTAAAAATATCTGATAAATACATACTAACAGGATCGCTGGTTTTTTCATTAAAACCAAAGGCCACAGTCGGCGTGGAAGGCCCTAAGATAACATCACATTGCTCAAAGGCGCGTAAATAATCTTGCAGGATCAATCGTCTTACTCGCTGAGCCTGTAAATAGTAGGCATCATAGTAGCCGCGTGACAACACATACGTCCCTGTTAAAATTCGTCGTTTTACCTCAGCACCAAATCCTTCTGCACGCGTTTTTTCATAGAGCTCAATTAAATCACGATACTCTTTTGTTCTATGTCCGTAACGCACCCCGTCAAAACGTGACAAATTACTCGATGCCTCAGCCGGAGCTAATACGTAATACACAGGCACTGACAAGGAAGTATTAGGTAAACTCAAAGGCACTCGAACCGCACCTAATTTTTCTAATTCTTGTATAGCCAATTCTACTGCTTGCGCAACATCACTATCTAAACCTTCACTGAAAAACTCCTGCGGCACACCAATTCTTAATCCTTCAATAGATTGATTAAGTTGCAAGCTAAAGTCTTCTTTCTCTCTGTTAACTGAAGTGGAGTCACGTTCATCATGTCCTGCCATGATGTTTAAGCCATATGCAATATCCTCCGCACTTGGCGCCATGAGCCCACCCTGATCAAGACTTGAAGCGTAAGCAATCATTCCGTAACGTGACACGTAACCGTAAGTGGGCTTAAGCCCAGTAATTCCGCACAACGCAGCAGGCTGACGAATAGAGCCACCGGTATCAGTGGCTGTGGCTATAGGAGCCAATCTCGCTGCAACAGCAGCAGCCGACCCCCCAGAACTACCTCCAGGGACCTTGGTTAAATTCCAAGGGTTTTTTACTAAACCAAAGTAGGATGTCTCATTACTTGAGCCCATGGCAAACTCATCCATATTGGTTTTACCTAAGGTGATCGCTCCACTTTTATTAAATTCTTCAATAATATGAGCATCATAGGGTGCCACAAAGTTAGCCAACATTTTTGAACCACAGGTTGTTAACCAACCTTTAGCGCAAAAAATATCTTTATGTGCTATCGGCACTCCCATTAATGGATTTCTTTGCCCTTGAGCGATTAACTGATCCACTTGTTTAGCCTGAACCAGGGTTTTATCCCTATCCACAGTCACAAAGGCATTTAATTGAGGATTTAATTGCTCAATACGATCCAAATACAATCCCGCTAACTCAACAGAAGAAATACTCTTTGAATCAATAAGTTGCTTAATTTTTTTGACGCTAAGTGAGGAAATATCCATGACTTATTCAATGACCTTTGGAACAATATATAAACCCTTTTCTACTTCAGGGGCGACGGCTTGATACATATCGCGCAGATTAGGTTCAGTTACACGATCCTCTCGCAGAGGTTGGCTTAGCGCCAAAGAATGAGAGAGTGGCTCAATACCAGCGGTATCAACTGCCTGTAGCGTATCAATTAATTGAAAGACTTTAGCCAACTGATCTCTCAATAGAGTTAACTCAGTGTCTTCAATATGAATTCTTGCTAATTTAGCAAGATGCTTTATTTCTTGGTCTGTTAAACTCACAATTTTCTCTTTCCTTTACTTTAAAGCAGTGCCTGATTCAGGTATCATGTAAGGCTAAAAAGTATATCTTTAAGGGCAGTGTTTATGTTCGAATTTTTACGTGGATATTTTTCCAACGATTTAGCTATTGATTTGGGTACAGCTAACACCCTTATCTATTCCAGAGGCAAAGGTATCGTTCTTAACGAACCTTCCGTTGTTGCTATTCGCCAAGATGGCGAAACCCAAGGCAAAAAAGTTATTCAAGCTGTTGGTCTAGCAGCTAAAGCCATGCTAGGACGCACCCCTGGTAATATCACTGCCATCCGGCCCATGAAGGATGGTGTGATTGCTGATTTTACCATTACCGAGCAGATGCTGAAATATTTCATTAAACAAGTTCACGAATCAAGATTGTTGTCACCGAGTCCACGGATTATTATTTGCGTGCCTTGTGGTTCAACTCAAGTCGAAAGACGAGCTATTAGAGAATCAGCCCTTGGTGCTGGCGCAAGACAAGTCTATTTAATTGAAGAACCGGTAGCAGCAGCGATTGGTGCTAATTTACCTGTTGCTGAAGCCACAGGATCAATGGTGGTTGATATTGGTGGTGGAACCACTGAAGTTGGAGTTCTATCCTTAGGGGGATTGGTATTCTCCTCATCAGTTAGAACAGGTGGTGATAAGTTTGACGAAGCCATTATTAACTACATCCGTCGTAATTACGGTATGCTCATTGGTGAAACCACTGCAGAGCAAATCAAGAAAAATATTGGTTCCGCATTCCCCGGCTCTGAAGTAAAAGAAATGGAAGTGAAAGGGCGTAACCTCGCAGAAGGAGTACCAAGAACCTTTACTATTTCCAGTAACGAAGTATTGGAAGCGCTCACTGACCCATTAAACTCGATCATTAGTACCATTCATTTTGTTTTAGAACAAACTCCGCCAGAGCTTGGGGCGGATATTGCCGACCGTGGCATGGTATTAACTGGTGGTGGCGCATTACTGCGTGACCTTGATCGTTTACTCAGCGAAGAAACAGGTCTACCTGTTTGGGTTGCTGAAGATCCTCTCACTTGCGTAGTTCGTGGATGTGGTCGTGCTTTAGAAGAAATCGATCGTTTGGGTATGGTTTTTACCACTGACTAATTTTTAGCATGGGAGTACGTGTGGTGTTAGGGTTTTTTTTATGAGTACACGTACCCCTCAGCTTTTTACACGTGGTGCCCCTCTGTGGTTAAGACAATCCTTATATTTGCTTTTAGCACTCTTTGCTATTGTCGTTGACAACCATTTTCATCAACTCAATGCACTAAGAAATTTGGTTTACATCACTCTCCAACCCTTCCAAGCAGTGGCTAACTTACCGTCTAGTTTAATCTCACACACAACCAATTTATTTAGTAATCAACTAGAGCTTGCGGCTGAAAACAAAAGACTTAAATTAGAACTACTGAAAGCCAATATCAGCATTCAAGATAAAGAATTATTAAGTAAAAAAAATGCTGAACTTGAAGCGTTAGTGGGCATAAAGGGGCGCTACAATAGCGTCATGCAAATTAGCCAAACACTCTATGCTGTACACAATCCTTTTCATGAAAAATTAATGATTGATGGTGGTACGTCACAGCATTATTTAGTGGGGTCTCCTGTGGTAACGAGTGCCGGACTCATTGGACAAATAACTCAACTTTTTCCTCATAGCAGTGAAGTCACACTAATTAGTGATAAAAATCTCTCTGTCCCCATTGAAAACCTACGAACAGGTTATCGCTCCTTCACTGAGGGAGAAGGGGTTAATGACTTATTTGATGTCATGTATGTTCCTATTACCAGTGACTTTAAAGTAGGAGATGAAATCGTCAGCTCAGGACTTGGTGGGTTATATCCAGCAGGGATTCCTGTGGGGCAAGTGGTATCGGTGACTCGTGAAAACAACTCTGCTTACTTTAAGATTCAATGTAAAACCAACCATGTGATGCGCTCAGGACACTATTTAGCCATCCTCTCTCCGGTCAGCGATACAGAGTTAGCTGAAAAAATCAAACCTCTACAAGAGGTACCCTCTTCTCTGGATAAGAAAAAAAACACTAAAAAGAAAAATTAATTTTTTATGATCCTATCCAGCACACATACTTCCATTAAAAAACCTGCTCCAATGAGTAGGATTATATTAACTTTAATGGTGGCTGTTATTCTTACTTTACTACCCTGGTCAGGTTATGCGCTATTGATCGAACCTAATTGGATATTGATTGTTTTGTTATATTGGGGAATTCACGAGCCGCGTGTTGTTAACGGTTCTGCTTTTTTTATTTTTGGATTGTTATCGGACGTGGCACAAAGCTCTATTTTGGGAGTTCACGCATTTAGCTTCAGCGTTGTCTTTTGGCTACTCTCCGCCTATCGTCAGCGTATCCTTACCTTTTATGCAGCGAATCAAGCATTACATCTATTACCTGCTTTTTTATTAAACCAGGTAATTATTACTCTCATCATTTACATCACCGCTGGCACACTACCTGATTGGTTGTGGTTTTTACAAAGTATTCTCTCTGCAGTATGTTGGCTTGTTACTCCTTACGTGGTTGAAATCAAGCTGACATCACAATCCTCATGAAAAAGCGGGTCTCACTTCGTAATCCACAACAAGAACGGTGGGACTTTCAGTTTCGTATCAAGATATTGGTCGGTGTTATCGCTGTCTTATGCCTGGTATTACTCATTCGTTTATTTTGGCTGCAAGTTGTCTCCTACGGTTATTACCATACTCTAGCAGAAGCCAACCGCATTAGTATTGTGCCCGTGGTACCCAACCGCGGCAATATTTTTGACCGTAATGGGGTGATACTGGCTAACAACACACCCACCTACACCTTAGAAATTAACCCAAAAGAAAGCGCTCCTGTCGATCAAGTTATTGAACAACTATCACATATTATTTCTATTACTCCCTCTGATAAAAAACTGTTTCATAAACTCAACGAGGAGTCGCACGGTTTAGCTCCGGTTGCCATTCGTAGCCGACTCACAGAAGAGGAAATTGCACGTTTTTCAGTTCATCGGTACGCCTTTCCTGGAGTCAATGTTGAGTCTCGATTAATTCGTAATTATCCACTTGCTGAGGCCACATCTCATGTGGTGGGTTATATCAGTCGCATCAATCAAAATGATTTGGATCGCTTAGATGATGAAGACAAGCTTGATGCGTATCGAGGTACTAATCATATTGGTAAATTAGGTATTGAGGCTCACTATGAGTCGCTACTCCACGGCACAACAGGCTCTGAACAAGTTGAAACCGATTCCTCAGGACACGGGGTGAGAACATTGTCTTATTCTGCTCCTGTTGCAGGAACAGACCTTTATTTAACCATTGACGCCAAATTACAATTGGCTGCAGAAAAAGCGTTTGGCGATCATCGTGGGGCACTGGTCGCCATTGATCCTAAAACCGGGGAGATTCTAGCCTTTGTCAGTCAACCAGGCTTTGACACAAATTTATTTGTGGATGGCATTGATCAAGAGCATTGGACTGAATTAAATGACTCTCCCAACAAACCACTTAATGATCGCGCTTTGCGTGGCCAGTATCCTCCAGGTTCTACCATCAAACCACTCATGGCTTTACTGGCACTTAATTCAGGGGTGAGAAATGCTGACACTAAAATCAGTGATCCTGGTTACTACGCCCTACCCGGATCGACCCACCACTATAGAGATTGGCGTCCACAAGGTCATGGTTTGGTAGACATGTTTCTCTCTATTGTTCAATCTTGTGATACCTACTATTACAGCCTTGCTAATCAGTTAGGAATTGATCGTATGCATGATTTTTTCAACCACTTTGGTTTTGGAAAAAAAACAGGGATTGATTTAGACGGTGAAGTAAGCGGGCTATATCCGTCAACGGCTTGGAAAAGAAAACGTTATCATCAAGACTGGTATACCGGTGAGACAGTCATCAGTGGTATTGGGCAAGGTTATATTTTAGTGACTCCCTTACAACTTGCTAATGCTATCGCAACATTTGCTAATCATGGTGTCATGATGCGTCCACATTTATTGAAATCCATGAGAAACCCACAAAACAACACGCTAACTGCCATACAACCGGAAGTGGTTGCCACCATTCCTGAAAGCGATGAACATTTTAATATTATTCGTGATGCCATGGTGGCGGTAATGAAACCTGGTGGGACTGCTGCGATTGCTGGAGCTAAAGCCGGCTATCTCATTGCTGGAAAAACAGGAACTGCTCAAGTAATTGGTGTTAAACAAGGGCAAAAGTATAATGCAGGGCAAACTTCGGAGTTTCATCGAGATCATGCTTTATTTGTTGCCTTTGCTCCCGCTGATGCACCTAAAATTGCTGTCGCAGTTTTAGTAGAAAACGGGGGGCATGGTGGCTCCACTGCCGCTCCTATTGCACGTCAGGTAATGGATAATTATTTGCTGGGGCTACCCACCACAGCCATTAAAGACGATACTCAAGCCAAAGATACTACAGATCAAGAGGCCTCTCATGATTAAAAAGCTTCTCGATCGTTTTATAAAACCTCTTGATCCTACTTTATTGAATACTAGCCTGATTCTCATGTTAATAGGTTTGGTTGTTCTCTATAGTGCCTCAGGCATGGATATGATCAAAACTATTGGGCAAGTTAAAAATCTTCTTATAGCCTTACTGCTAATGTGGGTATTGGCTTCTATTTCACCGAATACCATTCAGAAACTAGCACTACCTATTTATATTTTTTCTCTTGTATTACTAGTAGCTGTCGCTTTATTTGGTGAGGTTAGTCATGGTGCACGGCGTTGGTTACATATTGGCCCACTTCATTTACAACCCTCAGAGTTCATGAAAATTGCATTACCTTTAATGCTTGCTAGTTATTTTGATAAACGTGGTAAAGACCGCTATTGGTTGGATTTTGTATTAGCAGCAGTATTACTCATCATGCCAGTTTTACTGGTGGTTAAGCAACCTGATCTTGGTACCGCTCTGTTGATCGCAAGCTCAGGCTTGTATGTGATCGTATTAGCAGGCTTATCATGGCGCGTATTAATTACGTTAATGATCGGTGCACTCGCTTCTCTGCCGTTGGTCTGGCATATATTACATGATTACCAAAAACAACGAATCTTAACCCTTATCGATCCTACTAAAGATCCTCTAGGGGCTGGCTACCATACTCTACAATCGATGATTGCTGTAGGGTCAGGGGGAATTCTGGGTAAAGGGTGGTTACATGGTACACAGTCTCATTTAGACTTTTTGCCTGAACACAGTACCGATTTTATTTTTGCAGTCTTTGGTGAAGAGTTTGGTTTGGTTGGTGAATTACTCTTTCTAAGTTTAATGTTAGTAGTTATTGTGAGAGGCTTCTTTATTGCCATAGAAGGCTCTACCCCATTTGCGCGTCTCATTGCAGGAACGCTGTCAATGACTCTATTTACTTACACTTTTGTGAATATGGGTATGGTAAGCGGCATACTACCCGTGGTAGGTGTACCTTTACCATTTCTCAGTTATGGCGGCACATCGTTAGTGACACTTTTTATAAGTATTGGCATACTAATGAGTGTTCATCATCATCGCCAATTAGTTAAACAATGAAAGTTATCAGTTTACTTATTGCTTGCTTAATCTTGAGTTTATTAAGTGGCTGTGCATCCACAAGTGGTTATCGTCATTCCAATGGTGGCTATTATCTGGATGATGGCCCTGAAAGTAACCCACCTAAAAATCTTGATGAAGTGCCAAATGCTGTACCTCATTGGGAACCCTATAATCGCTATGCTAACAAACCCTATGAGGCATTAGGTAAATGGTATTATCCGCAAGTCTCAAACGCTCCCTATCGTGCTGTGGGTTATGCCTCTTGGTACGGCAAACGGTATAACCATCATCGAACATCAACCGGTGAAACCTATGATATGTATGCCATGACAGGGGCGCACACCACACTACCACTACCTTGTTATGTAAAAGTAACCAATTTAAAAAATCATAAATGGGTTATCGTACGCGTTAATGATCGAGGACCTTTTAGAGATGATCGACTGATTGATTTAAGTTATACCGCTGCCTATAAATTGGGTATGTTAGGGCATGGTACAACCAAAGTATTAGTTGAACGAGTTTTTCCGAAATAATTTTTTGAGTAAATCATGATGAATAAACTATTTAGCCTGAGCGCATTAGCAGCGCTTTTATTATCCAGTATAACGAGTTATGCTGATGTTTCTCCTATTCCAGCAGCCACCAACACTAACTCAGCAAATACCAATTTAGTGGCACCTTATGTGGCAGCAAAAGCCTATTATCTGGAAGAGGTGGAATCACATCAGTTATTGGCCACCCTCAATCCTGATGACCGCGTTGAGCCGGCATCGCTAACCAAGCTAATGAGTGCTTACTTAGTATTTGAAGCGCTAAAAAACCATAAGATTAATCTCAACCAAAGTGTGACCGTATCAGAACATGCTTGGCATGCACCTGGCTCAAGAATGTTTATCGAACCACTGAAACCAGTAAGTGTAGATGAATTAATTCATGGCATGATTATCCAATCGGGTAATGATGCAACAGTAGCCTTAGCAGAAACTGTTGCGGGATCCGAGGATGCCTTTGTTAGTCGTATGAATGCTACGGCTAATCGTCTAGGTATGACCAATACACACTTCGTTAACGCCACGGGACTTCCTGATCCTCAGCACTACACGACAGCACGCGATCTCGCTAAACTCGCTGTGGCACTGATGAACGATTTCCCTGATTACATGCCTGTTTTTGCAACGAAAGAATATCGCTATAACAACATCTCACAGCCCAATCGTAATCGTTTATTGTGGATCGATCAAAGCGTGGATGGACTAAAGACTGGGCATACAGAATCTGCTGGCTATTGTTTAATCAGTACAGCAAAACGTGGACAGAGACGAATTATTTCTGTGGTGCTAGGTACCAACAGCGACAAAGCACGAACCAGCGAAAGCCAAAAATTATTAAATTGGGGATTTCAGACTTTTGAAAGCACACTTTTGTTTAAGAAAGACACTGCGGTTAAAACTCTTAGCTCTTACAAAGGAAGCTTACATGAAATTCGTGCAGGCTTTACCCATGATGTCTGGATCACTCATCCTGCTGGAGACAGCAGTCGCTTTCATGAGCTATTAACTACTTTTCAACCTATAGTAGCTCCAATCCTTGTGGGTCAACCAGTAGGTAAGCTAGAAATCACCTATAACGGTCACGCCATTGAAGACATTCCTTTGGTTTCATTAGATAATGTACCTCTTGGTAATGCATTTACACGCGGTTGGGATTCAATAAGGTTAATGATTAAATGAGTAATGTTTATTTAAATGGTCAGTGGCTCCCCATTGAACAAGCACAGATTTCAGTATTAGATCGAGGATTTATTTTTGGTGACGGCGTCTACGAAGTCATTCCCGTTTATAGCAGAAAAGCATTTGCGCTAGATGCTCATTTACAACGCCTTGATAATAGTCTAAAAGGAATACGTCTTGCGGCGCCACTAAATCACGATCAATGGCGAACTATTATTGGTCAGTTGGTAGGAGAAGCTGATCAAGAAGACTCCTCTATCTACTTACAGATTTCTCGAGGAGTTGCTCCACGAGATCATGCTTTCCCTAAAAATACGTCAGCCACGGTATTTGCTATGGCAAAACCCATGGCTCCAGTACCACAAGACTGGCTTGAGAATGGTATTAAAGTTGTGACTCATACTGATGACCGCTGGTTACATTGTGATTTAAAAACCACCGCTTTGTTAGCTAATGTATTATTGCGTCAATACGCAGTCGATCAGGGGGCTGTTGAATGTGTTCTCATTCGTGATGGCTTTGTCACTGAGGGTGCTGCTAGCAACATTATTGTTGTTCATGACAACACCCTTCTTTTCCCGCCAAGAAACAATTTAATTTTGCCTGGCATCACCTACGATCTGATTATTGATCTTGCACAACAACATCGACTTCCCTTTAAAGAAGCCCCTGTTCCTCAAACAGTACTTTTGCAAGCGAGCGAAATCATGATGACATCGAGCACACGTGAAATCGTTCCTATTACCCAAATTGATGGGAAACCAGTAGGCAATGGACAACCAGGCCCTCTGTTCAAACAGTTATTAACTCTCTACCAAAGCTTAAAATAATATGACAATAGATTTTTCTGATGAATCAACTAATCCTGATGATCCATTTGAATTCCCTTGTGAGTTTCCAATTAAAGCAATGGGTAAAACGGTAGATGGTTTTGCTCAAACTATTCTTGAGATTGTCCTCAAACATGCTCCAGATTTTAATGCCGCCTCAATGGAAATGCGCAGTAGTAGAGAAGGAAAGTATTTAAGTGTCACTTGTACTATTCGCGCAGTATCGCGTGAGCAATTAGATAACTTATATCGTGAACTGTCTTCTCATCCTTTAGTGGTTATGGTTCTGTAATGTTACTGCCGTGTCTGCCCATCCTTCTTTAATTATTCGTCGCCTACCAGGACTCACCGACTATCAGGAGTCACTGGAGAGCATGAAACGCTTTAATCAACAGCGTCAGGCTGATACCTGTGATGAGTTATGGATACTTGAACATGCTCCGGTGTTCACCCTAGGGCAAGCGGGGCTGATGAGCCATCTTTTGACTAACCCCACTCACATCCCTGTTATTCGTTCTGATCGTGGCGGGCAAATTACTTACCACGGCCCAGGACAATTAATTTTTTATATTTTATTAGACTTAAAACGTCATCAATTAACTGTAAGACAATTGGTTAACACCATTGAAGAAGCAGTAATTCAAGCATTAAAACTCTTTCAAATTGAAGCTCATCGTGTTGAGGGTGCACCGGGAATTTATGTTGATCATGCTAAAATAAGCGCATTAGGATTACGTATTCAAAATGGTCTGTGCCGGCATGGGTTTTCAATTAATGTCGATATGGATTTAACCCCATTCACGTTTATTAATCCCTGTGGTTATGAACATCTTGCAACAACACAGGTCAAAGAATGGTGTCAGGATGTCACAAAAGAAGCGGTGATTAAAGCTGTTATTATCGCCCTCTCTAGCTTGTTACGTGTGGAGGCAATCGAACATGAGTGTTAAAGAAAAAGGGGCACTTAAAACTGCTCGTATCCCCATCAAAATTGTTCCTCAGGAACCATTAAAAAAACCTCATTGGATTCGCGTTAAAACCGCTACCAGCCCACGTTTTAATGAAATTAAATCATTGTTACGCGAGCAACAACTCCACACTGTTTGTGAAGAAGCCAGTTGCCCCAATATTGGTGAGTGCTTCAGTAAAGGTACTGCTACATTTATGATCATGGGAGACCGCTGTACCAGACGCTGTCCTTTTTGTGACGTGGGGCACGGTTTGCCAGATCCTCTCGATACCAACGAACCTCTTCATTTAGCGCAAAGTATTGCCAACTTACGATTAAATTACGTTGTCATTACCAGTGTTGATCGTGATGATTTACGCGACGGTGGCGCCGAACACTTTGTGCGTTGTATTGAAGCAGTTCGTGAACTGTCACCACAAACCCAAATTGAAGTATTGGTCCCTGATTTTAGGGGGCGTTTAAATCTTGCCTTAGATATTTTAGGCAAAGCCCTACCTGATGTGATGAACCATAATCTAGAAACCGTTCCTCGTCTATATCGTGAAGCACGTCCAGGAGCAGATTATCAGCACTCTTTAAAGTTGATTAAAGAATTCAAACTCCGACATCCCCATATCGTTACTAAGTCAGGATTGATGGTAGGTCTCGGTGAGACCAACGAAGAGATTCTTGAGGTCATGCATGATTTACGAGAGCACCATACCGACATGCTAACTATTGGCCAGTACTTACAACCAACTTTACATCATTTACCTGTGAAGCGTTATGTTACGCCAGATGAATTTGAGTATTTTTCCGAACAAGCAAAGATAATGGGCTTTCAACATGCCGCTTGTGGGGCTATGGTACGCTCAAGTTATCATGCAGATCAACAAGCTCACGCTGCAGGAATTTAGTAGGGAACACTCTACTTTCTATAGGTATAGATAAGGTTGAACTTATAAGTAGTGTAGATTGAATATACTAATAAATTAGGAGAGTGAGTTAACGATAGCGTTTAGCAACAAGTACTGCGTTGTTTCCACCGAAACCAAACGAGTTACTCATGACAACATCAATTTTTTCTAAGACTCGAGCACCTTCAGATACATAATCCAGATCGCATTCAGGGTCAGGATTAAATAGATGAGCAGTACCTGGTATTTGACGATTTAGCAGACTACCTAACGCGATTGCCATTTCCACCGCCCCTGTGGCTCCCATTAAATGACCATGTAACGCTTTGGTGGCACTCACTGGTATGTGTTTTGCACGGTCACCAAATACATGATGAATAGCTTTCGTTTCGCTGATATCACCCACTTGAGTACCTGTACCATGAGCGTTGATATAATCGACGTCATTAATACTAAGTCCTGCTTGAAATAAAGCCAAACTCATTGCCCTTGCTTGGCCATTGGCATCGGGTTGGGTAATATGTGAGGCATCAGTGGTATTGCCGTAGCCCACTATCTCACACAATATATTTGCCCCTCTTTGTATGGCGTGTTCCTCACTTTCCAATATTAGTGATGCTGCCCCTTCTCCTAAAATAAAGCCCGATCGATCTTTAGAAAAAGGACGACAAGAGGTTTCAGGATGCTCTTTATCAGGACGGGCTAAGGTTTGTAACGACTCCCATGCTTTCATTACACCCAGTGTTAATAGCGCTTCACTACCGCCTGCAACGGCATAGTTAATTTTGCCATGACGAATGGCTTCAAAGGCTTCTCCTATAGCTACAGCTGAAGAGGAACAAGCAGATGAATAAGTGGTACTGGGACCTTTTATTTTGTGCTCAATACCAATCTGACCTGTTGTGGAGTTAGTCATAAACATCACAATAGTGGTAGGTCGTGGACGTGAAGTGGGATTACTAAATGAATCCATATAAGCCTGCTCTAGCGTATGGGCACCACCCATACCAGTTCCCCAAAAAATTCCACCGCCTAATCCTGCGTCAACAGAGGTATCGAGCTGGGCTTGGTTAACGGCCTCTTTTACCGCCAATAAGCCTAACTGAGCCACACGATCTAGCATCAAGCGTCTGAGTTTTGTAAAGTGATCTTCTACGGGGAATAAAACCGGGGCAGCAAGGGGAGAATGTAATTGACTAATCCAGGGCGTATCCAGTGCTTTAACACCGGATTGCCCTTGGTAGACTGCATTCATTAGTGAACTGAAGTCAGGTCCAAGTGGGGTAATAGCCCCAATGCCAGTAACCACAACTTTTTTCATGGCATATTAGTTATCTGTAAGACTAATACCTTGTTTTTCCATTGCCGCGTCAACTTCCTTGGCAATATCTCCCACTGTTTTGATAGGCACAGGTTCACCGCTCATCTTAAGCTTAAACCGGTCTTCCAACATAAACATAAATTCAACAGTGGCTAGTGAATCAACGCCAAGCTCATCTAGTTGAGAGTCGGGTTGGACTTGCTCTGGAGTTAAACCAAACTCTTCAACAAGCATTTTTTGTATAACAGGTAATGAACTCATGAATACTCTTTTCTAGCTAACTAGTAACAAATTAGTTTTATTCTGCACATTTTCTGGCAGTGACTGACCTTGAATAAAGCTAAGCGTCTCTTGAGCTACTCGCTCCTTCTCAAAATCCATAGTTATAATATGATAACAGTTATTTAGTAGTACTTTCTTAATGACTGTGGAAGAAATGCTTTTTTCAATCTGTTCTGCATTCTTTGGACTAGCCAAGTCATCTTCAATAGCATGTATTATAAGGGTCGGAGCAGAAATTTTGTGCAGTTTCCCACGCACACTGCGCATTAATCTCTCAGACTCCACAACGCCTGTTAAGGGAGAGGCAGATGAACCAATGGCTGATGATCCTTTTTTTTCCATTTGATGCGCTACCCATTGACGAATCCTTTCATCTTTAAGACCGTAGGGTGGGCGCTCAGTAAGTGACCAAAAGTAACGAATTGGCGTGTAATAACCAATAAATTTAAACCATCTCAGCCAAGTCACATTCCAACCATCGTAACGTAGTGGTGCTGAATATAAAATCAATGAGTGAATATCAGGACTTCTCTTAGCAGCAAGCTCAAGACATAAGTCAGCGCCTATACACAAGCCTGCCACACTCACCTCATCATACTCACGTTTTAAGGCATCAAAACGTGCTTCAACCTGTTCTAACCAATGCGGCCAATTGGTTGTATTATTGGCTTCCGGATTATCAAAAACTGAATAACCTTGGATATTTGGAATGCAAACACTATATCCACCTTGAACATTCAGTTTTCGCCCAATATATTGTAATTGCTGAGGGGTTCCATACAAGCCATGCAGCAGTAATACCGCTGATGACTTCTTTCCCTTCATATATATCGTATTAATAATCCACTCCTACCTGAACCACTAAATAACAAATAAGCCAATTGTAACATTTTGTAAAGAAAACATTAAACATTAAATCTGAAATGCATAACATCGCCGTCACGTACTCGGTATTCTTTACCTTCTAAACGCATTTTTCCGGCTTCTTTAGCTCCAGACTCTCCTTTACAAGCAATAAAGTCTTCAAAACCAATCACTTCAGCCCGTATAAAGCCACGCTCAAAGTCATTATGTATCACCCCAGCAGCCTGTGGTGCGGTAGACCCTCTGCGAATAGTCCAGGCTCGTACTTCTTTGACACCAGCAGTAAAGTAAGTTTCCAATCCTAGAAGTTTATATACGCCACGAATTAAACGATCTAGTCCTGGCTCTTCTAACCCCATATCTGAAAGAAAGAGCAATTTGTCTTCATCGCTGAGATCAGAGAGTTGCGCTTCTATTGCAGCACAAATAGATATTACAGGTGCCTGTTCTTGCTCAGCAAACGCTTTTACTTTGTCTAATAAGGGATTATTCTCAAAACCACCTTCAGCAACGTTAGCTACATATAGGGTGGGTTTGGCTGTAATTAAACACAAAGGTTTAATGAGAACCTTTTCTTCTTCATCAAAACCCATTGCTCTAACAGGCATACCTTGGTTTAGTTTACCTTGAATTGTTTCAAGAATTGCCAATAACTTGACTGCCTCTTTATCCCCTGCACGGGCAGTTTTTTGGGCACGTTGTACCGCTTTTTCTACAGTCGATAAATCAGCTAAAGCAAGTTCAGTATTAATTGTTTCAATATCGCTAATAGGATCCACATTACCTGACACATGAATCACATTGGGATCCTCAAAACAACGCACCACATGGGCTATGGCATCTGTTTCTCTTATATTAGCTAAAAACTGATTACCTAAACCTTCACCTTTTGAGGCCCCCGCCACTAACCCAGCGATATCTACAAACTCCGTTACAGCGGGGAGAATTCTTTCTGGTGAGACTATTGCTGCTAATTGATTCAGACGTGGATCCGGGACTTCCACAACGCCAACGTTTGGCTCAATAGTACAAAAAGGATAATTCTCTGCTGCAATTTGCGCTTTGGTTAACGCATTAAATAACGTTGATTTACCAACATTGGGTAATCCCACAATCCCGCACTGTAAACTCATAACTCATCCACCTAAACTAACGATAAATTTGAGTGATCTTTGATCCCTCAAGACTTAAATCAAACATTAATCCCTTATTCGAAAAAATAAAACCAATAATAGGTTGATTTAATGTTTGCGTATCAATTTTGCCACCTGCACCAAGGGTCGCAAGAGCCACACTGCCATCTACACCAGCTTGCCAACCTGGACTATTACGGAAGCGATCTAACACCGCCTGTTTCATAAATAAGATAACAGCACTATGTGTTTGCACTCCCATCTGAAAACCAAATGAGGCTGAGGCAATACTGTAATACGCCACTGTCCGACCGCCAACAATTAATGCCCCCTCCCCGTAAGAGCCACCCAAACCGAGACCTGCTTTAATGATTTGCGGAAAAACCAAGTACCCCACCGATTGTTTCATCAATTCATGACCCGCTGATGAATACTGGTAAAAATGTTGCTGTGTTTCCTTTACTTCGGCGTCAATTTCTTGTTTTGACTCAGCATGCGCCGACATCATCAATACCAGATATACACATAGAAACAATACCAATGAAGTCATCTTTTCAAGAGATCGAGTCATCATTACTTACCCCCTTTAGAATGAAGTAATTTCATTACCTGCTCTTTTGATCCGCTTAAAAACTCAGGGATCACTTGTTGGGCTTTATTTAACGCTTCGTCTATCTGTTCAGATTCAATTTTTGTTGCTCGATTAAGAACATAGTCAGCCACCTTATGACGCTCACCAGGATGCCCAATACCAACACGAAGGCGCCAATACTCAGGTTTTGATAAAGCGCGAGTTATGTCCTTCAAGCCATTGTGGCCGGCACTGCCTCCACCAAACTTAAATTTCACTTCACCCGCTGACAAATCAAGCTCATCATGAACTACTAATACGTCTGAAGGATCAATACGATAAAACTGCGTAAATAAAGACACGGCTCTACCGCTAGCATTCATAAAAGTATATGGTTTTAATAACCATATGTCTTGTTGATTAATACGTACGGTTGAAACTTGAGATTGGAAACGTGATTCATTAGACCACGTCCCTTGATATTCTTGATTGAGGCGATCAACAAACCAGAAGCCTGCATTGTGGCGCGTGGCCTCATATTCCTTACCAGGATTTCCTAGACCCACTATCAAACGCACAGTCGACTCCACGAGACACGACTAAAATAATGGGCAAAGAAATAACGGTCTTTGCCCATTGGTTTACTTAGCAATTACTTTTCAGTATTGGGTGCTTTTTGGTTTGCTGCAGGCACATCAGCAGCAGATACCACTGGTGCGCTGTCGTCTTCCGCTTTAGCAGCACGTGGCAGTACAGCTGATACCACGGCAGGGTTTTCACCTTTAACAACGGCTACAAACTCAATACCATTTGGCGCTTTCACATCAGCCAAATGGAGAGAATGGCCAACAGTTAACTCTTTCAAATCAACTTCAATAAATTCAGGCAAGTCTTTTGGTAAGCACAAGACGTCCACTTCATTGAAAATATGACTGATAATTGCACCTGACAATTTTACTGCAGGTGAAATGTCACCATTAACAAAGTGTAAAGGCACTTTCATATGAATTTTTTCATTGGCGCTAACACGCTGAAAATCCACATGTAACACGATAGGTTTGAACGGGTGCATTTGTACATCACGCAATAATGCCTGTTCTGTTTTATTATCCATTTTCATAGTGAGAATGGATGAATGGAATGCTTCCTGACGTAATTTATGAAAGATCTCGTTATGATCTAACTCGATAGCTAGAGCGTCTGCTCCTCCACCATATACGATGCCAGGTACACGTCCCTGACGGCGCAGGCGGCGGCTCGCTCCAGTGCCCTGTACGCTTCTTTGGGTTACTTTAATTTCCATGATAATTTCCTTTGATTACAATTTATAAAACCTCACTATCCGCGACCAGATAATAAGGGTACAACTACTCCATAAACAATGAACTGACAGAGTCCTCATCACTAATTCGACGGATAGTCTCTGCCATTATCTCTGCAATACCTAACTGACGAATTTTTGTACATCCTGCAGATAACTCAGACAAAGGGATGGTATCTGTTACAACTAATTCATCTAAAGCAGAGTCTTTAATTCTATTTGGTGCATTACCTGACAACACTGGATGGGTAATATAAGCCAGTACTTTGTTAGCACCATGGGCTTTTAAAGCAGCCGCTGCTTCACATAATGTGTTTGCAGTATCCACCATATCATCCATAATCAAACAGGTTTTACCTGCCACATCACCAATTACATTCATTACCTGAGCCACGTTAGGCTTAGGACGACGTTTATCAATAATAACTAAATCTGCTTCTAGTCTTTTAGCTACTGCACGCGCTCTAACCACCCCTCCCACATCAGGAGAAACGACAGTCAAGTTAGGGTATGCTGCACGCCAAATATCTCCCAAGAAGACTGGGGTGGAATACACATTATCAACAGGTATATCAAAAAAACCTTGTATTTGATCGGAGTGTAAATCCATTGTAAGCAATCTATCGACGCCCACACCTTGCAACATATTTGCTACCACTTTCGCCGAAATAGCAACCCGCGCTGAGCGAGGACGACGATCTTGTCTGGCATAACCGAAATAGGGAATAGCTGCAGTAATTCTGGCTGCTGAGGCACGACGCAAAGCGTCAGTCATCACCATGATTTCCATCAAGTGATCATTGGTCGGGGCACAAGTTGACTGGAGAATAAAACAGTCCTTACCACGGACATTCTCAAGAATCTCCACCATCACTTCACCATCACTAAAACGACCAACGGTAGCTCTACCAACTGAAATAGTTAGGTGATTAGCAACCTCACTGGCAAGCTTTGGATTGGCTGTTCCAGTAAAAACCATTAAATTAGCGGATGACATGGAACTCTCAACAACCTCTAACTGTTTGAATGTTTAAATAAAAATGGCAGGGGAGGTAGGGATCGAACCTACGAATGCCGGAATCAAAATCCGGTGCCTTACCACTTGGCGACTCCCCTGCTGTTTATAACCACTCTCGCAATGGATGATAATCCATACTACGAGCTATAAAACCTGTGTAATGTTTAGGCTTAGTAGTCCAGGCTTGATAAGCTGCTTGTTCGCTATCAAAAGCCACAAAACAAGAGGTTCCTGAGCCAGACATCTGGGCTTCCCCCCATTTTGATAACCACTCCAATAACTGCCCAACTTCAGGAATACGTCTTATTACCACTGGCCGCAAATCATTGCGACCAACTATTCCTGAAAAGTCTGACATTTTGACGGGTTGTGCATCTCTTGTCAATTGTGGATCGCGAAAGACTTCGGCGGTACTCACCCCCATTCCGGGGTTAAGCACCAAAAACCAACGGGGAGTAACATGAAAAGGATGAAGAATCTCTCCAATCCCCTCCATAAAAGAGCTCTCCCCTCTAATAAAAAAAGGCACATCCGCCCCTAAAGTGAGCCCAACTTCCTCCAACTTCCGTCTACTTGCCTTTAAATCCCAAATTTTATTTAAGCCTATTAAAACTGTTGCAGCATCCGAACTGCCGCCACCTAAGCCGGCCCCCATCGGGATTCTTTTTTTATAAGAGATCTCTACCCCCGCTGCCACAGAAGCTTGTTGTTGCAATAGTCGAGCTGCTTTTATAACCAGGTCATGCTCTTCATTAACAGAATACTCACCCACTCGCTTAATCTGACCATCTTGCCTTAGAGTAAGAGAAATTTCATCATTAAAATCAAGATAGGTCATAAGAGACTGCAAAAGATGATAGCCGTCCTCTCTCTGACCTAAAACATGTAAAAACAAATTAATCTTAGCCGGGGCTGGTAAGCTCAGTGTGGGGGTATACATATTAACGTCTAACAATATGCCAGCGATCAACAATAATGCGAATTTTAATCCCGCCTTGCGTGAGACTAATACGTTTAGGTAGCCATTGGCCGTTAATATTCTGCCATTGACCATAAGAAACAAGCCAATCATCCTGCTTTACTGTCAACACTCTCCCCTCTTTATCATGAGTGATCTCACCTGCAGTGTCAGGCCAAGTTAACCCCAGTATCCACCAAGGCATGCCATCCAAAGGAAGGGGGTAGCCTAGCATCTGGTTGGTAACTTCTTCCACATTACTAGCACTCACTACCCTGTCACTTGATAAGCTTAATTGAGTTTGATCAGGGCGATGCGTTAACTCAGCAATAGTAGTCCCCAAGGGCGACAACAACACCACTTGTTGTTGAACAAAATCTCCTCGCCACTCAATAGAGCCGCTGTCGCTATGGTCATTGTCTGCTACGACCAAGCGTCCCATAAAAGAGACCTGATGAATGGCGCCGATTCCATCCACCTGGTCTTGTGCTACTTCAAATGCATTATGGGTAGCACAACCCGCAAGGATCAATACTACCCATATAATGAGATAATTCTGTCTAAACAACATCAATCGCGTCTACTTTATGAAACGATGCATGGTGTCTTTTAAAGCAGCATTATCAGGATGTAAACTCAAACTTTTTTGCCATACTTGTTTAGCTTCATCTTGGCTGTCAGATTTCCATAAAACCTCACCCAAATGAGCCGCTATTTCAGGATCTTCTTGCAACGCATAAGCTTTCTTAAGTGCATGAAGAGCCTCAGCATTATTACCCAAACGGTAATTCACCCATCCCAAACTATCTAAAATAAATGGATCATCAGGAGTAATCGTTAACGCTTTTTCAATCAAGCGCTTTGCTTCATCAAGCTTCAGCCCACGTTCAGTCATGCTGTAACCCAATGCATTATATGCTTGCGCATAATTAGGACGTATGGCAATAACGCGTTTTAGATTGTCTTCCACCACATCAAAACGATTTAATCGATCAGCCAAAATCGCTTGCTCGTAGAGCATATTGACGTTTTCAGGTTGGTGTTTTAAAGCATGACCCAAGAGATTATAAGCACCTTGAATATCGCCTGCATCACGGCGCATTTCCTCTTCACTGTACATTAACTGCTCAGCTTCTTGATCATCTTGAGGACGAAGACGATGGAGTATATCTAAACCAGAAGGTAAGTCTTTTTGTTTGGCAGTAATGATAGCCATTCTGACTTGGCTATTGAAATATTGATCACCTTCCTTAACTTGTGCATATTGATCAAGCGCTAATTGCCAGTGCTTTTGATCTTCCTCAGCGCCACCTAGGTAATAATGAATCATACTAGGGTCAGAGGCACCCTGGCTCAGTAAATCATTGAGTTGATTCATTGCTGAACCATAGTCTTTTAGCTGTAAGGTAAGTAAAGCTACTGCAAGCTTAATATCTGCGTTACGTGGATTTTTTTGAACCAAGTAAGAAAACTGGTCTCGCGCCTGCTTGAATTGCTTTTGATTCACTAATTCACGAGCGTAACTTAGCCTAACTGTCTGAGCGTTAGGATACTGATTAAGATACTGTTGATAAAAGTCCAGTGCGTCTTGAGGACGTGTATGCCCCAAAATCTGTCCTTTCAGCATGGCTGCTTTCTCAGAGTCACCTTTAATATCAAGTAAATGATTAACCGCTGCTAAGGCATCATCAGTTTGACCTGCTTGAAAAGCCGTAATAGCCAACAAATACTGCGCTGCTGGGCTTTGATCATAGTCTTCAGTAATGTTTTGTACTAACTTATAGGATTGATTGGCATCATGCATTTGTACAATTGGCGGAGTGAGGCGATCGAACATCTCATCAACCCCGTTGGTATTGGTTGCCAACCAATCTTTAATGGTCTTAGCCAAATCTTCTTGGGCCACATTAGTGAACAGTAATGCAGATAAAATTTGATGTGCTTCAGCAGCGTTAGGCTCTTCTGTTAACCATAAATCCAAGGCGGTTAACGCAGCGGGATAGTGTTTAGCATAAAGAGCCATTTCAGTGGCGCGTTGGGCAATGCGCGGATCCTTTGTATCTTGAGCCAGTTCAGTCATCTCACCTATAGCAATATCAAATTGCCCTTGCTGAGCGGCAATTTCCCCTAAAAAGAACTCAAACATTCTTTTCGAAGTCAGTTCATTATTGGGGACATCAAGAGCAAACACAGGTGTGGCGAAACCAGTTAAAGCAAGTGTGGCTAATAAGCCTTTTTTCCAAAAACGCATGTAATTAAACTCCCCGTTAGGCAGCTTGGTTCTTTTTTTTCATTAATAAATCGTATTTGCCTTTGAGCTGCTCTTTGCTTTCTACAAAGTCAGGATTAAGCGGAATACAGTCAACCGGACACACTTCTCGACATTGAGGAGTATCATAATGACCCACACATTCTGTACAGCTATTTGGGTCTATTTCGTAAATTTCAATGCCTTGACTAATTGCATCATTGGGACATTCAGGTTCACACACGTCACAATTAATACATTCATCTGTAATCATTAAAGCCATTTATTCGTTTCCTTTCTGCAACATTTCTATTTTTTTCTGCAGCGCAAGAATCACTGGAGGACTTACAAACTGACTCACATCCCCTTTTAATAAAGCGATTTCTCTTACTATTGTTGATGAAACAAACATAAATTGATCAGATGGAGTTAAGAATAATGTTTCGACATCAGGATGGAGGCGACGGTTCATTCCTGCCATTTGAAATTCAAAATCAAAGTCTGACACTGCCCTTAAACCCCGTAAAATTACGTTAGCTTCATTCACTTTAAGAAAATCAGCAAGTAAACCAGAAAACCCTTCAACTCTTACATTATCAAGGTGACGCAAGCAATCACGGGCTAACTCAACGCGTTCATTCAATGTAAAAAGTGGCCGTTTATTACGACTGTCAGCAATCGCTACAATCACCTCGCCAAATAAATGAGATCCACGGCGAATTAAATCTTCATGGCCTAGAGTTAAGGGATCAAAAGTACCTGCATATACTGCCCTGGTTATCATGTAGTAATCCTATTTTCCTGCAATAACTGATATTGTACTTGACCTGCTTGAGCTTGTTTTATTACTTGCCACTGCTCATCAATAGCTAATCCTTTAGGCGATTCACAGTAAATTATCCCCTGTGGCGCCAATTTTGCTTTAATTAAGCGTAAAAGACTAGCATAGTCAGTCTTCTTAAAGGGGGGATCCAAAAAAATAATATCGTACACCCCATTATGACTGTTTACCCACTGCCAGCTATCCTGAGCAAATACGGTAGCGTTATGAGCACTTAATTTTGTCGCATTGGCTCTTAATGCTTGAACCGAAATACGGTTTTCCTCAACAAAATCAACACACTGAGCCCCTCTTGATAGTGCCTCAAAGCCCAAAGCACCACTACCAGCAAACAGATCTAAACATGTTTTATCCGTTAAGGTTTGCCCCAACCAATTAAATACGGTTTCACGAACACGGTTAGGGGTTGGCCTCAAATCATCAATGCCAGAGAACTCAAGCCACCTACCGCGCCATTTACCCCCAATAATTTTAACTTTTCCCTTGTTTCCCTTTAGCATAGATCGGGTAAAATCTCTTTTTAGCCTAATAAAGCTCCTATTATCCAATGTTTAGTTTTTTTAAGAAATCACCTAAAGAAAATACTTCTCCAGCCCCCACTCAAGAAGGCTGGTTAACACGCCTTAAAAGTGGCTTAAAAAAAACCCGCGATAACCTCCACAACAAAGTTAGCGGACTCTTTACCGGTCGCTTAAATGATGAGTGGTTTAATGATTTAGAAGAAGCTCTGATTCTTGCTGATGTAGGCGTTAAAACAGCACAACTACTGATTAAAAACCTCAAAATTAAAGCCAAGGAGGAACGGGTAGAAGAGGCTGCTGCATTAAAGCCGTTACTGCGTTCTATGCTAATTGATTTACTCTCACCATTAGAACGCACTTTTGACCCAGATCGAGCTAAACCTTTTGTTTTGGTTTTTGCCGGCGTTAATGGTGCCGGAAAAACCACCTCGATCGGAAAACTCGCACAACATCTTAAAAATCACAATTACAGCGTATTATTAGCAGCAGGGGATACTTTTAGAGCCGCAGCAGTTGCTCAACTAGTTGCTTGGGGTGAGAGAAACCAGGTGGATGTCATTACACAAGAGAAAGGAGATTCTGCCGCCGTGATCTTTGATGCCATTCAAGCTGCTAAAGCAAGACAAATAGATGTGGTATTGGCTGATACTGCGGGTCGTCTACCTACGCAGTTACATCTCATGGAAGAAATTAAAAAAGTAAAACGTGTGATAGCAAAGGCTGATCCTAGTGCACCACATGAAGTGATTCTAGTCCTTGATGCTAATACCGGTCAGAATGCCATTACCCAAGTCAAAGCCTTCGATGATGCGCTACAGTTAACTGGTTTGATTATTACTAAATTAGATGGCACGGCACGTGGCGGAGTGGTGGCGGCGATTGCTGGAGAATGTCCAAAACCTATATTATTTATTGGCGTAGGGGAACAGCTAGACGACATGCAACCCTTTTCTGCCAACTCATTTGTGGATGCGCTACTAGAATGATTCGATTTGAACAAGTTAGTTTTACCTATCCCTCCGGATATGAAGCGTTAAAAGAATTAAGTTGCGATATTGCCGCAGGTGAGCGTGTTAAGCTAATTGGTAAAACAGGATCTGGAAAGACCACATTTATTATGCTCATCTTGGGCATGATGTCGGTCACGAAAGGACGCATCACTGTACTCGACCAAGCTATCAACCGAATGAATCAATCACAATTAGCGCGTCTTAGACGTAAGATCGGATTAGCAGCGCGCTGGTTACCATTAATTAGTCATCTCAGTGCATTAGAAAATATTATTCAACCACTGTTAATATTGGGGATCTCACGGTCAACCGCAGAAAAAAAAGGGCGGCAAATTTTATCTGACCTAGAATTAGGTCACCGCTATCGTGATATGGTGTCTACGTTTTCGGATACTGAGTACAGTAAATTGCTCATTGCCCGAGCACTCATTCATGAGCCTTCTTTATTGGTTATTGATGACGCTCTTGACTATCTTGATAGTGATTCAACTAAATTGATAGATACACTCATTCACGATCGCCATCAACAAGGCTTAACTGTTGTTGAGTGTGGTAAGTATTTCACACCTAGTTCATCGCATCCTCATACGAGAACCATTGAACTGATGGATTCTCATTTGACGGATGATACGGAACATTTACTTTTTGATATTGCACCATGATACTTTCTCATACATCCTCATTAATCCAGTTTAACCATCTCATTAAAAAAACTCGTTTTAATGTGGTTTTTTTAATGCTATCCATGGCGTTATGTTTTTCTTTTATATTAACTGCATTAACTCTATCTCGTTACTATGACAACCATACAAAAGAAGTATTAGCCAATATTCATACGGTTATTTTTGTTAATACCTCAACCACACAAAAAGAACTACAAGTACTTCAAGCTTCAATCAACCAATCACCTGGAGTACTAAAGACTGAGCTGATTACCAAAGAGAGTGGTTTAGCTCAATTAAAACAAGACAATAATTTCACAGACATTCTCTCTCATATTCATACTAATCCTTTACCTGATGCATTGATAGTGACAATTAAAGCTTCATCTGTACAAGACTTAGATCGATTATTGAAAAGTTGGCAAAGTAATCCCACTATTCATAAAGTGAATATTGATTTACCTTGGGTTGAGAGAACCATTCAGACGAGAGACTTTATTCATCATTTACTGATACTTTTCACTACTGTCATGACAGTATTGTTTATCACACTATCTATCAGTTCAATCCGACATTATTACTTACACTCTAATGAAGAACGTTACGTAGCAACGTGCCTAGGAACAACTCGTATTCAATTGATATTCCCAATGATAGAGATCATTTTATTAGAATCAGCCATTGTTATTTGTCTAGGTACGTTAGCCAGCTGGATAATTTTAAAGACTTTAGATCAAGGACTTCATAACGTTTTTTATAATCATCTTTTATCTAATCAAACGCTTTTTAGTGGCAGTATTGTTTTATACACCGGTCTTGTATTATTCATTGTAAATAGTGTACTAACTTTTATAATTGGTTATACCACACGTATTAACACCCACTCGATGAGATATCGTTAAATGATTTTCGCCACTCAGGTTTAACCAGTTTCATGTGAACGACATCGATATCACGTTCCATGAATCCAGCTTCACAATAGTTTAAATAGAATTGCCATTTTCGAATAAAGTGCTGATCAAAACCCAGTTGTTGTACCCGGTCTAGCTGACTTAAAAATCTATCAGCCCAACTATTTAACGTTTTTGCGTAATGACGACCAAAGGTACTTAAATCGCTCAGGAGAAAATCAGTATGCGTTATAGCTACTCTCAGCATTTCACTAATACTTGGTAGAAAGCCACCTGGGAAAATATATTTCTGAATAAAATCAACTTCATCTAATGCTTGTTGGTAACGTCTATCGTTAATGGTAATTGCTTGTAACAACATAATACCGTTGGGTTTCAATAAATGTGAGCATTGCTCAAAGTAAACAGGTAAAAACTCAGCACCAACCGCTTCGATCATTTCTATTGAAACAAGCTTGGTATAAACCCCCTCAAGATCACGGTAGTCTTTTAATTGAACTTCAACTAAATGGGCCACCCCCCACTCTTCTATACGCTTTAATACAAACTGATATTGCTCTTGTGAAATAGTTACCGTGGTGACCCGACAACCATAATGTTTGGCTGCATAACAAGCGAAACCTCCCCAACCACTGCCAATTTCTAACACGTGATCATATTGATTGAGTTCTAATTGTTCTGCCAATATACGGCACTTGTTCCATGATGCTTGTTCAAGTGTATTGTCCTCTTCTTCAAAATAAGCACTTGAGTAAAACATAGAAGGATCAAGCCATAACTTATAAAACTCATTACCTAAATCATAGTGCTCGGCGATATTTTTGCGACTCCCAAGCTTACTATTACGTCTTAAATAGTGCTGTAAACTGCGAACAGGGTAGCTTAAGCGTGCCCACCCTTTTTCCATTTGATCTAGTACAACACGATTTTTTAAAATAACTCGTAACAATCCCGTCAAGTCATGACAATCCCAATAGCCTGCCATAAAAGCTTCACCTGCGCCGACGCTTCCACCCATCAATACCGCCTGCCAAAATCGAACATCGTGTACCTGCACGATGTATTCATGATCGCTCCCTTCACGACCAAAACTCCATTCCTGTTGCCCTTCATCGATTAATGTTATGCGTCCAAAAACCAATGAAGACAGTAATTTAATCACTGTTTTTTTTGCAAATCGATCAAGCCATGACATCTTTTTTCGGTTTGATACATTTGGAAATAGTGAGGGGATTCGCTCAGTAGTAGACATAATGAATAAACTCGATCAATTTCAAGGATGTGAGTAAAAAGGAGTTCTCTTAAGCCATAATTTGACTGCTTGCCAATAAATAGCAAACACCACTTTCCATGACATAAGCGGAAATTGTAGTAAGGTACGAATAAGGTGTTGCTGAGTAAAAGATTGCCTCTTCAAAACGAGAGTCGCATCAAATACTTTGTCTTTTTGCCAATTCTCCATATGGACAAAGAGTGATTCCTGTGGTGCTGACACACGAAACAAATAGTTCATATCCATCGGCAAAAAAGGCGATACATGAAATTCTTTTTCATGTTTAAGAATATATTTTTGACGTACTCTCTCTTCTTCGTGGATTGGAAGCATGTAGATATGTTTTTCTAACCATGGCGTATTACTCACTTCAGCAACAATTGCACATAGTTGATTATTCGTTTTGCTATATGCGTAGTATAAGCTCACAGGATTAAACCCTAAGCCCAAATAGCGCGGGTGTGTCAGTTGCCTAATTGATCCAATATTTGTCATTCCAGTACGTTCAAAAATAACTCTTTTCACTTCTTCATAGAGAGACTTACTAGGGTCTCCTAGATAATCTTGCCGTCGCCACTGCAGCCAATTGAAACGATGTGTCGATAAACACCAATGCTGAGAGACCAACTCGTCAATTTCTTGCAGATCAAAGTACATCATTGATACTTGATAGTTAAATTGATGTACCACAGGAGAGTAACGTCGATGTCTTACCCATCCTGTATAAATGGCACTATGCATGATCACGTGCCACTAACGATTTAACTGCCTCAATCGCACTCACCACACCATCTTCATGAAACCCATTAGCCCACCAAGCACCACAATAGTAGGTGTTGTTCTGTGCGTTGATCTTATGATGTTGTTGCTTAGCCCACTCACCTTGCACAGTAAACAATGGATGTTCGTAATGTACCCTTTTGATGATTTTCTGGGGATCAATTAAATGAGTGGCATTGAGCGTGACGCATAACTCACGATCAACAGCTAAGTTTTGCAATCTATTCATGTGATAAGTCAGCACTGCCTGGTGTTGGTTAGCGTGATCAATACGATAATTCCATGAAGCCCAAGTACGTTTATGACTTGGCAACAGCGACTCATCATAATGCAGAACAGCTTCATTGGCTTGATAAGGAATAGCTGACAAAACGCTTTGCTCCCATTCACTTGGTTGAGCGAGTAAAGAGAGTGCTTGCTGACTATGACAAGCTAATACCACTTTATCAAACTGCTCGGCACCCTCTTTTGTGTAAATAGTTACTTTATCGTGTTGACGATCGATCCTCATCACCGGTGTCTTTAAACGAATAGCGTTATTAAAGGGGGCGGTAATTTTTTTTACGTAAGCAAAAGATCCGCCCTGAATCACTTTCCATTGAGGTTGATCATTGACAGTTAATAAGCCGTGATTAGCAAAAAAACGCATAAAGAAACGAGCTGGAAAGCTGTACATATCCTTGATTGATGTGGACCAAATAGCTGATCCCATCGGTAAAATATAGTACTCTCTAAACCAATCGCTATAGTTAAATTTTGCCAAATACTCACCCAAGGTGAGCTCTTCAGTACTACTGTTAAGCCATACGAGAGCCTGTTGATTAAAGCGTAGTATTTCCCTTAACATGCGCCAGAATTGTAAATTAACTATATTTTTTCTTTGACTAAATAGCGTATTAAGATTTGTTCCTGCATACTCAAAGTTATCTTGTGGGCTCATCACAGAAAAACTCATGACGCTGTTTTCTGTGGGCACCTTAAGCTCTTCAAGTAATTTAACAAAATGGGGATAATTTCTATCGTTGTGAACAATAAACCCTGTATCAACAAAACAATGCTGATCGTCTCGCTCTCCCCATTGCAGCTCATGAGTATGAACGTGGCCACCTATGTAATCTTCTTTTTCAAATAGAGTGAGCTCATGTTGCTTATACAAAAGATGAGCGGCCATAAGGCCTGATATACCTGTTCCTACCACAGCAATTTTCATTATTTCGTCCAGACCTGTGGCACCATCTCAAGCTTATCTGTGTTGTATCCCCATTGTTGTATGAGATGTTTCATTTCTTGATAAGTAGAATCTGAGATGTGAGGGGTTCTTGCCATAACCCATACATAATCTCGCTTTTCTCGTCCAACAATAACTAAAGAGTAATCCGGGGCCAAATAAACTATTCGATAATCGGCCTTAATAGGCCAAATAAACTGCATATCCCATTTTGCATGACTGGCGTCTTTGATGAATGCTTTTCCTGTCATTGTCTTTTGTGGTCCTTGCGGGCCATCAACATGGTATGTAAACACTGTGCCAACGGTACCATCTTGATTGAGGTGATAGGTTTCAACTGCATTACTAATGTCTTTTTCAAGAAATGTAGGGATACTTGCAATAACGTACCAGCTACCCATGAATTTATTTAAATCAACCTGATCTACAGTAGACATAGGCGGGTGGACTGTTTGCTGGCAACCTGCAAGCATTAATAAACCACTTAACCATAAGGTTAGTTTTGACGACATGATTTTCCCTTTAACGGGCAAGATTAGACATCAAGTAATTTTAAAACTTGATTAACTACGCCTGATACTTTCGCTTGCCCTTGACTGGTTTCACTTAAAATACGAATTCCCCACATAGAGACCATTAAAGTAGTGGCCAGTTCCTTGGGAGACTGTGTTGGGGAGATTTCACCAAGAGCAATCGCTTCACTAATTGTTCTCTCAAAGAGACGTTCAACTTCACCAATGTACTTTTCAACTGCCCCCTTCACTTTAGCATCCAGTCTAGACAGTTCGATTAGTGAATTAACTAATAAACAACCATGAGGTGGAACCACACTTTGCATCTCTTCAACAAGATGCTCAAAATAACCCACCAAGGCTTTTTTGGGAGATTGTTGCGTCATGAATACTTCAGTATCGGCAATGAGTTGTCTACCGTAACTATCTATACACTCATAAAATAATTCATCTTTAGAATTGAATGTGGCGTATAAACTACCTGGTTGTAGTTTTGTGGCTTCGATAAGATCAGTCATACGAGTGGCATAAAAACCCAGGTCCCAAAACGTCTTTGCAGCCTTATTAACCACATCTTGGCGCTCAAATTGTGCGTGTCTACCCATTTTTTTATCCACTATTAAAAACAGAATGCACAGTTTAATATTTTTTTATATTAATTAACATCCTTCTCTATTAAGAGAATGAATACTCATTGTTATCAACATTAACCCATTCTAATTAATAGGTTGAATTAATAGTTAAACTCCTTTATATTTGAATTTTAATTCAAATATAAAGGAGTCACGATGAGCACCTTAAAAGATGCCTTAAATGAGTATAAGAATGCGGTAAAAAGTAAAGTACCCGCTGATGTCTGGCAAAAAATGACTGAGGCCACGCAAGCTCTTCATCAAGCTGATCTAGCAAAAAACGCATTAAAAACCGGTGCCTCATTTCCTGACTTCACCCTCAACAACCAACACGGTGTGACAAAGCGCTTTTATGACTATTTGCAATCTGGTCCAGTGATTTTAAATATCTACCGAGGTGGCTGGTGCCCATATTGCAACCTTGAAATGAAAGCTTTTCATGATATTTTGCCGGAAATTAAAGCTCGTGGCGCTCAACTTATTGGTATGTCTCCAGAGACCCCAGATCACGCCAAAGATACAGCAGCCAAAGCTGGAATTGACATCGACATTTTAAGCGATGTGGGTAATAGCGTGAGCCGCCAATTGGGGTTAGTATTTACACTGGCAGAGAACTTGAAGCCCATATACCAACAATTTGGTATTGATATTCCTGCTTTTAATGGGGACGACTCTTTCAGCCTACCCCTACCGGCAACCTATCTTATTGATAAACAAGGTAAAATTTTATACCACTTTATTGATGTAGATTACACCTTACGACAAGAACCACAGGAACTATTACCTTTAATTCCTAGCCTTTAAGTTTCCTTATTATTGGAACCCTTCACCGAATTAGCACTCTTATATTAAGAGTGCTAAAATAACTTAAATGGTTTAAATTTGTGGAGGGTTTTTTGATGAGTGAAGCTATGGTATTGCCCATCCCTGCCCTAAACTTAGCGGGCAGTCTTGAGCAATATATTCAGACTGTTTCTCGTTTTCCACTCTTATCTGCCGAAGAGGAGACAGAGTTAGGTCGTCGTTTACGCGACAGTAATGACCTCAACGCTGCTCAGCAGCTTATTTTGTCTCATTTACGCTTAGTCGTCTCCATTGCCCGTCAATACAGTGGCTATGGTTTACCTCAGGCTGATCTAATACAAGAAGGTAATGTAGGCTTAATGAAAGCCGTACGACGTTTCGATCCAGAACGCGGCGTCAGATTGGTCTCTTTCGCTATACACTGGATTAAAGCTGAAATTCATGAATACGTGTTAAAAAACTGGCGTTTAGTTAAAATCGCCACCACCAAAGCACAACGTAAATTATTTTTTGGTTTAAGAAGTTTAAAGCCAGGTTTTGGTTCATTGTCAGCCCAAGAAACCGCTGAGGTTGCTAAGCAACTTGGTGTTCGTCCAGAGGATGTCAGTGAAATGGAAATGCGTCTTAGCGGACAAGATATTTCCCTTGAACCCCAAGAGGACAGCGATGAACAATTTGCGCCTATCTCCTATCTTGCTGATGACGCTCTTGAACCTGTTGAACAAATCAGTCAACGCGAACAAGATAAACTCTCTGGCGAAGGCTTAAGTAATGCTCTAGCAGCACTTGATGAACGTAGCCGCCGTATCATTACAGCTCGCTGGTTACAAGCGGATGATAAAGAAGCTGCAACGCTACATGATTTAGCAGATGAATTTGGTGTATCTGCAGAACGCATAAGACAAATTGAACAACGCGCCATGGCGAAACTAAAAAGTTCATTAACCACTATTCACTAATATGAGTCATTATATTTGTAGTATTGTTGACGCGCATGCAACCGTACATCTTGGTGTGCATGCGTTTGAGAAAACCGGACCGCAGGACATATTGGTTAACGTCACCTTAACCATTCCTTTTTCAGTGATGCGTAAAATCAAGCATCTTAGTGACACAGTTGACTATGAGCCGATACGTGACTTTATTCAAAGCTGGTCAAAAAGAGAGCACGTGGAATTAATTGAGCACTTACTACACGATTTAGTTGATTTTTGTTTTTCAGACAGTCGTGTCGCCCACGTGGAAGCATCGATTAAAAAAACGGCTGTGTTTAGTGAAGTTGAAGCAGTAGGGATTGGTATCAACACGTCAAGAAATGACTGGCAACAACTACAAGGCGCTCGCGAATAATCTAGAAGCTACAGGTGATAAGATTGAAAGGAATATCTTCACTGTAAACAATACCTCGAGTGGTAACGCCGAGCTGCAGGAAACGAATATTTAACATATATTTATTTGCGCTAATCTCAGGCGTACAAGCATAAGACTGATCCAACTGCACACGCAGAAGTTTCGCCTCCGCCCCCACTCGGGCTTGCTGAAATGACCCTTTCACAGCAACCAGACTTTGTGTTTTACCACTGTCTTTTAACAAGGACAATTGTACTTGCATAGCGCGATAAGTGCTCTCCATCGGTTCAAGCCAAGCTAATAGTTCTTGCCGTCTTGATTGGACATCTTGCATTAACCAATAATGATAAGGTGGCGCGTCAAAATCACACAATCCACCCGGAATACTGGCGCGTTGTTTGACCGACATTAACCACTCATGATTACGCAGATGTTCACCAAACTTGCCCTTGGTCTGCTGACAATTGAATACCGCCAACTCCAGTTCAGAAATGGTTTTTTCAAGTGGTTCTTGCTCTACTTTAGGATTGTGTCGCAGGGTTAATAGTACTTGTCTTTGTCTCTCAAGAGCCATGAGTAAGTCGGACTTAATATCATCTCGAATAGTAATATCCAATATTTCAAACATGGTCATTAAGGCAGCATGATGACTGTGAGGACTATCCTGGCCTACATAAAAGTGTAGGCGGTCAAACAAACTCGTCAGCTTAAGAAGCGTACGGATTTGAGCGTTCAAGGGATAATCGTAGGTAATCACAACTGTCTCATTATTAGTATTTTATCAAGTTTCTCTTAAACTGAATCAATTAGCAAGTTGTACTCGAACTATTCTTGCGCATTAACGGCCATCTCTCGATAACGTTGATCCAGTTGTTTGACCACCGGTTCAAGTAAAGCAATGGACCCTGAGTTATCAATAACATCATCGGCAACACGCAAGCGTGTTTTTCTGTCTGTTTGCGCTGCCATTATAGCCTGTACCGCCTCCCGCGTCATACCAGGTCGCTCACTGGCTCGTTTAACTTGTGCGGATTCATCACAATCCACAACCAATACGCGCGAGATGATGGGACGATAAGTACCCACCTCAATTAATAGTGGTACCACTAAAATAATATAAGGCTCTGTTGCTTTTTCAATTGCTAGACTAACCGACTCACGAATACGACCATGCAAAATAGACTCTAATTTCTTTCTTGCTGGGGGATGATTAAATACATAATCCCTCATCGCTTGGCGGTTAAGACTACCATCATCATTAATAAACTGCTCACCAAATTTCGCTTCAATTTCAGGCATTGCCCCGCCATGTGGGCCAGTTAGCTGATGTGATATGGCATCAGTATCGACAACACACGCTCCCAAGTTGGCAAATAGTTGTGCAACGGTTGATTTACCTGACCCTATTCCTCCAGTCATCCCTATAATAAAAGGCTTCATGGTCTCTCTCTCCCTTAGTGACCTTGTTTGAATAAAATAAGTACTCCTGCAAAAGCTAAAAACGGACCGAATGGTACCGCCATTTTAAGTGTTTTTTTACGCCACCACATTAACATCAGCCCCACAACCAATCCAGCACAAGAGGCGATCAATAAAACCACAGGTAGCGCCTGCCAACCCAACCACGCGCCTAAGGCTGCCAACAATTTAAAGTCTCCATGCCCCATCCCCTGACGATCAGTCAGTAAAAAATAGAGGTGTTTGATTAACCATGGGAACACATAACCTAATACAGCACCCCATAGAGCGTCATGTAACGATACACTACCCAGGCCTAAGTCATGCACAATCAACCCCAGCCACATTAAAGGTAAGGTTATCAGATCTGGTAGTAACCACGTCTTGAGATCCATCAAGAGTAATAAACATAAACTCCAAATCAATAATACTGTGAGCCATGCCCACAGCGTGTGCCCAATAAAATAAAAATTGACTAAACTTAGCATGGCACAAGCTAACCCTACCAGCATATCACTCGTCAATGAAGAAGTTGTTGATTGTCCTTGTGGGGTTAAGTTATGGGCGTAATAGTTAGCCAAACGATGAATAAATAGACCCATCATAAAACCTATCATCCCTATTACCACTGGCGAGTAGAGAAGTGTAATCATCTCAAGACTTGGCATCCTCTGATTGTTTTGTGACGAACTGAAGAGTTTGTAGGCGTACCATTTTTACCATACGATCCTGCGTTTGAATAATTTCTACTGGATAACCGTCCAACTTCAACGCTGTGCCCGGTTCAGGAATATCTTCTAGGGTTTCTATAATGAGACCATTTAATGTTCTTGGCCCATCTAAATGAAAATGGGTATTTAACTTACGATTTAAATCACGTAAGGAACAGGCCCCATCAACAAGGTAAACACCCTCCTCTTCCTTTGTAAAAAAACTCCCTTGGTAGGGTAATTGACTACTAAATTCCCCTACAATCTCTTCTAAAATATCTTCAACTGACACTAAGCCTTGTAACTCACCATACTCATCAACAACCAAACCCATCTTACGACGATTTTCCTGGAAATTATTTAATTGCGTAAACAAAGGAGTATTCTCAGGAACAAAATAAGGCGACTCGATAATCTCTTTTATTGCCTCCACCGTAATGGATTCATTATGAATTTGATTAAACAATTTACGTACATGGAGCACCCCCAAGACTTGATCTGGATCACCATCATAGATCAGCTGCAATGTATGGTTAGACGTGGATAATTGCTGCTCGATTAAATCAAGCGGGGAAGACAAATCGATTCCTTCAATTTGATTGCGAGGAATCATGACATCTTTTACAGTGATGTCGGTTAAGTTAAATAAGTTCATCAAAATGTGATGATGTTTTTGTGGAATAAAACGACTGCCCTCCAATACCATGACCCTTAACTCTTCTAAAGTCATACTGGTGTGTAAGCTACTTGTTTTAGGTTTAAGACGTGTAATGTTTAACAATCCCTGCACAAATAAGTTAACAAACCAGACGATGGGATAGCACACACGTAATAGTGGGACCAAAATATAGCTCACATGAAAAGCAATTTTTTCGGCATAGGCGGCACCCAAAATTTTAGGCGTAATTTCAGAGAAAATAAGAATAGCCAGAGTGACTAAAATGGTACCAATGGTGAGCGCCACCTCGCCCTTACCTAACAAACGAACAGTAAGTACAGTCACAATTGCGGCGGAAGCTGCATTTATAAAATTATTACCAAGCAACAATACGCCAAGCAATCGATCAGTGTGCTCAAGAAGCTCTTGGGTTAGTTTGGCACCACGGTGCCCCTGCGCTACCCAATGCTTTAGACGAAAACGATTCAGTGCCATCATACTGGTCTCAGCCATCGAGAAAAAACCAGATAACACCAACAACACTGCTAAGACGCTAAGTAGCACCCCTATAGGGATATCATCCAAGATTTAAAATTCACTAATAAAAACAATAAGTTAGTATCTAATAGATGAGGCAGTTCTGTCAAGAACGATGTAACAGGACTTCCAGCACGAATTTACTACCCACATAAGCTAACACCAACATAACAAAGCCGGATTCAACGAAAAAAGCAGCTTTCCTACCGCGCCAACCATATTGAATGCGACCAACGAGTAACGTAGCATAAATAACCCAGGATAGAATAGAGAAAACAATTTTATGACTCATTACCAAGGGTTTGCCAAAAATATCTTCTGAAAAAAACACACCACTAATTAACGTAATCGTTAAAAAGACAAATCCAATCCATAACATTTGAAACAAAATGGCGTCCATAGCAACCAGTGAAGGCCAACGGGAAATACGCGCCAGGACTTTGCTGTGAATACGCTTTTCTAATACACGAATAAATAACGCATGAATGGTGGCAATACCAAATAAACTATAAGCCATTAAAGACACCATCACATGTACCTTAAAGGCGATACCTGTGTAGTTCACTGCTTTTTCTTGAGTAAAGATCAATGGCGCCAATACCCCAGGAATTGCCAAGAAAAGAATTACGGGGCGCAACAAACCCATTTGATGACGAAAACCAATAAGCCAATACATAGCAACTGTGGTGGCCGCAAGCAGTGACAGGCTAGGGCCAATAGAAAAATCAAGCTGATTATTCATCACAATTGTTTGATGAATCAAACGCACATGGGTGAACCAGGCTACTAACAGGAACAGTCGCGTAGACCACTCGCGGCGCTGAGCCTGTTCTGGTTTTGTTTCTGTCACATTAAAACTTAACCAATCTCTAATACCAATCATTAGATAGAGGAAAGCAGTGATAAAATAGAAACTGTATTCAGATGTAATCATACTATTAGTTTACCATTATCAGCCTCAAGGATTGTTGAGATTATGTTAGATCAGTTAACAGAACGCCTATCAGGTGTGATTAAAACGCTACGCGGCCAAGCACGCCTGACTGAAAGCAATATACAAGATGCGCTGCGCGAAGTACGGATTGCCTTGTTAGAAGCGGATGTAGCACTCCCTGTTGTTAAGCGCTTTGTCGAAGAAGTCAAAACCAAAGCGCTTGGGCAATCAGTGATAACCAGTCTCACTCCAGGACAGGCCTTCATTGGCGTGGTTCATGAAGAACTGACTAAATTGATGGGGGAAAAAAGTGAAGGATTGTCTCTGCTAGCTCAACCCCCTGCTGTGGTATTGATGGCAGGCTTGCAGGGTTCTGGTAAAACCACTTCTAGCGGTAAGCTTGCTAAATGGCTAAAAGAACAAGAAAAAAAGAAAGTGTTATTAGTGAGTTGTGACGTTTATCGCCCTGCTGCGATCGAACAATTAAAGATTTTAGCTGGCTCTTTGCAAGTGGATTTTTTTGATTCCTCGGCCAATGAATTACCTGTGGCTATTGCTGAAAAAGCATTAGATTACGCACGTCGTCACTTCTTTGATGTGTTGATTGTGGATACTGCGGGACGCCTTGCTATTGATGAGGCGATGATGACTGAAATTAAAGCTCTCCATCAGGCCCTCAGACCGATCGAAACGCTATTTGTCGTCGATGCCATGCAAGGGCAAGATGCTGTGAATACTGCTAAAGCCTTTGGTGACACATTGCCTTTAACCGGGGTGATCGTAACCAAACTCGATGGTGACGCAAGAGGTGGCGTGGCTTTATCAGTAAAAGAAGTAACACAAAAACCAATTAAATTTGTAGGGACTGGAGAAAAACTAACCGGTCTAGAGGTGTTCCATCCAGACCGTATTGCCTCACGAATTCTTGGTATGGGAGATGTGCTGTCATTAATTGAAGATGCGCAACGTCATGTGGATCAAGCAGAAGCTGAAAAACTCGCCAATAAAATTAAAAAAGGATTGGATTTTGATTTAGAAGATTTCAAGTCACAACTCATTCAAATGAAAAAAGCCGGTGGTTTAAGTGCGATGATGGACAAGTTACCAGCACAGTTAACTAAAAACATCCCTCAGCAAGGTGGCGTTGATGATAAGGCAATGAATCGTGTAGAAGGTATTATTAATAGCATGACTCAACAAGAGCGCCGTTTTCCTGGAATTATCAAAGCCTCAAGAAAAAAACGTATTGCAGCGGGAGCTGGGGTGACGGTTCAGGAAGTGAATCGTTTACTTAATCAGTTTGAGCAAATGCAAAAAATGATGAAGATGATGTCTCGTGGCGGCCTTGCTAAAATGATGCGTGGCATGAAAGGAATGATGCCTGGGTTAAGGGGTTAAGGTTTTTTAAACACGGTTTCTTGGCCGCTTAGTAGTTTACGTATATTACTGTGGTGATGAGCCAGAAGTATTAACGCCAGTAATAGAATTGTCCCTCTCTCTTCAATGGAGTGTGATAACCACACACTCAACAGTGGTCCTACGACCAGTGCGGTGAGCGCTGAAAGAGAGGAGATTCTTGAGATAAGCATGACCAACAACCAGGCAGCAAAGGTGATGAGCGCCAAGAGAGGATTTAATGCCAATAAAATGCCCAACGCTGTCGCCACCCCCTTCCCTCCTTTAAACTGGAAAAAGATAGGATAACCATGCCCTATAAATACCGCTATGGCAGCTATGTCTTCAAGCCAATAGGCTCCATGGGGAACAATAAAAGTATGGGTTAACCATACAGCAAGCCATCCTTTCAAAGCATCACCAATTAATACCAGTAACGCTGCTTTTTTATTTCCACCTCTTAACATATTGGTGGCACCAGGATTTTTAGAACCAAAAGAGCGTGGGTCAGGTAAACCCATCAAGCGACTCACTACCACTGCAAAGGCGATAGAACCCAACAAATAAGCGAACACAAGAGTAGTAATAATCAATGCCATAATGGATGCCCTTTTGCTTTATCCTCGTGGATGATGTTGTTCGTGTATTTGCCTTAATCTTTCGCGCGCCACATGTGTATAAATCTGTGTAGTTGAAATATCCGCGTGACCTAAAAGTAATTGCACTACGCGTAAATCTGCCCCATGGTTAACTAAATGCGTTGCAAAAGCATGACGCAGCGTATGCGGCGAGAGTGGCGTCATGATACCTGCTTTTTTTGCGTATTGCTTAATTAAGTACCAGAAACCTTGACGAGTCATTGGCTCTTGGCGATGGTTAATAAATAAGGTTTCATGAGGACGATGTTTCAAGAGTTGAGGACGGGCTTCATTGACATAGCGTTGACACCAATCATTGGCTTCCATCCCCATAGGAACCAAACGCTCTTTACTGCCCTTGCCAAACACACGTACCACTCCTGTATCAAAACTAACCCGAGCCAGTGTTAAGCCCACAAGTTCAGAAACTCTAAGACCGCTGGCATACAGCAACTCAAGCATAGCGCGATCCCTTAATCCCAGCTCCGTTTTCACATTAGGTGCATTTAATAACTCTTCCACTTGCGCTTCGCTGAGGGAATTGGGCAGACTGCGTGGTAGTTTGGGCGAATCAATATTAAGAGTTGGATCAGCGCTCATCACACCATCACGAACAGCACGTCGATAGTAGCGACGCAAACTTGATAGGGCTCTTGCTGATGAACGTGCTGAGCTGTGTTTAGATAAAAACAAAAAAGATAACCATGCTTCGATCTGTTCTGCTTTTACTTGATTGAGTAATACTGTGGGATGTTGATTGTCTAGCCAGTTTTGAAACTGGATCAAATCGCGACGATAACTATCTAAGGTATTTTGCGACAACCCCTCTTCAAGCCAGAGGCTATCGCAAAATTGATCAATTAGTTGACGATTAACTGTACTAATTGCTTATTCAGCTGCGTTATTTTTGGGAGCAGCTGCCGTGTTATTACGGGTTGCGAGTTTTTCGCGGATACGTGCAGATTTACCTGAACGGCTACGTAGGTAGTAAAGTTTTGCGCGACGTACATCACCGCGACGCTTTACTTCAATACTCGCAATCATAGGCGAATAGGTTTGAAAGGTTCTTTCCACACCTTCACCTGAGGATACTTTACGAACAATAAAGGAGGAGTTCAATCCACGGTTACGGATAGCAATCACAACACCTTCAAATGCCTGCACACGCTTTCTTTCACCTTCAACCACGTTAACATTAACAACAACGGTGTCACCAGGTGCAAAGTCAGGAATGTTTTTACCTAAACGCTGCATTTCTTCCTGTTCTAATTGCTGAATCAAATTCATGTTACTACTCCTTATTTAACTGTTGAGCGATAAAGCTCTCTACTATTTTTTTATCATCCCCAGAAAGAGGTTGACGGTGCAACATATCTGGGCGCTTTTGCCAGGTTTTAATTAACGCCTGCTCATGACGCCATTGCTCAATATGGGCATGGTGTCCTGATAATAATACAGGCGGTACAGCCACCCCCTCAAACACCTCTGGCCGTGTGTAATGAGGCGTATCCAACAAATTACTAACAAAGGATTCCTGTTCAACTGATCTTGCATCCCCCAACACTCCAGGGATCTGGCGCAACAGTGCATCCATTAATACTAAAGCTGGTAACTCACCACCTGAGAGCACATACTCTCCGATAGAAATTTCTTCATCCACATAACGATCAATTAATCGCTGATCAATTCCCTCATAACGTGCACTGAGTAAAATAACACCTTTACGTTGACTGAGTTCCACCGCCTTTTGGTGAGTCAACAGTGCACCCTGAGGGCTTAAAAATATAACTTTAGGTTCAGTTATATTTTGCTCAATTTGGCGTTGTTTAGCAGCATGAATAGCATCTTTCAAAGGCTCTGCCAACATCACCATTCCAGGACCCCCACCATAAGGACGATCATCAACCGTGCGATAAGGGTCGTGGGTAAAATCTCTTGGATTCCAGGTTGTTAGTTGCCACAGATCATTGTCTTTGGCACGTCCTGTTACCCCATACTTTGCAACATTCTCAACCAGATCAGGAAACAATGTGATGACATCAATTTGATAAGGCATTAGTAGTCTAACCCCCAATCCACCACAACCTGCTTTTGAGTCACGTTAACTTCAACTACAATTGGTTCAACAAAAGGAATCAGCCTCTCATTGCTACCTTGCCTTACTACTAGTAAATCTTGTGCCCCTGTTTCTAACAGTCGATCCACGCAACCTAATTCTTGACCTTGTAAATTTGTTACTTTTAAGCCAATTACATCAGTCCAATACACTTCGTCAGGATCAGGTTCAGGCAACAACTCACGCGGCATTAAGATTAACTTGCTTCTTTCAAGAGCAATGATATCTCTATCATTGATACTGTTAAAACGAGCCACCAAACCATTACCATGTACGCGACATTCAGCAACAGCCTGCTCAGCACACTGATCTTCGGTGCCTACCCACCAAGTTGTATAGTGAGTTAATGCATCAACGTCATCAGTGAAAGGGATAACATGAAAGCCTCCCTTTACGCCATACGGGGCACCAATGCGCCCCATGACAACCCACTTAGGCAGCGGCTACTCCTGACTTCGGAGCTAATTTAATTAACTTTTCAACAGCATCTGACGCTTGCGCACCATGGCTCTTCCAATAAGCAACACGAGCTAAATCAAGCCTTAAACCATCTGGAGATTCTGCACGTGATGGATTGTAAAAACCAACACGCTCAATAAATCTACCGTCACGACGATTGCGTGAATCAGCCACTACCACATTGTAGAAAGGACGATTCTTGGCGCCCCCTCTGGATAAACGAATTACAACCATATCATCACCTATTAGGTTGGTTAACTGTAACAATGAAAACCAATTAAAATTACGGAAAAGCCTTATATTATAGATAAAATCCCAAGAAAATTCAAATAGATGTGTACCACCCCATCACCAACCCACTCAACCACTCTCTATTCGACTTTAAATCAACCTATGAAATTTATATAAAATTAACTTTTTTGAGATAAGCCAGCGTAAAACAAACCACCAACACTTAATGTAAGGCAAGCAATGTTTAGTTTACAAACCAAAAAAACGTATCACGTTATATACAAAAAAGTAATTTTTTGTATATAACAGGGTACATGCCATCAAAATCAAAACCCATTTTTCCTTCTGAATAAAAAATTCTTACGCGACTTGGTGAGAGAATTAAACTTGCACGTTTACGCAGAGGTCTTTCTGGAGAAAGTGTGTCTAAACGATCCAATATATTTAAAGTAACTCTTCATCGAGCTGAAAAAGGAAATAGTGCTATTACTTTAGGTACCTATGTGAGAATATTTGCAGCACTACAATTACAAGGTGATTTTGAGTTACTAGCAAAAGACGATGAACTTGGGCGACGCCTACAAGATTTAAAACTCCCTCATCGCGGGATAAACGATGAATAGTACTTTAGAAGTGTGGCTTGATACTTTACTAACAGGACCGATACCTAAAAGTTGGTTACTTACATCATAACAGAGGCAATATCCGCTTTAAATATGATCATTCATGGCTTATAAATCCAAATAGTTTCCTCATTGATCCTTCCCTTACTTTAGACAAAGCCACTTTCCATCCAGATCCAATCCAGAGTAATTTTGGCGTTTTTCTAGACTCGTCACTTGGTCGTTGGGGCCAGTTACTGATGCAACGTACGGAAGCAATGAAGGCTAAAGACTCTAATAAAGTAGTTAAAATACTTTACGCATGGGATTATTTAATTGGGGTTCAAGACCAAACAAGGCAAGGTGCTCTTCGTTTCAAATATTGATACTTTAGATAATCGCCCATTATTGGAAAGTTGTATTTCTATTTGCGACTATTATTAACTCACAAAAAATCAAGCCTTACTAATAATTACAGAACTAAAAACAGTAATCAGTAATTGGGTAAAAGTAGCGCGCACTCTCTCTATTTCAAATGCTGAAATTGATCTCATGAGACCTGCTTTTCTCTTGCATCCACAACCCAAACATTCGTCAACTAATACTAGTTTTAGAGTATCTCTGGATCATGAATTAACTTATTCACCTCGCAACAGGTCTTGTAGGATCAGAGGCCCACTCACTCCATGAACCAGGATATAGTTTTAGTGAGTGCTCTAGCCCCGCATAACTCATAGCTAACCAATTATGGCAGGCACTTACCCCCGAACCACACTGATGAATAATAGATTGCTGTGGATAGGCAGAGAGTAATCTTGTAAATTCGTTTTTAATTTGAGATGCAGTTTTAAACAATCCCTCTTTGTCTAAATTATTTACAAAAGGACGATTAATGGCTCCAGGAATATGTCCTGCAACAGGATCAATGGTTTCATTTTCTCCTCTAAAGCGATCATTAGCTCTGGCATCAATAATGAGATACTCTTTGCTCTCTAAATTCTCTTTAATTTCATCAACCTGTAAAACCCACCCTTCTCTGGGTTGACCGATAAAGTTTCCTGGTGCAACCTCAGGTTCAATGCTAGTCAATGGACCGCCTATTTTTTTCCAAGCTTGGAGACCGCCATTTAACACAGCCACCTTATCAAAACCAAGCCATTTAAGACTCCACCATAAGCGACTAGCGAAACATCCACCCATATCATCATAGACTACAACTTGAGAATCGTGATTGATACCAAGGCGTTGGAAGACTGTGATTAATTGTTCTGGGCGAGCTAAAGGATGACGTCCATTAAAGCCAGTTTTGGCAGCAGACAAATCGTTATCTAAATGAACAAAGCGGGCACCAGGAAGGTGATTCTCCACATACTGCTCATACCCCCAATTGGACTGCAATAAATTATAACGACAGTCCACAATAAGCCAATCATCTAAATGATTAATTAATTCCTCTGCATTTAATAAAGGACTCATCACTATCACTCCATTGAACGTTGATTGGTTATCCAGCTTGCCATAATGCCTGATACAATAACAATGACAACACCTAACCATGCGCTGGTACTTAACCACTCTCTGAAAAACACAATACCCATTACTGCTGAAAACACGATGGTTGCATACGCTAAATTAGCAACTAACAATGTTTTACCCAAACGATATGCGCGCGTCATGGTTAGTTGTCCAATTGTAGCCGCGAATCCTACCCCAATGAGAATACCGATATGTTGTTTGGCGATAGAAAAAGGTTGGGGACTCACGACACCCACAGGAAAAAACATAATTACTGCCATCACAAGAGTTGATAGCGCAGAAAAATAAAATACCACACGCCATTCAGGTTCTCCCTTTTGCCCCATGATGCGTACAACTAAATATGAGATTCCTGCACCAAGACCTGATAGCAACCCCATGAGTGCAGCAAACCATTGGCTGTCATTCACATGGGGCTTCAAAATCAACATCACTCCTACAAATCCTACGAGTAAGGCAATAAATAAAAAAGGATTTAATTTTTCTCGTGCGATGAATGTTAACAATACGGCTAAAAATAAAGGGGAGGTGTAATTTAAGGTAATAGCTGTAGCCAAGGGCAAATGAGAAATAGCGTAAAAAAAGAGCCACAGAGACACCAAGCCAGAAAAACTTCTAATAACATGGAGATACCAATATGACGTCATGAGCGAGCGTTTTTCTGCAATAACTGATGCACCGATAATCATGAAGCCAAATATAGATCGGTAAAAAACCAATTCAGCAGAACTAAAGTAGTGGGCACCAAATTTAACCAACAGCCCCATACAAGAAAAACTCACCCCCGCCACTAACATCCATCCAGCACCAAGACGGGGGAATAGTTTCATTGATTAATCTAGATGAGGAGAAACATGACGTCGAATAAACTCATGGAAATGTTGCATACCGTCTTCCATCGGGGATTGATAGGGTCCAGCATCATCCAAGCCACGCGCAACAAGTGCTTTACGTCCCTCAGACATGCGCATACAAATTTCATCATCCTCAAGAGCGGTTTCTAGATAGGCCTGTTGTTGCGCTTCAACAAACTCACGCTCAAACATAACGATCTCTTCTGGATAATAAAACTCAATAATATTGCTACACTTATCGGGACCATCAGGCCAGACAGTACTAACCACTAATACATTGGGATACCACTCGACCATGATATTAGGATAAATCACCATCCAAATTGCACCATAAGGGGGGTCTTGGTTATCGTTATAACGACGCACCACATCATGCCATGATTTATAAATATCACTACCTGGTTTTAGTAAGTGATCTTTAACACCTACCGTTTGAACGCTGTACCAATCTCCATATTGCCATTTCAATTGATCGCAATTTACAAAACCAGACAAACCAGGATGAAACGGCACCACATGATAATCTTCGAGGTACACCTCAATAAACGTTTTCCAATTAAAATCATGATGTGCAGTTTTAATAGAATCTAACACGTAGCCATCAAAATTGAGGTCTTTGGTAACCAAACACTCTTTCAGTTCATGAGCAACATCAAAGCCATCAAATAACAAACCATTCCAAGCGTTTAATGGTGCACGATCGAGATTCAAGCACGGTTTTCCTGGAAAATGAGGAGCGCCAGCTAATTGCCCTTTTAAGTCGTAAGTCCAACGATGTAAGGGACAAACAATATTCTGAGAATTACCACGTCCTTTGAGCATAATAGCTTGTCGATGACGACAAACGTTAGATAACAACTCAATACCTTGACCATGATTGACCAATAACTGGCCATCATGACGCCAAGGTAAGACATAATAATCACCTTGATTAGGAACTAATAGTTCATGACCCACATAGCGCGGTCCATGGGCAAAAATCGTATTTGCTTCAATCTGAGCCACCAACGGGTCAGAATACCAACGTACAGGCAATTGAGACGTGGCAGAAGCAAGTTCAATAACTGATCCCAATTTAGACATAGCCACACCCTCCCGGGAAACAAAGAATGCAGAGTTAATAAAAACACCTATTACTCTTTAAAAATCAAAGAGTAGCCGGCTATTCTAACCCCCCCCGCTAAATCAGGCAAGCAGCATTTATGACTATGTCAACGGAGATAGAAGGAATTTTCTGGATGGGTTTTTTGATATACCAAATTACTCGCTATGACAAAAGCAGAAATTTATACCGCTTTACTATTAATGCAAAAAACCAACAAAAGAAGCATCGGCCTCTGACCAATATGCTATGCAGCTAGCTAGCTTAATGGTGGTCATACTTCCTTAATCTCATCCAACAGATCAGGATGTCGATCCAATACTTTGAGTAACTGAACCAAAGCCAATGGCGGTTTCGTTTTCCCGTTCTCATACCTTGAGAACGCATTAATACCACCACCAAAAATCTCAGCCGCTTCACGCTGATCTAAACGTAATTTTTTTCGTATCTGTGTAATAAAGATGGGGTCGACATAAGCTGCATTAACTTCTTTGTTGAATTGCATCATCAATTCACTGATACGCGTTGATTCAGCTGCATTTAAAACCATTTCATCGCAAGCAGGGCAAAAATCACCTGTCACCGCCTCGATGACAGTGGACGAACCCTTGTAAGTGTAAGTTACGTTGCGAGTGTCTGGGATCAATTCCGCTACACCACAAACAGGACATTTCATATTCACAGCTCCTTAAACGAAAAGATCAACACGTCATCAATAACCGTTAGCTTGAGGTACACTTCATCAGCCCGAGTACAAGGGCGCTAGACGTCCTGCCACACTGTATGATCGACGTGAGTAGTCATACTCTTATAAAAATCAGCTGTCGTGAGCGTAGTTACCACGTTCAGCATTTCTATGAAACCAACCCCCATTTACGCTGCGCCCTGCATAGCAGAATAGGTCGCACGAACTTTACCCGACTCCACTAACGCCTTAATCACTGACAACTTACAATGTGGGGTGTGTTTTTCCATAGCTAAATACTAACCTAGTTGGTTTTTTTAGCAAGTAGGTTAATTGATAGACGACATAAAGTGGATAGCATTTATGGTATTAAGAGTAGCTCAAAAGGCTCCCACTAAATACCGTATAAAAAAATACTGTTATCAAACAGCTCCTTTGACGACAACTCTTCTTTTTAAACATAATTATTGTGGTTTTAAGGAATGGTTTTTATGCATGCTATTAAAGTGGCCAATATAAGGCAACTAGACTATCATTTTAATTATTAACCAAATCTTTCTCATTCTAAGAAGTAATAAGTCATGGCTAAAAAACCAGAAGAGTTAACTTATGAGGCGGCTATTAAAGAACTTGAGACGCTACTTACACAACTAGAGGGTGGGCAACTTCCTCTTGAGGAAGCCATTGAAACCTATCGCCGAGGTTCTGAACTGATTCGCTTTTGCCAAGAGCAATTAAAAGAGGCCGAACAAAAAATTCAAATCTTAACCAATGGTGAACTCACAGAGTTTGACAATGGACCAACCAGCTCTTAATTTTAATAATTGGTCAACGCAGTGTATTGAGCGCGTTAATCAATTTCTAGAAAAACATCTTCCTGGTGCAGACCTTGAACCTGCCATACTTCATCAAGCGATGCGTTATGCAGCATTAAGTCCCGGCAAACGAATTCGTCCTTTATTGTGTTTTGCGAGCGGACACATCACGGGCGCAAACTTTGACAACCTCAGTCTCGCATCGGCTGCTATTGAGTTGATTCACGCTTACTCTTTGGTACACGATGACTTACCGGCGATGGATAACGATGTATTAAGACGCGGGCAGCCCACTTGTCATGTTAAGTTTGGAGAAGCCATTGCTCTATTAGCAGGTGATACACTACAAACCTTGGCTTTTGAATGGCTCAGTGAAGACAGCCAACTCAACGCCTCACAACAGTTACAACTCATTCAACAACTAGCACGAGCCTCTGGTTCATTAGGAATGGGGGGTGGACAGGCCATTGATCTGACACACGTTAATCAAAGTATGGATTTAGGTTTATTAGAAAAAATGCATCAAATGAAAACAGGTGCTTTAATAGAAGCCTCTATTTTAATGGGTGCTTACTGTGGGCAAGCACTTACTCCCAACACGGAAAACATATTAAAAACCATCGGTAGACATTTAGGGTTAATTTTCCAAATAAAAGACGATCTACTTGATGCGCAAAGCGATTCAGCCACTCTGGGCAAAACAGCAGGCAAGGATGCTGCTCGCAACAAACCAACATATGTGAGTATAATGGGTATGAATGAAGCGCAGCGTTTACTAGAGCGCTTAGCTGATGAAACCTTTTTATTAATTGAGCAATTGGGTGATTCTGCTTACTATCTAATGCAATTGAGTCAATTATTTGTTCATCGCCAACACTAACTCATGACTACTTTTTCTCCTACACCGCTACTTGATACCATTAATTGGCCCAACCAATTACGTGAGCTTGGGCGCGAACAACTAGGGCAATTAGCCACCGAGTTAAGACAATTTATTTTAGAATCTGTGGCATCAACTGGTGGTCATTTATCAAGTAACCTTGGCACCATCGAACTGACTGTGGCTCTTCATTGGGTCTTTAATACACCTGATGATCGACTGATTTGGGATGTAGGTCATCAAACTTACGCCCATAAGATCCTTACTGGTCGGCGTGAGGGTATGAAACAGTTACGCATGAAAGACGGTCTATCAGGCTTTCCAAAGCGCAGTGAAAGCGACTACGACGCCTTTGGTACGGCACACTCTAGCACCTCAATTAGTGCAGCCCTTGGTATGGCCACAGCCTTTAAGCAACTTGGCTTATCAAGAAAAGTCATCGCCGTCATCGGTGATGGGGCAATGACTGGCGGCATGGCCTTTGAAGCCATGAATAATGCTCGCAACACAGGTTCTGATCTGATTGTGATACTCAATGACAATGAAATGTCTATTTCACGTCCTGTGGGTGCATTAAGTAATTATTTGGCTCGCATCATGTCCGGACGCGTTTATAACAGCGTCAGAAAACAAGGTGAAAAAGTACTAGGGGTTGCCCCTCCCATTTTGGAAATTGCCAAACGCTGGGAAGAGCACTTTAAGGGGTTTGTTAACCCACCAGCCACACTCTTTGAGGAATTTGGCTTTAATTATATCGGCCCTATTGATGGTCATGATCTGGATACATTGGTATCCACATTAAATAATGTAAAACGACTCTCTGGACCACAGTTTTTACATATCGTCACCAAAAAAGGGAAAGGTTACGACAAAGCGGAGCTCGATCCCATTCTCTACCATGGTGTCACCCCCTTTGATCCAGCAATAGGAATTATCCCCAAACCCATTAGCAAACCTACTTATACCCACATTTTTGGTGAGTGGCTATGTGACATGGCTGAACAGGATAGTAAACTGGTTGGGATTACCCCAGCCATGTGTGAAGGATCAGGGTTAGTTGAGTTTTCTAAACGCTATCCTGATCGTTACTTTGACGTGGGTATTGCAGAACAGCATGCGCTCACTTTCGCTGCTGGCCTTGCTGCTGAAGGATTAAAACCAGTAGTAGCAATTTACTCCACCTTCTTACAACGTGCATATGATCAACTTATTCATGACATTGCCTTACAAAATCTACCCGTGATGTTTGCGATTGATAGAGCAGGACTTGTGGGGGCAGACGGAGCAACACACTGTGGTAGCTTTGATCTTAGCTTCTTACGCTGCCTGCCGAACATGCTCATCATGGCTCCCGCCGATGAAAATGAATGTCGTTTAATGCTTACCACCGCCTATCATTGGCAAGGTCCTGCCGCCGTTCGCTACCCAAGAGGGAACGGACCGGGCACTCATGTTGTCAAAGAGTTACGAGTGTTGGAAGTGGGTCTAGGAGAAGTTCGTCGTCAAGGCAAAAATGTGGCGATCTTAGCCTTTGGATCAGTGGTTAATGCAGCACTCGAAGCTGGTCAAGAACTTAATGCAACTGTAGTAAATATGCGCTTCATCAAGCCATTAGACGAACAATTAATCGTTGATATGGCGCTAAATCATCAACTTTTAGTCACCGTGGAAGAAAATGTGGTTCAAGGCGGTGCTGGAAGTGCGGTGGCTGAGGTTTTGGCTAAACATGGTTTAACTATGCCATTACTGCAACTTGGCTTACCTGATCGTTGGATCGACCAAGGAGACCCTAAACTTCTCATTCAAGAAGTTGGGCTTGATAGCGTAGGGCTACGGCACGCCATTGAGGCTAGGCTGTCTTCACTACAACTACGACGAAGTGGAACTTAATATGGGAACCCCCCCTCTTAATTCCTCACGTCCACATGGAGAGACTATGAACGCCCCTGAAAATTTGACTATTCCTGATATTCAATCAACGGAAGACACACGCCAAATTGCAATTGATCGCGTTGGAATTAAAGGTATTCGTCACCCCATCAGAGTATCTGATCGTGAATTAGGTGATGCGCAAAATACAATTGCCTCTTTTAATATGTACGTGCATTTACCACAGCATTTTAAAGGAACGCATATGTCTCGTTTCGTGGAAATTTTAAATCGCGAAGGCAGAGAAATTTCTGTTACCTCCTTTGGCACCATGTTACAAGAAATGGTGGAGCGTCTTGATGCAAAAGCAGGGCATATAGAAATGCAATTCCCCTACTTTGTAAATAAATCCGCACCTGTATCAGGCGTTCGTTCATTGATTGACTATGATGTGACTTTTATTGGTGAAATTAAAGAGGGTAATGTAACCTTTACCATGAAGGTATTGGTTCCTGTAACATCCCTTTGCCCATGTTCTAAAGAGATTTCTGAATATGGCGCACATAACCAACGCTCACATGTAACCATCACGGCGCGCTTGAATCGCTTTATGTGGATTGAGGAAGTCATTCGTATTGCTGAAGAGTCTGCTTCATGCGAACTATTTGGTTTACTCAAACGTCCTGATGAGAAATGGGTTACCGAACGCGCTTACGATAACCCTAAATTTGTGGAAGATATGGTGCGTGATATTGCACACCGTCTCAACCAAGAAGAGAGAATTGATTACTACGTTGTTGAATCAGAAAACTTTGAATCTATTCACAATCATTCTGCCTACGCACTCATAGAAAGAGACAAGATCAAAAACCCTGTCACTTCCCTTTAGTGGTATTCCATGAATCACGCAACGTCACAGCCCGGTTAAATACCGGGCTTGTTGTTTTACTGTCTACTTCATCCACACAAAAGTAGCCGTTACGTTCAAACTGAAAAGACTCTCTGTTTTCTGCTGTCAGTAATGCAGGCTCAATCAAGGCATCTTTTAATACAATAAGAGAATCATGATTCAGCGCTTGTTGATAATCATCTAAAGCGCCGGGATTTGGATCTTTAAACAAACGATCAAAAAGTCGTATTTCAGCTCTCACCGCCTCTGTGCTTGATAGCCAATGAATATTCCCCTTCACTTTTACCGAATCCGCTCCAGGAGTACCACTCTTCGTATCTGGCAGATAGTCAGCATGAATCACTGTGACTTCCCCTGTCGTAGGGTCCGTATCAAATGAAGTACAACGAATCACATAGGCATAACGTAAACGCACTTCGGCACCAGGAAACAATCTAAAAAAGCCTTTCACAGGTTCAGTCATAAAATCATCACGCTCAACAAATAATTCACGTGTGAAATGGAGTTCTCTATGCCCCCATTCAGGGTGATGAGGGTGGTTTGGCGCTGTACATACTTCACTCTGCCCTTCTGGATAATTATCTATAATTAATTTAACGGGTTTAAGTATAGCCACACGTCGTGGTGCGTTGTCATTTAAATCTTCACGCAAGCAATCTTCCAGTACTGTGACATCAATAAGACTGTCTGCTTTTGATACACCGATACGTTCACAAAAAAGACGTATTGACTGTGGGGTATAGCCACGACGTCTTAGCCCCACTAGGGTAGGCATACGCGGATCATTCCAACCAGAAACATGTCCTTGAGTAACCAGATCTAGTAATTTACGTTTACTCATCATGGTGTATGTCATGTTAAGACGAGAGAATTCATACTGATGAGGCTGTGAGGGCACGTCTGTATGCTCAACTACCCAATTGTAGAGTGGGCGATGATCTTCGAATTCTAAGGTACAAATGGAATGGGTAATGGATTCCAAGGCGTCTGAAATAGCATGAGCATAATCGTACATGGGATAAATACACCATTTGTTACCTGTGCGCCAATGGCTCACATGGCGAATACGATAAATGATGGGATCACGTAAATTCATATTGGCTGAGGCCATATCAATTTTTAAGCGAAGTACATGCTCCCCATCTTGATATTGACCCTCACGCATGGCGCGAAATAAAGTGAGGTTATCGATTACTGATCTGTCACGATAGGGGCTATTGGTTCCTGGAGTGGTTAACGTCCCTCTGTATTCTCTAATTTTCTCAAAAGGAAGGCTATCCACATAAGCCAGCCCTCGTTCAATCAATGACTCTGCATAACGATAACAGTGTTCAAAATAATCTGAGGCATAATATAAATGTGCCCCCCAATCAAAGCCTAACCAACGCACTGTATCAATAATTGAGTCCACGTATTCGGTGTCTTCTTTGGCTGGGTTGGTATCGTCAAAACGTAAATGACACTGTCCTTCAAAGTCTCTAGCGAGCCCAAAATTCAAACAAATAGACTTTGCGTGACCGATATGTAAGTAACCATTGGGTTCAGGAGGAAAGCGCGTGGCAACACGACCCGAGGTTTGGTTACGCTCTAAGTCTTGCTCGATAATTTGACGAATAAAATTGGTGGACATGGCTCATCAATAAAAAAGTAAGAATACTGTTAGTTTAAGGGGTAGCGTTGATTCTCTCAAGGTAGAAACAAGCAAAATATGTATCAATTCATATTTTGTACACCTTAAAAGAAGTAAATCACTAACATTTAAATACACAAAAATGAGGTAAGTTTAATTTATACTTTTACAAGTATGAATCAGGTTCTATTAAAATAGATCGTTCAACGATTAAGGAATCGCTATGCCACCTATTCCCACGTTTACTCACAACACTATTGCCATGGTCTACGACTTTGATGGCACACTCTGCCCACAACCCATGCAAGAATACACTGTACTTCCTAAACTGGGTATTAAACCTGAGGAGTTTTGGCGTCTGGTAGAGCATGATGCCAAAGAAACGGGTGGTGAAAAAATGCTGGTATATATGCGTATCCTATTGGAAGAAGCACACAATAGACGAGTATTTATCAGTCGTGATGATTTTAAAAAAATGGGAAAAGATATTGAGTACTTTCCTGGGGTCAAAGACTGGTTTCCTAAAATCAACAATTATGTGAAACGTAAAAGTCAGGGGACGGTGAATATACAGCATTACATTATTTCAGCTGGCATGAAAGAAATTCTTGAGGGTATTTCTATTCGTAAATTCTTTAAGCAAATTTATGCCTCTGAATATCATTTTAATTTCCAAGGTATCGCAACCTTTCCTAAACAACTCATTACGGATACCACTAAAACACAGTATTTGTTTCGCGTGAATAAAGGAAAAGAGGAATTAGACGAATCGATTAATGAACATATGCCAGAATGGCAACGACCTATCCCTTTTCAAAATATCATTTATATAGGTGATGGGATGACTGATGTCCCTAGCATGGCGCTCACTAAAAAAAATGGCGGTCACACCATAGCAGTCTATCCTGAAGACGATGTACATGATCAAGCCACCTGTATTAAGTTACTTAAAGCCAATCGCGTTGACTTTATTGCTCCTGCTGATTACCGAAAGGACAGTCATTTATCTCGTCAAGTGGCATTATTATTAGATAAAATTTTAAGTAATATGGCCTACCAACAGGAAGTATTTACTAGCCAATTACACTATGGCATTGCTGAACATGACTAACACTTCCATATCATGGGCTCATGATGAGTTTCATCACTCACTTAAAACCAATACTTTTACACTTCAGGTAATGAATGAACTGTCTTCAAGTAACGATTACTTGTTAGCGCAGATTAAAGACAACACACTCACACAACCCACTTGTGTGGTGGCACTACATCAAACACATGGTCGCGGTAGGCAAGGTAGAAGCTGGCTCTCTGATCCACAGCATTCGCTGACTTTTTCTGTAAATTATCGTTTTAATCTAAGTATCAACAATACCACTGCCCTACCTCTTATGGTTGCTTTAGCAGTGACAGAAGCGTTGCAATTATTATCTGTTTCACAGGTTCGCATTAAATGGCCCAATGATATTGTAAGACGACAACAAAAACTCGCTGGTATTCTTGTTGAAACCGGGCACTTTAATCAGTCCTCATGTCATCTTGTCATTGGTATTGGGATAAATATAAGTACTCAAACCGGTTTATCTTCATCCCTTACCAAATCCTTTGCAGACTGCAGTGATGAATCAGGACATGCTCCCTCACGAGAACAATTACTGGCATTAATATTAAATCGTCTTAATGATTATTTCGTGCAATTTGAGCAAGTGGGTTTTACTCCTTTTATAGATAAATGGCTTCATCATTGTGATCATTTTAATGAGCAGGTTTATTTAATGAAACCTGACGGCATGATTGCCAATGGACTACATACCGGGGTGTTATCTGATGGATCCATCGTCATTAATAATGGCACAGGTGATGAGTGTTTTCATTCTGGTGAAATTAGCTTAAGGAGAGCCCAGTGAAACTTGCTTTAGATATCGGTAATACTCGTATCAAATGGGGCTTAAGAGAAAAGAACACATGGCTAAAGCAAGGTGATTTATTAACTGAGAATAGTCATGATTTACTCCATGCACTTATCCAAACTCATTCTCCTCAAGCAGTGCATTTGGCTAATGTCTCTCACCATAGCCTCACTCTTTTACTCACCAATATAAGCCAACAACTTTCTGTTCCCATTCAAGTATTAACAGGAGAGAGTGCGCTGCCACCACTGGTTAATCTCTATCATCATCCCAAACAATTAGGCGTGGACCGTTGGTTATCCCTATTTGCTGCACGTCAGTTTATGACAGGGCCAATATTGGTAGTGAACTCAGGCACTGCCACCACCATTGACGCTTTAGACAGTCACAACCAGTTTCTAGGAGGAGTGATTATTCCTGGCATCACTATGATGGAACAAGCACTCAATCTTGGTACAGCGAATATTAACGCCTCTCAGGGACACAATGTGGCTTGGCCTAGAAACAGTGCCGATGCGCTAACGCGTGGCGCCATAGAGGCTACAATCGGAGCGATTAAGGAACGTTATAACGAATTTAGAGAATTAGTGGGATTATCAACAGTAACACTTGTTATCAGTGGTGGTAACCGCTCTTTACTGTCCTCTCATCTCTCACTCCCCCATCACGTTATAGATAATTTAACGCTTGAAGGATTAGGCTTTCACATCGATATGTGTGGCAGTCATTAACGTTATAAACGACGAATTTTGGTAATCAGTTGAGTGGTAGAGCGGTCATGCTCGAAGGGTATGGAGTATACCGAGCCACCATGGGATTTAACAATATCTGCCCCAACAATATTCTCGACACTCCAGTCACCACCCTTGACTAAAATATCGGGCACAATGTCCTCAATACGCTTGATGGGGGTATCTTCTTCAAACCAGGTTACGAGACTCACGGCTTCTAGAGACGCGATGACAGCCAATCGATCAGTGAGTGTATTAATAGGACGATCCGCTCCTTTTCCCAGTCGTTTTACAGATTGATCACTATTAAGAGCCACCACGAGCGCGCTACCTAAGGAGCGCGCTTGGGCTAAATAAGTGATATGTCCGCGATGCAAAATATCAAATACACCATTAGTGAACACCAAGGGTCTGGGAAGTGATCGTACGCGTTCAATGCAATCCCCAGGGGAGACGATTTTTTTCTCGAAACTTAGCATCGCCATACAACCTTATTGCGGTACGGGGCTGGTGGCGTTAGGCAACACATCCTGTGAGGGGGCTGGTGCTTGAACATCCTCTGGTTTACTTGATGTGTTGGCTTTTGTGCCTGACTGATCTTGAAGTTTTTCACTATCAGGTACGTGGGCGATATATTCAAACACTCTCACCACTTTTGACACACCCGATGTGGTACTGGCAATTTGCGTTGCTGAATCAGCCTCATTACGTGTCAGCATACCCATCAAATAGACCACATGGTTTTCTGTGGTTGTCTCCACATGGACGGGAGAGAAGGTACCATTCGCATCGCCATAAAAACGTGCTTTCACTTTACTGGTAATGTACGTGTCTTCAGCTCGACTAGACAATGACAAATTAGGGCCAACAGTCAATTGATTAATGACACTTTGAACATTCGTCGTTTGCTTAGCTATTGCAACCACATCACTCAAAGTTTGACTATCAGGTACTTCACCCACCAACAACAAATGTCTGTTGTAACTCACTGGGACAACATGTACCTTATCCATATATTTTTGATCAATAGCATTATTCGCTCTCAACTCAATCTCTTGATCTTCTAATTGCGTTGCTGAGGTACGACGATCCGCCACAACAAACCCAGTACCCACAATACCTGTCGCCACAATCGGAAAACAAGCCTGTAATAAGGGGACAGAAACCAGCATTAAAAAAGTGGTAGTCAGTTTTCTCGTGATGGATAACTTCTTCATTCCTCGACTCCTAATAAAATACAATCAATGGCGTCACACAAACAATGTAATACCAACAAATGAACTTCCTGTATACGTGCTGTCACTTTTGAATTAACACAAATATGTACATCGTTTCCATCAAGGAGCTCAGCCATCTGACCTCCACCCTTGCCGGTGAGTGCAACCACTGACATTTCACGTTCATGAGCAGCCTTAATGGCTTCAATTACATTGGCAGAGTTACCTGAAGTGGAAATGGCTAATAATACATCTCTACTATGGCCAAGCCCTCTCACTTGCTTTGAAAATACTTCATTGTAATGGTAATCGTTGGCAATTGACGTCAGTGTGGATGAGTCAGTGGTGAGCGCGATAGCGGCCAAAGGGGGGCGCTCCATCTCAAAGCGATTCAATAATTCGGCGGCAAAATGTTGGGCATCTGCTGCCGAACCACCATTACCACAGGCTAATATTTTGCCTTCGTTGAGCAGACACTGAAACATTTTTTCAGCAGCCATAGCAATGGGAGCGGCAAGTTCATTCGCTAAAGTAAGCTTGAGGTTGGCGCTGTCGTTAAAATGTTGTGTTACGCGTTTAATTAAGTCCATATCAGTTTTATATTGATAACAAATATGAAAAGATTATACTTGTCTGCAGTCTCTGTCATCATTTTCCTAGGATTTTTTTATGGGTCGTACTACCGGTACCTTATTTATGGTGGCCACTCCAATTGGTAACCTCAGTGATGCCAGCGCCAGAATGGTATCCACCTTAAAAGAAGTAGCACTCATTGCCGCTGAGGATACCCGTCATTCACAGCCTTTATTGAACTATTTTGGTATCACGACACCTCTGTGCTCACTGCATGAGCATAACGAGCAATCACAAAGTGTACAGCTCATCGAAAAACTACTTCATGGTGAATCAATTGCTGTGATCTCTGACGCGGGAACACCTGGTATTAGTGACCCTGGACAAGTATTAGTGAATCTTGCTCATCAACATGGCATTCCCGTATGCCCTATTCCTGGAGCTAATGCAGCTATCTCATTAATGAGTGTTAGTGGATTGAAAGAAGGACAATTTTTATTTGTCGGTTTTTTACCCAGTAAAAATCAAGAAAAAACAGCTTTATTAGATAATCTTAAAGTTGCTCCTTATGCAACCGTTTTTTATGAAGCACCTCATCGTATCAAAGCAACCATAAAAACATTATGTGAAGTGTTTGGTGAGAGGCGACAAGTGGTATTAGGACGCGAGTTAACCAAGCTATTTGAAGAAGTGCATCGTACTACTTTGAAAGACGCTCGGGATTGGCTTGATCACAGCCCTCATCGTCTAAAGGGAGAATATGTGGTGATTATCGAGGGATTAGCAATAGACGCAGCGACTCTAGATATTACCCGTCACGATAAACTGCTGACCGCCTTAACAGAAAAACTATCATTAAGTGACGCTGTGAAGCTCGCTGTAACCATCACTGGTGAGAAAAAAAACTTTCTCTACGAACGGGCACTACTACTGACTAGTCCCTAAAGTTATTAAATTGTAAGGGTAACCCTAATTCTGCTGACTTAATCAGCTGAATGGCTTCTTGCAAGGTATCTCTTTTTGCCCCTGATACGCGCACCACATCACCTTGAATTGAACCTTGCGCTTTCATCTTACTGTCTTTTAGTAATTTAATGATTTTTTTTGCCAGTTCTGTTTCAATGCCTACTTTAACAGTGATTTGCTGTTTTACTTTGCTACCACTAATCGTTTCTACATTTTTCGTATCAAGACTGCGGATATCAATACCGCGCTTCACTAAACGCATATTGAGTATTTCTTTTACTTGCCCTAATTTAAATTCATCATCTGCAAATACAGTGAGTTGATAATCAGTTTGCTCCACTCTGGCGTCAGAGCCCTTAAAATCAAAACGGTTACCCACTTCTTTGTTGGTTTGTTCAACAGCGTTTTTAATTTCTTGTTTATCTACTTCAGAGACAATATCAAAAGAAGGCATAGTTAACTCTCCTGTTATTTTCTCAAGCGTGCAGCAATTCTCATTCTCAATGCATTCAAACGAATAAACCCTGCTGCATCCGATTGTTGATAAGCGCCACCATCATCTTCAAAGGTAGAAATAGTGGGATCAAAGAGGGAGTCCGTTTGAGAATCACGTCCTACCACCATCACATTACCTTTATATAATTTGAGACGTACCCAACCATTGACATGAACTTGAGTGTCATCAATCAATTTTTGCAACGCCACTCTCTCAGGACTCCACCAGTAACCTGTGTAAATGAGAGACGCATAACGTGGCATTAAGTCATCTTTCAAATGAGCCACTTCACGATCTAGGGTGATTGATTCAATAGCACGGTGTGCTCTTAGTAAAATAGTCCCGCCAGGGGTTTCATAACAACCACGTGATTTCATTCCCACATAACGGTTTTCAACTAAATCAAGGCGACCAATACCATGCATACCACCCAAACGATTAAGTTCGGTTAATACTTGCGCAGGCGTCATGGCTTTGCCGTCAATGGCAACCACATCACCACGTGCAAAGGTTAAATCAATGTATTGCGCTTGATCTGGTGCTTTTTCAGGGGAGAGAGTCCAACGCCACATATCCTCTTCAGGCTCTTGGGCAGGGTTTTCTAAAATTTTCCCTTCATAGGAAATGTGTAATAAATTGGCATCCATACTGTAAGGGCTGCCACCTGTTTTATGCTTCATTTCCACTGGAATACCATTCTTTTCTGCATAAGCAAGTAATTTCTCACGCGAAGTCAAATCCCATTCGCGCCATGGAGCGATGACTTTAATCCCAGGTTGCAAGGCATAGTAGCCTAATTCAAAACGAACCTGATCATTACCCTTTCCTGTGGCGCCATGTGAGACGGCATCAGCACCTGTTTCACGGGCTATTTCAATTTGTCGTTTAGCAATTAAAGGACGGGCAATACTGGTACCCAATAAATACTCGCCTTCATAAATCGCATTGGCACGAAACATCGGGAAAACAAAATCACGTGCAAACTCTTCACGTAGATCGTCTATGTAAATATGTTTGATACCAAATTGTTGTGCCTTAGCGCGCGCTGGTTCTAGCTCTTCTCCCTGACCAATATCAGCGGTAAAAGTAATGACCTCACATTGATAGGTATCCTGTAACCATTTCAAAATAACAGAGGTATCTAAACCACCTGAATACGCCAAAACTACTTTTTTAATGTCACTCATACTGGTTAAACCTTTAATTGGGTAAACGACCTAATAATAAATATTCCATTAATGCTTTCTGAACATGTAAACGGTTCTCCGCCTCATCCCAGACCACACTTTGATTACCTTCTAACACATCCTCAGAGACTTCCTCACCACGATGAGCAGGTAGGCAATGCATAAATAAGGCATCCTCTTTCGCCTGTTTCATCATGTCTGCATCAACCTGGAAAGGAGCAAATACACTTTTACGCTCTTCAGTCTCCTTTTCAAAACCCATACTGGTCCATACGTCAGTGGTGACAAGATCAGCATTATGAGCTGCCTGCATGGGATCCTCAAATACCTGCAGATGGGCTAACTCTTCCTCAGGAAAAGCGGCCACATCAATACCATAACCCTGAGGTGTTGAAACATGTAACTGGAAATCAAATATATGGGCTGCCTGCAACCACGTATTAGCCATATTGTTACCATCACCAATCCAAGCTACTGTTTTACCGCGCATTGAACCACGATGCTCAATAAACGTAAAAATATCGGCCATGATTTGACAAGGGTGATACTGATTGGTTAACCCGTTAATCACAGGCACCCGTGAGTAGGCGGCGAAGCGTTCAATAATAGACTGGTCAAAAGTACGAATCATGACCAAGTCCACCATTCGAGAAATGACTCGTGCCACATCCTCGATGGGTTCTCCACGGCCTAATTGTGTCTCTCCGGTGGTCAAATTAATAGAAGAGCCACCGAGCTGATGAATGCCCGCTTCAAAGGAAACGCGTGTACGAGTACTTTGTTTCTCAAACACCATAGCTAGCATACGGTCTTTGAGCGGATGATATATAGCATAGGCTTTAAACATGGCCTTAATGACTTTAGCGCGTTGGAAAAGATAATCAAACTCTTCCTTGGTGAAATCCTTCAGCTGTAAAAAGTGCTTCACACGATTACCCGTTTAAAAATGCTTTAATTAAAGAAACCACCCCATCAACAATCTGTGCTGCTTCTTCTTTATTGATAATTAAAGGTGGTAGTAAGCGCACAACCTTGTCTGAAGTAACATTAATTAATAAACCCTGATTAATAGCTTGAGCCACCAATTCGCCACAGGGGCGATCTAACTCAATACCCAACATTAATCCTTTACCTCTGACTTCAATCACGCCTTTGGTGTGCATCAATTCGTTGATCAAACGCTCTTTCATGTAATGTCCAAGAGTAGCGGCGTTATCTGCCAAACGCTCCTCTGCCATAATCTCAAGTGTTGCAATCGCTCCGGCGCAGACTAAAGGACCGCCACCAAAGGTGGTACCATGGTTACCTGGTTTAAATACATCGGCCGCTTTACCAGAGGCAAGACAAGCGCCAATTGGCAACCCTGATCCCAAGCCTTTAGCAAGAGCTAGAACATCAGGTTTAACCCCCATCTCTTCAAAGGCAAACCAATGACCAGTTCTGCCGATTCCTGTTTGCACTTCATCAATCATAAATAACCAATCATTTTCTGTACATAATTGACGCAAGGCTTGCATATAAGACGTTTCGGCCACTCTAATACCACCCTCACCCTGGATGGGCTCAAGAAGCACTGCCACAATATTACGATTGTTCTGTGCCACAGCTCGAATGGCATCTAAATCATTAAAAGGTACTCTTACAAAACCAGCTACCAATGGTTCGAAACCAGCTTGCGCTTTGCGGCTACCCGTTGCTGATAGAGTAGCAATGGTACGGCCATGCCAGGCTTTTTCCATAACAATAATGGTTGGTTGTTCTATTCCTTTTTGATGGCCATAGAGTCTGGCAAGTTTGATGGCAGCTTCATTGGCCTCAGCACCTGAGCTACAGAAAAAAGCGTTATCCATGTGTGCAACGGCACATAATTTATCGGCCAGTTCTTCTTGCTTGAGTACGTGATAGATATTTGATGTATGGATCAATTGTTGTGCTTGCTCGCTAATCGCCTTAACGAGTTTGGGGTGAGCATGTCCCACACCATTTACAGCAATTCCTGAGAGTGCATCCAAGTAGGGACGATCATTTTCATCCCATAACCATGCCCCTTTGCCTTTGGTAAAAGCAATGGGTTGCCTTGCATAGGTATTCATCAAATGACTCATTACAATTGACCTCAAATTGATTTAGTACAAATGAAATCGGCGACGATATTTCTATCGCCGCCGTCACGTATAGTATTTCTATTGTTACTTAGCTTGCGTCAGTTAAGCAGCCATTGCTTTCACTGCAGCAGAAAGACGGCTCTTGGTACGTGCAGCGGTATTTTTATGAATAATTTTTTTATCAGCAATACGATCAATAGTACCAACGGTATCTTTAAATACTGCCTGAGCAGCTGATTTGTCACCTGCTTCAACTGCTTTACGTACTTTTTTTACAGCAGTACGCAAAGTAGAACGCAATGACATGTTATGAGCACGTGTTGCTTCAGCTTGGCGGGCACGTTTTTCCGCTTGAGCGGTATTAGCCATGTGTAACTCCTTAAAAATCATTAAATCTCAGAATATTCAATTATTCTGAGACATATAAATAGTGAACTTTGCATAATAATGTATTTTCCGTTAAAAATCAATCCCCGTTCGCATGGGTTGATAGCTATACTTATCGCTAAAAAAATCAACTTAAAGAAGGAAAATAGTTATCTTAATCATTCGCTTACGCGTTGCATCTTTTCAATGCCGTGTAAAGCTCTGGCAGGGTAATCGATGAAATGGCCTTGTGACCGAATAAATATTGGATTTTCAGTGTCTCGAACGGGCGCCTCTTTAGCACCTAAACGATAAGATTAGCGTCGAGCAGATAGCGTAATATTAATTAAGGTACTTCTCGCTCTGGTTGGTGCTGTGAGGCACGTGCAGAGAGAAAATCATCACTCACCACCCGCGGACCGTCCAAAAAGAAACCCTCCCAGGTGTGCCCAATGGGTAAGATGATACGCTCGTGACCTTTGACGCGTATTTCCACCTTGCCTACTCCCTCTGGAAAACGAGCGACCAAGGGTAAACAGACGGCTTGGGTACGTTTATTGACGAAAACGCTGCCAATTAGCGTATTGGTGACCCTATATAAAACATTTAATAATTGTATATAGTAGCGTAAAGTAGTTAAGTTAACCTTGTAAGGTACGCTAAACTCAACGATTTTGGAAAAATCGAGAAAGATTTCACAAAATTGCTAATAACAAAGAGCATCTACCTGACCTGCCCCCATTTATAGTCTCAGTATCGATCTAGTAAAATTCTGTTAAACATCCTTCTTTTCCTGTAATACTGACCCTGTTTGCTTTGACCTAAATGCTGCCGCAAACTCTGCTGGCGTTTGATAGTTCAGAGCACTATGTGGTCTATGCTCGTTGTAATCTTTTCGCCAAGCATTAATAAGTACTCTCGCTTCTTTTAAACTCATGAACCAATGCTCATTCAAGCATTCATCCCTGAATTTACCGTTAAAACTTTCTATATAGGCATTTTGGGTAGGTTTCCCAGGTTGTATTAAACGTAACTCTACCCCATGCCTATAAGCCCATTGATCTAGTGCTTTACCTGTGAATTCCGGCCCTTGATCCGTTCGAATGGCTTTAGGAGCACCTCTAAAGTAAATAGCTTGATCCAGTATACGGGTCACCTGTTGTCCCGATATACCGTGTTCAAGAGCAATATCAATAGACTCTTTAGTAAAATCATCCACAATGGTCAATGCTTTAACCCTTCTTCCGCTGGCTAGGGCATCTGATACAAAATCCATGGACCATACCTCATTAGGGCTACTGGGTAAGGATAAGCTCTGCTTTTGTACCATCACGCCATGTCTCTTACGTCTACGTTTAACAGCCAACCCCGCTTCCTGATAAAGACGGAATACCTTTTTATGGTTGGCTTCTACTCCTTCTCGTCTTAATAAAGCATGAATACGTCTATAACCAAATCGACGTCTCTCATGGGCAAGATCAACAATACGTTGCTGTAGTTCCTGATTCTTTATCCCACTTACAGGCTGGTAATGAAGAACAGTTCTTGATATACCCACAAGATAACAGGCACGTCGCTCAGAAATAGCCGTAGTCTGGCACATAAGCTTTACAGCCTCGCGTTTGTCTTGTGGGCTTAGTACTTTCGTCCAAGAGCCACTTTTAAAGCTTCAGCGTCCAGTATAGCCTCAGCCAACAGTTTCTTTAATTTACTGTTCTCAGACTCTAAATCCCGCAGCTTTTTAGCATCCGGTATTGTCATTCCTCCAAACTTGGCACGCCAAGTATAAAAAGAACAATCGCTAAAACCATGTCGACGGCATAGCTCTTTTACAGGAATACCAGCTTCTGCTTCCTTCAAAAACCCAATAATCTGTTCCTCTGTAAATCGCTTCTTCAAGTCCATTCTCCTTTACATAAATGAACTTTACTAGATTTAACATAAAACTAAAAATTGGGTGCAGGTCAAAACCAACAACTTTATAACTTATTGCCTCCTTAAATCTCTAACTAGAATATTAGTATTGGCATTCAAAACAATTTAAAAATGTAATTTTAATATTTTATTTCAGTAGTGTCCGGTTAATTAATGATGCGAAACGCTGTAACCCATGGCTGGCGTGGGATTTCGAGCGGTGAATGGTGGTGTCGATTTGAAAATTCGGACAAAATTCCGAAATTTTCCCCAGAGGCCGCCATGAACGCTGGAAAAACACTTTTTGCCCAAATAATGGATTTTCTGCCTTGGACAACCTTCAATCGATATGTCGAGAAGTACGACGGCGACTGTGGTGTTCGCACCATGACTTGCGCCGAGCAGTATCGCATCATGGCGTTTGCTCAACTGACTTACCGCGAAAGTCTGCGGGACATCGAAGTCTGCCTTGGCGCTCAAGTCGGAAAACTTTACCACATGGGCTTTCGCGGAACAATGAAACGTTCGACACTGGCCGATGCCAATGAGTCTCGCGACTGGCGAATTTACGCAGATTTCGGGCAGCGCCTGATTGTTCAGGCGCGCAATCTTTACATCAAGGACGACCTTGGGTTGGACTTGTCGAATACCGTTTATGCGCTCGATTCAACTACGATCGACCTGTGCTTGTCAGTATTTCCGTGGGCGCATTTTCGCACCACCAAAGCCGCCGTCAAAATGCATACGCTGCTCGACCTGAAAGGTAACATTCCGAGTTTCATCCACATTTCCAATGGCAAGATGGCCGATGTGCATGCACTCGACCTGTTGCAGCCGGAGCCCGGTGCAATCTATGTCATGGATCGTGGCTACGTCGATTTCAGCAGGCTTCATTCGTTACATCTGGCTGGTGCATTCTTCGTCACACGAGCCAAATCCAACATGAAGGCGCACCGTGTTTATTCAGTGAAAACGGAACGCTCGACCGGTATTATTTGCGACCAGGCGATTGCGCTGGACGGTTTTTATACTAAACAGGACTACCCCGTGCATTTGCGCCGCATCCGCTTCAAGGATGCCGAGTCCGGCAGGACGCTGGTTTTCCTCACCAATCAGATGACGTTGCCCGCAGCGACCATTTGCGCATTGTATAAGAGCCGATGGCAGGTGGAATTATTTTTCAAATGGATCAAGCAGCATCTTCGGATAAAATGTTTTTTCGGTACATCAGAGAATGCGGTCAAAACTCAAATTTGGATCGCCGTATCGGTTTATGTCCTCGTTGCCATCATCAAAAAACGCCTCAATCTGAACGCTTCGCTCTACACTTTGCTACAGGTTTTATCGCTCACCCTTTTCGAGAAAATCACTTTACAACAAGCACTTACGAACACGAGCGACACTTCAGGCCAGCATCAATTAAATAACCAATTGATTTTAGATGGAATTTAACCGGACACTAGTGATTTTATTTGAAAAAAAATGTATACTGAACAGGGTAATAATAAATTACTATTCTTGAATAGAAATACCAATAAGTCTTATATATGCAAATTAGAGACACATTTCTTATCTTTGGTGTTATAGATATTATATTTTCAATACTTGTTTATATTTATGTATACGAAAGTAAAGTTTCTGTTTTAGCAATTAGAAATATTGCGCATTCAAGAATGCTTGCCGGTATTGGTCTTTTACTGGAATACTTTATATTAACTAATCCCTTAGTTGTTCAGCACAATATATTAATTGAGTCTGTTTATGTATTAACCTACACTATTTTTTGTATTGCAATCTTCTCTGCGACAAATGCATTTAAGCTTTGTTTAAACAAACCAAAGATCAGCATATCAAACTTTCGAATAGTAACTATATTATTAGTTTTTTGGATAATAATTGTATCCACTCAAATTAAACCTGGTTATCGTATAGGAATTTTTTCTTCTTATTATCTGATAATGTCTATTGTTATTTTTCTTGATGTATCAAAAAATTGGAAATCTATTTCTTTACTACAAAAGTTTATGACATTTTTTGGAGGTTACTATGTCATTTTTAATATAACAAAAATAGTTCAAGGATATCGCCATCCAGATTTAAAATTTTCTGATTATTCAAACACTAATTTGGTTTTATTAGTCTTTCTTGTAAATTTTATAATGTATTTTGGATTTTTATTACTTTCTAAAGAATTTATTGACAAAGAATTAATTACTAAAGCCAATACAGATCAACTCACCGGATTATTAAATAGACAGTCTTTCTTTGATATTGCTGAAAAAATTCACGCTCATCAAAATAGAAAAGAAAGGCCTTTATCACTACTCTATATAGATATTGATTATTTCAAGAATGTGAATGATCAATATGGACATATTGTTGGTGATTTTATTCTTACGGGTTTTTCAAAAATACTAAATAATACAATGAGAAAATCCGATTTTATTGTGCGACTTGGTGGTGAAGAGTTCGCCGTATTAATGACAGATACCCCTCCACACGTTGCAGTTTCAGTTGCAGATAGATTTCGTAAAGAGATTGAGTCAAATGATTTTATAACTAAAGATAGCAAGCAAGTTATAAATATCACGACAAGTGTAGGGGTTTATGGCGAAACAATTGTGAGAAGTAGCCTTGATAACTTTATGAATTTATCTGATCAGGCTCTTTATAACGCTAAAAATTCTGGAAGAAACAAAGTATTTGAGTTTGGTAAATAGTAAAAACATACAGATGGGTGACAAAAATTGTCACCCATTTTATTAGAAACTACCCATCGTTCCAGGATAGCTTACCTCTTGAAGTTTTCCTGTATCTACATCATAAATAAATCCACGAACATTAATCTTATCTTTACCTTCGGTTGGCAACCAAGGATGGTTTAGAATCATGGACATACTCTTTCTGACGTCCATTTCTAAACGCTCAATTTGTTTCTCAGTAACAGGCGCATCAAGTGGTTCTAGCTCACCACGAAATGCATGAAAGCCACTGGGTGAATGACTTGCACAACCGCATGGAGTAAAATCTCTACCCGTAGCAGACTTTAGTATCTCTACGGCTTTTGTATCGCCTTCTAAACCCATTCTTAACAGTTCATCGGTAAAAGACAACATACCACAACGAGTATGATGAATTACCATTACATCTTGGGTATCAAGTAAATGATGGGAAATAACCAAGCAACGAATGACATCATCAGTAACTATTCCGCCAGCATTTCTAATAATATGAGCATCCCCTGTTTGAAGTCCAAGAATATCCTCAACATCCATTCTTGCATCCATGCAAGCAATGACAGCTGTTCTTTTGGCAGGTTTTATAGGCTGCGGACCAGGATAGGATGCGTTATGCAGCACCTTTCCTTGAGCGTACTGTTGGTTATTGTTAACTAATGTATAAAAAATGTCATTTGCCATAGTTGTTCCTTGGTTTTACGTTAAGAAGTACTATGGCAAATTTTATTTAATTGAGTTCCAGATTTATTGAATAATTATTCAAACGGATGACGTAATACTATGGTTTCTCTACGATCTGGGCCAGTTGAAACCACATCGATAGGTACTTCACATAATTCAGCCATCCTTTCAAGATAACGTCTAGCATTAATCGGTAGTTGATCATAATTTTCGATACCAACAGTACTCTCAGTCCAACCAGGCATCTCTTCATAAATAGGTTGGCATTGTTCAATTGCCTCAGCCCCAAACGGTAGTATATCTGTAGCGCCATCAGGTGTTGTATACCCTACCGCAATCTTTACTGTTTCAATCCCATCCATAACATCGAGTTTAGTCACACACAACCCAGTTACACCGTTGATTTGTATAGACCGTTTAAGTGCTGCTGCATCAAACCATCCCGTCCGTCTAGGACGACCTGTGACAGCTCCAAACTCATGACCGCGGGTAGCCAATTGTTTACCTACCTCGTCATCTAACTCCGTCGGGAAAGGTCCTGAGCCTACTCGTGTTGTATAAGCTTTTGTAATACCTAAAACATACTCCAATTGTTGAGGGCCCACCCCACTTCCGGGAGCTGCTGCACCTGCCACACAGTTACTTGAAGTTACAAAAGGATAAGTACCATGATCAATATCAAGTAATGTTCCTTGTGCACCTTCAAATAATAATTTTTGTCCCTGTTTTGATGCTTCGTTTAATAATCTTGATACATCACCAATCATTGGTAAAATCCGACCAGATAAAGCCATTACCTGATCAAAGGTTTCATCCAAATTAATCGGTGAAGTATTAAAATACTGTGTTAAAACAAAATTATGGTAATCAAGACTCTCTTCTAATTTATTTTTAAAACGTTGAGGATGAGCTAAATCCTGAAGACGAATTGCACGTCTTGCAACCTTATCTTCATAAGCAGGACCAATACCCCTGCCAGTGGTGCCTATCTTATTGTTACCTTTTTTATTTTCTCGGGCTTTATCAATTGCTATGTGGTAAGGCATAATCAATGGACAGGCTTCACTGATGATGAGGCGTTGTGAGACATTAACTTGAGAGGCTTCGAGCATGTCAATTTCGCGAAGTAGCGCTTCAGGGGCTAATACCACGCCGTTACCAATGTAACACTGAACATGCTCTCTTAAAATACCAGCGGGGATTAAACTTAATACAGTTTTTTTACCACCAATCACCAAGGTATGACCTGCGTTATGTCCACCTTGAAAACGTACCACGCCATTTGCACGGTCAGTTAACCAATCGACTAACTTACCTTTTCCTTCATCACCCCATTGGGTACCAATCACTACAACATTTTTTGCCATAAAGGCATTCTCCCAATAACTATCGTTTGAACGTAATCAATTGTCTTAAGTCAAGACTAAACCCTGTTGCTGGACGAGAGCGTCCAAAGGCACTGCCTACCTCATCATAACGACCACCTCTAGCTAGTGCTCCTTTATAGTCTGCACTGTATACCTGAAAGACTAAGCCATTATGGTAGTGATAGCCGCGTAACTCACATAAATCAAAAGATAATTTTACTCTATTATTAAAACGCTCTCTTACTGCAATCAACTGTTCTAATGCCACCATTATTTTAGGCGTAGCAGGTAGAGACTTGATTGCTAAATCAAGAATTTCACCACCACCATTGAGTTTAGGTAAACTTAATAAAGCTTGACGAAACTCAGCTGTAACACCCTGTGTGACAGATTGAAGTGAAGGTATATCTTTATGCTGCAACAGCTTAAACCAGTCATTCTCAGTTTTACTGTCAATTTGTAGGGCTTCCATTAATCCCCTAAAAATCCCCACATGCCCCACATCTAAAATGACATCATTAAACTCAAGTTCACTAAGCGCATCCAACATTAAAGTTTGAATTTCAATATCACCAGTTACTTCACTTAAGCCAAAAATCTCCGCTCCTACCTGATAGGGTTCTCGTGATTGACTAAGTACATCAGGTTTGGTGTGCAATACTGGTCCTGCATAGCACAATCTATTTATATCAGCCCTATTCATGCTATGCGCATCGATACGTGCAACTTGCGGAGTAATATCTGGCCGCACGCCAATTAAACGGCCACTTAATTGATCAACTAACTTAAACGTTTGTAGATCCATATCATGTCCCGTTCCAGTCAGTAGCGACTCAACATACTCAATCAAAGGAGGAATAACTAAATTAAAGCCTCTGTCTTTGAATAAATTAAGTAATTTGCGTCGAGCATTTTCCAAAGCCCACGCATCTTCAGGGAGTATATCCTCACAGTATTCAGGTAATAGCCAACGGTAAGTCATCGATTCACTTGTATAATTATTATTCCTAAAACCATGGCAAGTACTCCGATCCAGCGTACTTGCCCATCACTTAATTGAGTTAATTTTAACAGGGTATTACGCCATTGGCGTGGCGCAATAACAGGCATGACCCCCTCAAATATCAGTACCATACCTAGCGCGGCAATAACAATACTCCTCAATTTATTTTGCCCCTACTGTTCCTGGAGGATTTTTTAAATATTTAAAAAAAGGCGAACTAGGGTCTAATACTAATACATCTGATTTTGTTTTCAAGCTCTCTTGGTAGGTTTGTAAACTACGATAAAAAGCATAAAACTCAGGATTACGTTTATACGCTTCTGCGTAAATAGATGCTGCTTTAGCATCACCCTTACCTTTTATTTCTTGCGCTTGGCGGAAAGCATCAGCGAGGATCACTTCTCTTTCTCTGTCTGCGTCTGCTCTAATTTTTTCAGCTTCACCAGCACCCGTTGATCTCAGTTCATTAGCAACCCGTTTACGTTCAGCTTGCATACGACGATATACTGAATCACTGACTTCTGGGGTTAACTCAACACGACGTATTCGTACATCTAATACCTTCACACCAATCTCTTTGGCGTCTTGGTCTGCACGCAAACGCATATTAGCCATAATACTCTCGCGCTCCCCTGAAACCGCTTCATGAACCGATCGTTTTGCAAATTCTGCTCTTAACTCATCGTTAACGGTTTGTGCTAAGCGTATTTCGGCTCTTTTTACATCACCTCCAACACTAACATAATACTGTTTAACATCAGCAATTTGCCATTTAACAAAATAATCAACTAACAGTGGTTTTTTTTCTGAAGTAATGAAACGTTGAGGTTCATTATTATCAAGCGTTTGAATTCGTGTATCAAATAAACGAACATTTTCAATAAAAGGAGTTTTAAAATACAGACCTGGCTCTGTTTTTACTGAAACAATTTTACCTAGTTCAAATACCAAGGCATCTTCAGTTTGTGAAACAGTAAATACAGCCATGGAGGCCACGACTAAAACCAATATAAGCGTAATAATGTAAATACCAGCATTCTTCATTATCTTTCCTCACGCTCTCTATTCTTAAAAGCATCTCGAGAACGATCAACATCTACGTTTTGTGATGGGTTTGTAGATTGACTGACAGTTGGATTGTTTGAGATAGATTTTTCTTCAACACCAGTCACACCAGAGGGATATTGTGATTGATTATTTTTTCCATAATCTATCCCTTCACTTTTAGACTCTTTTTGTTGGTTAATCAATTTATCAAGAGGCAAATAAAGAAGGTTGGACCCACTCTTATTATCAGTGATGATTTTAGTAGTGTTGCTTAGAACCTGTTGCATCATATCTTGATAAAGTCTTTCACGAGTTACTTGTGGCGCCTTATCGTACTCAACCAATATTTGTTTAAAGCGACTTGCATCTCCTTGTGCACGAGCAACGACTCGTTGTTCATAGGCTTTCGCTTCTTCAATTAATGCTGAAGCAGTTCCTTTAGCACGCGGGACGATATCATTTGCATAGGCTTGACCTTCATTGTTTTGTCTTTCTCTATCCTGCCCCGCCTTAACTGCATCATCAAAGGCAGCTTGTACTTGTTCTGGAGGTTGAGCATTTTGCATATTCACCTTACCAATCAAGATGCCAGTTTTATATCTATCTAAAATTTGTTGCATTAAATGTTGAGCTTCATCAGCAATTTGTGAACGGCCTTCGTAGAGCACAAAATCCATTTTATGACGGCCTACTACTTCTCTAATTGCAGTCTCAGCCACCTGCATCACAGTGGCATTAGGATCTTTATTATTGAATAAGAAGGCTACTGGATCTTTGATGGTGTATTGAATGGCATATTGGTTATCAATAATATTTTCATCATCTGTTAGCATTAATGATTCATGTAATACTTTAGATTTAAGATTATTACGGTAACCTAGCTCTACCGTGCGGACTTGGGCAACATTCACGGGGCTACCTGCTGCTTGCGCTTCTACAGGATAAGGGAAATGCCAATGGGGTCCTGGGTTAGTGACTTCCTGAAACTTCCCAAAGCGTAGTATTACTCCAACATGACCTGCATCAACAATATAAAAACCAGAAATTAGCCAAAAAAACACAATGGAACCAATAATGAGTAAAACAAAATTTTTCCCACTAGGTAAACCAATCGGTTGATTTGAGTTGTTATCGTTACCAGATGAAGTATTGTTAGATTGTTTAAATCGTTTTAAAAAATTACGCCAGATTTCGTCTAAATCTGGTGGGCCATCTTTAAGGTGTATGATCCAACTTGGTATTTTGATCGCCATAGTCGAGTATTAACTCATTATCATTGTTTATAGAAATTTCATCATTTTGCTTTAAAGCATTGATACGTTCGACAAAGGCTTGTCGGATAAACTCCAACCCTTGGCCATGTATAGCACTAATATGTACTTCGTCAATTGTACCATAGGGACCACGAATAAGACCCGCCTGCCAATTGTCTAGCTGATCTATCTTATTTAACACAACCAATTGAGGAATATGGTCTGCACCGATTTCCTTTAAAACAGCATTAACTGACTGCTGATGTACATCGCGCTCCGGATCGGCACAATCAACCACATGAAGCAATAAATCCGACTCAATCGTTTCATCTAATGTAGCCTTGAACGCTGCTACCAAAGTATGAGGTAGATTCTGTATAAATCCTACTGTATCAGATAACACCATTTGCCCTAAACCTTCAACATAAACACGTCTGGTCGTTGTGTCTAATGTGGCAAATAACTGATCTGCAACATAAGATTTGGCATGGGTTAGTTTATTAAATAAAGTTGATTTCCCAGCATTCGTATAACCTACTAAAGATACTCTTAGTATTCCCGCTCGACTGCGTGAATTACGTTGTACTCGATGACTTTTTCTAACCTTTTCCAATCGATCTTTAAGCAATTTAACGCGCTTAGCTAATAAACGTCTATCGGTCTCTAACTGAGTTTCTCCAGGACCTCTTAAACCTATCCCACCCTTTTGCCTTTCTAAGTGAGTCCATCCACGTACCAGCCTAGTAGCAAGTCTTTCTAATTGTGCGAGCTCCACCTGAAGCTGCCCCTCGTGACTACGTGCACGTTGAGCAAAAATATCCAAAATTAAACCAGTACGATCAATGATTCGTGCTTGTAGAGTACGAGATAAATTTCTTTCCTGTATAGGAGTTAATTCGTGATCAAAGACCACTACACCAGCTTCGTGTTGACGCAGTTTTGAGCGGATTTCTTCAACTTTTCCACTACCAATAAAGGTGGAGGAATCAGGTTTAAATCGTTTACCTGAAATCGATTCAGCTACTCGCAAACCCGCCGTTTCTGATAACAAAACAAGTTCCTGTGGATTATTCTTATTGCGTTCACTGTCTATGTTAATGTGAACCAGAAGTGCAACATCAAGATTTCCAAGAAAGGTATCATCACGTTCTAGATCACCACTCTCTTGGACAGAATTATTGTTAGAAGCTTTGCGACCACGACCAATCAACGGACCCTTGTCCGACATTAGAAATTAATCCTCAAGGGCAGTCTCATTAGGCATTGATACTGATCGTGCAGGAACTACAGTAGATATGGCGTGTTTATACACCATTTGTGTTGTTGTGTTTTTCAATAAAACCACATATTGATCAAACGACTCAACTTGACCTTGCAATTTAATACCATTAACCAAATAGATAGAAACTGGAATATGTTCTTTTCTCAACGCGTTCAAAAACGGGTCTTGTAATAGTTGGCCCTTAGTGCTCATTTCGTGATCTCCCGAAAATGTATTAATTATTATCCCTCTCGCCCTTCAATAATGTACTTGATTTTTCAGACTTTTACCACCCTTCTTTAAAATTGTTACAATTTATGATTTTCCAAACAGCTTTCTACCACGCCTTCTTTTACGTCTTAAGCGATTTTCCTCTGCTTCAGTTAAGGGTTTTGGTTTTCGATCCGCAAAGGGGTTATGTCCTTGTCTAAACTCAACTCGTAGCGGAGTCCCTTTTAAATCGAAGGCTTTTTGAAACGTATTTTCTAAATAACGTTTATACGAATCTGCGATATGGTTGATTGCACTACCATGAATAATCACAATCGGTGGATTATGCCCCCCCTGATGGGCATATCTTAGTTTAGGTCTAAAGGGCCCCGCCTTTGCCGGTTGATGTTGTGTTACGGCATCATGCAATACGCGGGTCAATTTAGGTGTTGATAATTTAGCCATTGCCGCTGCATAAGCTTTATCAATAGAGGGTAATAATCCTGATACACCACTCCCTTTTAACGCTGAAATAAAATGGTATTGAGCAAAATCCAAAAAGAATAATTTTCTTGCCACTTCATTTTTAACTTTATCTTTTTGATAATTGTCGAGTCCATCCCATTTATTAATAGCTACCACCACAGCACGCCCTGTACTAACCACATAACCTGCTATATGGGCATCCTGTTCTGAGATATCTTGCTGCGCATCTAATGTCATGACAACAACATTAGCACTTTCCACAGCTTGCATTGTTTTAATAACCGAAAACTTTTCGATGGCCTCAAACACTTTGCCACGTCGGCGCAGTCCCGCCGTATCAATTAATAGATATTTTTTTCCTTGTCGCTCAAATTCTATTTCAATACTGTCTCGAGTGGTACCGGGTTGATCAAACGCAATGACTCTTTCCTCCCCCAATAATTGATTAATTAAGGTAGATTTTCCCACATTAGGACGCCCTACTATAGCAATACGCGGAATGCTTTGATCAACTTCTTCTTGGGTAGTAGGTTGTTGCTCAGGTGCTAAACCTTTAAAAACTTCTTCTAATAAATCATGTATTCCTTCACCGTGGGCAGAGGAAATGGCCCAAGGCTCTCCCATACCCAACTCATAAAACTCCGCAGTTGCCATATCAACAGGCATTCCCTCGAGTTTATTGACTGCGAGAGTGACATGTTTACCTCTCAATCTTAATTCTTCAGCAACACGTCTGTCTCCAGGAGTAAGACCAGATCGACCATCAGTAAGAAAAATAATTCGGTCAGCCTCGTCCATCGCCTGTAAGGTTTGTTTAGCCATTTCAAGTAAAATACCGTCTTTAGCAATAGGCTCGAAGCCTCCTGTATCAACAATAAAATACTGAAAATCCTCAAATTTTGCTCGACCGTAATGACGGTCACGAGTAAGACCAGGCAAATCAGCTACCAAGGCATCGCGAGTTTTTGTTAATCGGTTAAATAACGTTGATTTACCAACGTTAGGTCGACCAACGATAACAATCGTTGGAATCATATGTATCCCCTAGCTTATTTGCTTTCTGCAATAATTACATACACATGACCGTCATGTGTTTGAATAAAAAAAGTATTACTGTTAATGATTAAGGGTTGTTTGGTAATGGCCGATCCATCTGTATCTATTCTTGATAATTCACTACCATCAATGCGACTCAAGATATGAACAACCCCTTTGATGTCACCCACAATAACATAGTCAGATGTTGCTGCAGGAGCAGATAAAAAGCGCCCCTCAAGTGATTCGTTTTTCCAATCTATAGCACCACTAGAGCGATAATAAGAATAAATATTTCCTTTTTCGTCTGCAGCATAAATTTTATTATCAGAAGCAGCTACTGGACCAACTGTATTTAAGTCATGAGCCCAGATGATACTCCCTCTGGGAAGATCCATACAGGCAACTTTACCCTGATAACTGGCGGCACAGACATCAGCCTCTCCTAAAGCCGGATGTCCCATAACATCGTTCATACGCTCAAGTTCGGTGGCACCCCTAGGAATTGAAACAGCCGACTCCCAACCAATATTGCCCGTATTCACATCAATTGCAAGCAAGTGCCCGCCAGGAACACCAACAAACGCAGCGCCTCTGGTAACAGTCATCCCCGTTGCATTACGTAACACCAAAGAGGGCATATTTCTAACCAATAGCCATTTTTGTGAGCCATCCTGTGCAGCAAGTCCGTAGATATGGCCATCTTCAGTTGTTACAACAATGACATCATTGGAGGACTGTGGTGCTGATGACATTTCACTACCTAAAGGAACATGCCACTGTGCTTTACCTTGCAAGTCATAGGCATAAAGTATTCCTTTATTGTCCGCTACAAAGATATCTCCAGCACCATATCCGATACCCGCAGTTAAATTTGAGTTGGTGTCGATACGCCAATTGGTATCACCATCGTTAACTTTATAAGAATATACTTTTCCTTTATATGTACCTACATAGATTGCATCGTCAGTCACCACAGACTCAAGTAAAGGATCCTTTGCAGATCCAGGATGATCAGACCACTTAATAGTAAATTGTTGTTTGTCTTTTAATGGTTTTAATTTTGATACGACAATTGAGCTGGAACTACAACTAGTCAAAAAAAATAAAACCATCAACCACTTGGTGTGTTTTACAAGAAAATTATTACTCATTATTTACTTCTCCCGCCAAGCGCATCTAACTTAACCTGTGCAAGTTGTTTGAACAAGGTATTCTGAGAACCTGATTGATCAATAATTTGTTGATAACTGTTTTTTGCTTCTGTATTTTTGCCAAGAAGCGTATAAATATCTCCTTTCAAATCAAGCGTAGCAGCTAGCATTGCAGGATCTTTATTTTGACTTAATAAATCCAAGGCTTCATTGTATTTTTTTTGATCAGCTAAAATCCCCGCATGACGCAACCTTGATAAATCAACTAACATGGCTTCATGAGTATGTGACTCAACCCAATTTAGCTCGTTGATAGCATCATCGTCATGACCTGTCTTGTGGCTTAAGAAGGCGCTGATTAACGCTGCTCTACTTGATAAAGGACTTGATGGATAAGCTTCCTGTAGACGTTTTGCAGCAGTTAATGTTTGTTTTGTGTCTTGTGTACGAAAAGTATTTTGAACAGCCTCAAACAGTACACCAGCTTTTTCATTTTGTGATTGTTGATAATAGTTATAACCCTGGTACATAGCGTAACCAATAATCACAACCACTATACCCAAGCTAACAAATTTACCATACAGTTTCCACCAGGCCTTAATATCTTCTATCTGTTCTTGTTCTTGATGATCGTACATATTTTATTTCTCATTAAAAAAATTGATTAATTCAGCTTCTGAGAACAATTGTTGCTCACCTTGACCTCTCAGCGGCTTAAACACATAACGCCCACTGGCCAATTCATTCTCTCCAACGATCAAAGCATAGTGTGCTTGTGACTGATCAGCTCGTTTCATTTGATTTTTAAAGTTCCCATCACCGCAGTAGGTAAGTACTCGAATTCCTAGATCACGCAGTAATTCAGCAAGTTTAAAAGATACTTCAAGAGTACCATTTCCCTGATGTATAACAAATACTTCAGGGTAAGTCGGGAGAGAAGTTAAATTACCCTCTTCTTCTATGAGTGCCAATAGTCTTTCAATACCCATTGCAAAACCGCAAGCTGGTGCGGCTTTACCGCCAAGCTGCTCAACTAGTTTATCGTAACGACCACCACCACAAATCGTACTTTGTGCACCGAGTAAAGTAGTGGTCCACTCAAACACGGTGGCATTGTAATAATCAAGACCGCGTACTAATCTGGTATTGATATGGTAAGGAATGCCAGCATGATCTAATAAATGTTTTAATTGTTCAAAATGCGTCTTTGAATAGTCATCTAATTGATCAATTAACTTAGGAGCATTATCAATTAATTGAGTCAATTCAGGATTTTTACTATCAAGTATCCTTAACGGATTAGTATGTAAACGTCTTTTACTGTCATCATCTAATTTATCTTGATGAGCAGTAAAATATTCGATAAGTGTAGAGCGATATGCCTGTCTAGTTTCAAGGCTACCAATACTGTTAATTTCTAAACTAACATGTTTTAAACCTAAGCGCTGCCATAAGCGGTGCGTCATTAAAATCATTTCTGCATCAATATCAGGCCCACTAAAACCAAGGGCTTCTACGCCGCACTGATGAAACTGGCGATAGCGCCCTTTTTGTGGCCGCTCATGGCGAAACATCGGTCCTTGATACCATAGCTTTTGTGGACCTGAATAAAGTAAATTGTGCTCAATCACTGAGCGCACACATGAGGCAGTACCTTCGGGTCTAAGTGTTAAGCTATCCTGATTAAGACGATCCTCAAAACTATACATTTCTTTTTCAACAATATCCGTGACCTCCCCGATCGAGCGAACAAACAACCCCGTATCCTCAACCATTGGCGTACGAATTTCTAGGTACCCATACTGAGTAAGCCATTGTCTTAATTCTTGTTCCAAGGCTCCCCATAAAGCAGAAGATTGAGGAAGAATATCATTCATCCCTCTAATACCTTGAAATTTTAATTGCCCCATAACAAAACAACCCTTTAACTATTGATATTTTCTTTTTATATAATCGGTCACTATTGCTTTAAACTCGTCTGCAATATTGTCACCCTTTAAGGTAACTGTTTTCTCACCATCAACATAAACTGGAGCAACAGGTCTTTCTCCGGAACCCGGCAAGCTTATACCTATGTTTGCCAACTTACTCTCTCCAGGTCCATTGACCACACAACCCATCACAGCCACATGAAGGTTTTCAACACCTTTATACTGAGTCTTCCATAGTGGCATTGAATTTCTTAAAAACTCTTGAATGTCACTTGCTAACTCTTGAAAGTACGTGCTAGTTGTTCGGCCACATCCCGGGCAAGCAGTAACCATTGGCGTAAAAGCACGTAACCCCATAGTCTGTAACAGTTCCTGCGCCACCCTAACTTCCAGCGTTCGATCACCTTTGGGCTCCGGTGTAAGTGATACTCGAATTGTGTCACCAATGCCTTCTTGTAATAAAATCCCCATGGCTGCACTTGACGCAACGATCCCTTTACTACCCATCCCAGCTTCAGTTAATCCCAAATGCAATGGATAATCACATCGCGCAGCAAGATCACGATATACGTGAATCAAATCCTGTACGCCACTTACTTTACAGGACAGAATAATATTATTTTCTTGTAATCCTAATTTCTGCGCCATGTGAGCGCTCTCAAGAGCAGAGGCTACCAGTGCTTTGCGGGTTAGTTCTTCAATAGATAAGGGGTTGGCAGTCGTTGCATTTTCATCCATAAAACGTGCCAACATATCTTGATCGAGACTTCCCCAATTGACACCAATTCGAATTGGTTTTTCATAACGTATAGCCAATTCAATCAAGGTAGCAAATTGCTCATCTTTTTTAGAACCACGTCCAACATTGCCTGGATTAATTCGATATTTATCTAAAGCTTTGGCACAGTCTGGAAATTCAGTAAGTAGTTTATGCCCATTAAAATGAAAATCCCCAACCAAAGGTGTGTAACAAGATTGACGCCGTAACTCTTTAACAATAATAGGAACACTTTGGGCAGCTTCTGCTGTATTAACAGTAATTCTTACTATCTCTGAACCTGCTTTAGACAAAGCAATAACCTGCTCAATAGTTTTATCAATATCTGCTGTGTCAGTATTGGTCATTGATTGAACTACAATCGGGGCATTACCACCCACACGAATTTCACCAACTTTCACCTCACGACTGACTCGTCTTTTGATTATCGTGTTCATTTTAATGGTTACTATTTTGAATAGAATTTATAGGCGCTTTATCTTGACTTACTCCAGATGGAGAGGCATCGATTTTTTGCTCTAAAGACGTTACAGAGGAAGGTGTTGCCTGGGCAGGAGAGGCCAATGGATGATTTATCACTTCTGTTGAATTACTTTGATTAGTATTATAGGTGTTACTACTATCAACTGATTTACTAGAATCAGGAACAGTTGAAAGCGTATTGGATTTATTGCTATCAGTTTTCTCGGGCGACTCGTTCTTTAAAGGTGCTAACGTACCCTCACTCTTGTGATTATGTGATTTCTGAAACCACAAAAATAATGAGAGTAGAAGAATTAACAAAACACCAAGTAGTATAATTTTGAAGCCAAAACGATTTTGTGTGTTCTTACCAGTAGAGAAACTAACGTTTTTTGGTTTCACAGCCACCGCTTGTTTATCAAAAGTCTGAACTCGAGCTGCAGGTAGCACCTTTTCTAGTTCGTCAATGAGAGGCTCTTCAGACAAAACAAGAAATTTTGCGTAAGCACGTAACATCGCTCTTACTAAATAGGGACTGAGCAATTGATCAAACTGATTATTTTCTAAATAGGTTAATTGCTTAACAGAAAACTTTAATTTATCACTTACATCAATAAGAGATAATCCTTTAGCCTCACGAGCTTGCATCAATAGTTGACCAAGGCTAACGTTATTCTCGTCATGAGTATTTATATTATCAGTCATTTTCAATCTCCATAAATTTCTCATGTCGTCGGCTTTTATCAATTACTTTCCCAGCGAGCTGACCACAGGCAGCATCAATATCATCACCTCTGGTTTTTCTTACTGTGACAATAAAACCGTGTTGCACCAAAATATCTTTAAAGCTTTTAATACGTTGACTGGTTGAGGTTTCATAACCACTTCCAGGGAATGGATTAAAGGGAATCAAGTTGAATTTACAAGGAATATCCTTCACCAGTTGAATAAGCTCTCTTGCCTGTTTGTCTGAATCATTCACGTCTTTAAGCATAACGTACTCAAATGTAATAAAGTCTCTTGGTCCTGCTTTCACATAGGACTGACATGCTTGCATGAGTTGTTTTAGTGGATATTTTTGATTTATTGGCACCAAAATATCGCGTAATGCATCATTAGGTGCATGCAATGACACAGCTAAGGCCACAGGCATTTGCTCTTGTAAACGTTGTAGTGCAGGGATAACACCTGATGTGGACAAAGTTACTCTTCTTCTCGATAGCCCATAAGCCATATCATCTAAAAGAATGGATAAAGTATTAATAACAGCATCAAAATTCAGTAATGGCTCTCCCATACCCATTAGTACAACATTACTAATGACTCTCTCACCTTTAGGGTTTTTTCCTAACGCTTTGTAGGCCCACCAAATCTGGCCAATAATTTCTGCCGTGGTTAAATTTCTATTGAATCCTTGGCGCCCCGTCGAACAAAAGGTGCAAGCGAGTGCACAACCCACTTGTGACGAGACACATAAAGTACCCCTATCGTCTTCAGGAATAAAAACGGTTTCAATAGCGTTACCGGGGGTTAATTCAAGCAGCCATTTTCGAGTACCATCAGATGAAAGCTGTTCATTCAATAATTTCGGTACTGCTACAACAGCAAGCTGAGTAAGCTTATCTCGAAGAGACTTGGCTACGTCAGTCATGTCATTAAAATCAGACACTCCCAACTGGTGAATCCATTTCATCACTTGCTTGGCACGAAAAGGTTTTTCTCCAAGTTCTACAAAAAACTCAGCGAGTTCTTTTTGTGTTAGCCCAAGCAAGTTGACAGTCATTGCACCGTTCTTATCGTGAATATACGTTAAGAGCTGGGAAAAAATAAGCAATCTCCACAGCAGCAGTTTCTGGCGCATCTGAGCCATGTACGGCATTGGCATCAATGCTATCAGCAAAATCAGCGCGGATGGTTCCGGGAGCAGCTTTCTTAGGATCGGTCGCGCCCATCAAATCACGATTTTTAAGAATAGCACCTTCACCTTCTAAGACTTGGATCATAACTGGACCTGAAATCATAAAAGAAACGAGGTCTTTAAAGAAAGGACGCTCTTTATGTACGGCATAAAATCCTTCTGCTTCAGCTTGAGATAATTGAGCCATTCTTGCTGCAACAATTTTTAATCCAGCCTGTTCAAAACGACTATAAATTTGTCCGATTACATTCTTTTTGACTGCATCGGGTTTAATAATAGATAAGGTACGCTCAATAGCCATGAAAAACACTCCAAAAATAATATAAAAAGCACTAGATTTTAACATGCAGCGCATCACCCTGGCCATTTATATAGTAAAAACGCCAGATAAGTACAATACCCCATTCATCAGGCCCAGCCTGATGAACTAACTCTGTTGCCACTCCTGGGATAGCAATTAGTCCCTTTTCATCACTGATAAAAGGCCATCTATCACGTTGCCAAAGCGGAATGTGTAATTCTTGAAAGAGCTGTTTTATCTCTTTGTGCGGGCGCTGAGAATGCACTTTAAGGCTTTCACCTCCCTCTCGTCTTTTAAGCGTAACACACTGATTTAAAGAGGTTTCTTTGACCCCTTTTCCTAATACGCGCTGGCTAGTTAATACACCAACATAAGGAATTTCTATGTCATTCAACTGCCAAGTGGATACTGTTATTGTTTGCCATGGGGCTATGTTGTTGATTATATACCAGTAATTATTATCACTAACTAATGAAACCCCCGCGAAATCAAGGCGCGGATGAGTATCTTGTTTACGAGTCTTAACTTGTTGCCACCATGATTGCCACTGCGCCTCTTGTAAAACAGGGAGATTTGTTTTTACTAACCAATAACGAACAAGATTAGCGGCTCTCTCTTCTCCCAAAGCAACAACCTTTCTCCCATCGAGTCTGTTATCGAGAGTGCACTGCTGAAGATCAATCAGCGCTAAGGTGTCAAGTAGCTGTTGTGATTTGGCTAGATGTAGACTGGTGCGGTTGAGGGTATCAACCCAGTGCGAAAACTTATTGCCAATTAGAGGTGCCAGGACTTGTCTTATATAGTTTCTTGCATAATAACTATCTTGATTGGTTGGGTCTTCAACCCAGGTTAATTGTCGCGTTAGCGCGTAGTCATACAATACAGATCGTTTAACATGAATTAAAGGCCTAAGTAACTGAATGGTCGTCGGTTTTAACAATCTACTTTCCGGCATAGCAGCAAGCCCAGGCAATCCAGACCCTCTAAACAACTGTATTAAAAATGTTTCAGCCTGATCATTGGCATGATGGGCTAATAATAAGAAATCTGTATCTAATGTTTTATAAACATTATAACGGGCTTGCCTTGCTGATTTTTCAAGACCGAGACCCGAATCAAGCTCAACATTAACTGCTACAACTGTTAAAGGAATAGATAACTTCTCACATAATTTAATGACATGTTGTTGCATCTCATCATTTATGCTCTGTAATTGATGATTAATGTGTACTGCAGATAAACGAAATTGTAATTGGTCAGTTAATTGTGAACAAAGATAAAGCAAAACAACAGAGTCTAATCCTCCGCTCACCGCAACTGTGATATGAGAGTTATGGTCAGTAATGTATTTCTGTAAAAACTGACCAACCTGATCAATGAGATTAACTGCGGATTTCCTTGAATTTGCCATAGCTCATCAGTCTTTCAAAACGACGGGCGAGTAGCTCATCAACAGATAGTTCATCAACAGTTTTAAGTGCTTCTTGCAAAGTACGGCGAAGAGATTGAGCCATGCTTTGTACATCTCGGTGCGCTCCACCTAATGGCTCATTAATAATCTTATCGATTAAACCCAGCGACTTTAGACGAGGTGCAGTAATATTCAACGCCTCTGCTGCATCACTGGTTTTATCCCCTGTTTTCCAAAGAATCGCAGCGCAACCTTCAGGTGAAATAACTGAATAAACGGAATACTGCAACATGAGAGTCATGTCGCCCACGGCGATGGCCAATGCGCCGCCTGACCCTCCCTCACCAATTATGGTGGAGATGATGGGTGTTTTAAGCGCTGCCATCTCATATAAATTTCTACCAATAGCCTCTGACTGACCACGCTCTTCAGCGCCAATTCCAGGATAGGCACCTGGCGTATCAATAAAGGTCATAATTGGCATATTAAACTTTTCAGCTAAACGCATGAGACGCAATGCTTTTCGATATCCCTCAGGGCGTGCTTGACCAAAATTTCGGTATATCCTGTCTTTTGTATCACGTCCTTTCTGGTGGCCAATAATCATTACTGGACGGCCTTGAAAACGAGCTATCCCCCCAACGATCGCAGGATCATCTGCGAAACCTCTATCACCATGAAGCTCTTCAAAATCAGTAAAAATATGCTCGATATAGTCAAGCGTGTAGGGTCGTTGGCTATGTCTTGCTACCTGAGCAATCTGCCAGGCACTTAAATTAGAGTAAATGTCTTTGGTCAGAGTTTGACTCTTTTTTTGTAGCCTCTCAATTTCCTGTGAAATATCCACAGCCGAGTCTTCCTGAACAAAACGAAGATCTTCAATCTTGGCTTCGAGTTCACCGATCGGTTGTTCAAATTCTAAAAAAACAGTTTTCATACAGATATTGACTTTATTATGGCAAGATTAAGAACAAAGTGACATTATAACGGTCTGTGACAAACTAGGCCAACAAACATTTAATTGAGACAAACATGGGAAATAGACTCACACGCCTTTATACCAAAACAGGGGATGCTGGAACTACTGGTTTAGGAGATGGCAGTCGTGTTAACAAAGATCACTATCGCGTTGAAGTGATGGGGGATGTTGATGAGCTAAATAGTATTATAGGCTTATTACTGACCTATGAGATTCCGCCCTACATTGACGAGGAATTAACTCGTATCCAACACGATCTTTTCGATCTTGGAGCTGAAGTTTGTATTCCAGGGCACATAGTTATTGAAGAAAAAAGAGTGCAGGAACTAGAATCAGGATTAGACTCAATTAATGCTAATTTAAGCGCCTTAAAAGAATTCATCTTACCTGGCGGCAACCGAGCTGCAGCAATATGTCACCATGCCAGAACTGTATGCCGACGTGCGGAAAGACGTCTTGTGTCTTTGAGTCATCATGAAATGATTTCACCCTTTGCAATGCAATATATAAATAGACTCTCTGATTATTTGTTTGTTATAGCAAGGGAAATTAATCGCCATGCGCATACACCGGATGTGTTGTGGCGTAGCTTAAAAAAATAATGAGATCTATGAATTACTCTCTCAGATCATCGGCAAAAGTAGAAAAAATCTCATTATTTAAAGATAAGCAAAAAAAGCCAGGCATATTCCAATTATCGCCCCAATTCCGGTTGGCACCAGCAACCACTTGCGATTAGTCAGTGCTGTGACAGAAGCGAGAGCAATAGCGATTTGCAAAAATGTCATCGCTCTTGCCAGATAATGGTGAGGATGAAATGCTTTTTCTGCCAATTTATTCTCAGCTTCTGATTTGGCTTCAAACTCTTCTGCCTTAGCTTTAATTTCAGCTTTTTCCTTTTCGTAACGCCCCACTTCACTCGCGTATTTTTCTTTGTCTTGGCCCGTAGCAAATTCTTTTGCAATTGCAACAATATTGCCTTTCATACTTTTGGCCTGATAGAAGCTCCACTGATCACTTGCGTGGGCTTTAAACAATACAGCCTCATTTTTATGGAAAAGAGCTTCATTTTGAGCGTTACTACCAAGATAACTGACCACTGCACCAATTGAAGCTAAGATAGCAGTGAATACAGCGACTTGTTGAGCAAGAGGAACACCGTGTCCTGCTTGATGTTCCAATTCATGCTCGTGAGAGCCATGTACGTGAAATCCCTCGCTCATTGCCGATCCCCCACGATAGATTATTTTTTATTTTTACGACGTTGTTGAATACTGTTTGCTAACGTCTCAAAAACAGTCTCGGTATCCACAAATGAAATACAAGCATCTGTAATGCTTTGTCCATACACTAAGGGTTTACCTGGCTCCAGATCTTGTCTGCCTGCCACAATATGACTTTCGATCATAACCCCCATAATACGTGTCTCACCGTGTGCTATTTGCTGAGCGACGTTATCGGCAACCGACAGTTGTTTTTGTGGGTCTTTTTGGCTATTAGCGTGACTAAAATCAATCATAACTTTAGCCGGTAATTGCGCTTTAACCAGTTCACTTGCTGCAGACTCAACGCTATCGGCATCAAAGTTTGTGGCTTTTCCACCACGTAAAATAACGTGACAATCCTCATTACCATTAGTCGCAACTATTGCAGAATGACCCGCTTTGGTGACAGATAAAAAGTGATGGGGTTGTTGTGCAGCACGGATGGCATCTACCGCAATCTTCAAGTTCCCATCAGTACCATTTTTAAATCCAACTGGACATGACAAACCAGATGCCAACTCTCTATGCACTTGGCTTTCTGTAGTACGAGCACCTATTGCTCCCCAACTGATTAAGTCAGCAAAATATTGTGGGGTAATTAAATCAAGAAATTCCGTTCCAGCAGGAACACCCATCTCATTAATATCTAACAATAATCCTCTGGCTAATCTCAAACCTTCGTTAATTTGAAACGTGCCATCTAAATGAGGATCATTGATTAACCCTTTCCAACCCACTGTTGTTCTTGGTTTTTCAAAGTAAACACGCATGACAATCAATAATTCACTGGCGTATTTTTCTTTCAAAACTTTCAAACGTGTTGCGTAATCTATAGCAGCCTGTGGGTCATGTATAGAGCAAGGACCAACGATAACGAGTAGCCGATCATCATCATTTCGCAGAATATTGTGTATCTGTTGGCGTGTTGCAGAAACAACGGTTGAGGCATTTTCCGATAAAGGAAACTCGCGCAGTAAATGGGATGGAGGAGACAACTCCTTAATCTCACGTATTCTTAAATCATCCGTCTTGAAAAGGTGATCAGTATTCATTGAATTCGTTGAACCTATGTATTTGAATTTTAAAATAGCTATTTTAACAGACTAAATGGTTCCACCTACAGTCAGGCCATCAATTCTTAAAGTAGGCTGCCCCACACCAACAGGAACGCTCTGCCCTTCTTTCCCACATACTCCAACACCAGGATCCAAAGACATATCATTACCTATCATTGACACCTTCGTTAGAACATCGGGACCATTACCGATCAAAGTCGCTCCTTTAACTGGATAGGTTAACCGTCCATTTTCAATCATCCAAGCCTCTGCAGCGGAAAAGACAAATTTACCGCTAGTAATATCTACCTGTCCACCACCAAAATTAACAGCATATATACCCTTATCAACTGAAGCGATAATTTCATCAGAGGCCATATTGCCATTTAACATGTAAGTATTAGTCATTCTAGGCATAGGTAAATGGGCAAAAGACTCTCTGCGTCCATTACCCGTCACAGACATACCCATTAATCTTGCATTAAGTGTATCTTGTATGTACCCTTTTAAAATACCATCTTCGATTAACACTGTAGCTTGCGTGGGGTTTCCTTCATCATCACAATTTAATGAGCCACGACGATTGGCTATGGTGCCATCATCAAGCACAGTGACCCCAGGGGCTGCCACTCGTTGCCCAATTCTCCCTGAAAATGCTGACGATCCTTTACGATTAAAGTCACCCTCTAGACCATGACCAATTGCTTCATGTAGAAGAATCCCCGGCCAACCAGGTCCTAATACCACAGGCATTGCTCCGGCTGGAGCAGGTTTTGCATCTAAATTTGTTATCGCTTGATGAACAGCTCTTCTGGCATAATCCTCCAGTAACTCATCACTAAAATATTCATAACCAAAACGCCCTCCACCCCCTGCAGAACCTTGCTCACGTAGACCATTATGCTCAGCAATAACTTGTAACGATAAGCGCACTAGAGGTCTAATATCTGTAGCCATATGACCATCACTTCTGGCTACTAAAACGACTTCATACTGACCTGCTAACGATGCCATTACTTGGGTTACTCTTGGGTCCATGGCTTTGGCAATTTTTTCAATTCTTTCTAGCAACGCCACTTTTTTGTCATCAGCTAAAGTCATTAGGGGATCAATACTTGAGTAGAGCTGTCTCGTGTCAAGGCTGTGTGTTAATTTTGACAGGCTAAATTGCTGTCCACTCTGTGCAATTGAACGGGTCGCTTTAGCAATTTCTTGAAGGCTAGACAACTGTATATCATCTGAATAAGCAAAGGCAGTTCTTTCACCAGTAACAGCCCTCACCCCTACTCCTTGCTCAATATGGAATGAACCTGACTTAACCTGTCCCTCTTCTAAGCTCCATCCCTCAGCGCGGCTATACTGAAAATATAAATCAGCATAATCCACTTGATGAGTAAGAATCGATCCCAGCACTTGATCTAGTTGCCCTACTCCAAGACCGTATGGCTCTAAGAGAATGGATTGTGCATTTTTAAAAGTGGCGTTCATAAGTATTTATCCTTAATTTCATCTCTCAAGAGGATTGAACCTTGAGGGTTTTATGGGTTAGTGCCGGTAAGCTCGTGCGAAGTTCAGTTAAATGAACGGGATTAACACCAGCGATAACAATTCCTGAACCTCTAGAGAGACGGTCAAGTACCACTCCCCAAGGATCCACGATCATGCTCGATCCATGTGTTTCCCGACCATTCATGTGATATCCACCTTGCGCAGGAGCAATCACATACGCCAAATTCTCAATGGCACGAGCGCGGATGAGAGTATCCCAATGGGCTTTACCAGTTGTCTCAGTAAAGGCAGAAGGAATAAAAATCAGATCACATTCACCCATAGCTCGATATAGCTCAGGAAAACGTAAGTCATAACAAATAGATAATCCAATCTTACCAAAGGGACTATTTAGAGTGACGATTTGATTACCAGGCTCTATCGTTTTAGATTCATCATATTTTTCAACACCTCGTTGAAAACCAAACAAATGAATTTTGTCGTATCGGGCTACACATTTACCCGTATGATCAAATACCAGTGAACTATTACGAATCTTATTCTGCTGCTCTGTCTTAATAGGAATTGAACCACCCACAATCCATACGCCATAGCGTTTAGCAGATCGTGATAGAAAATCTTGAATAGGACCTGAACCAAAAGACTCGGCAACCTTCACCTTATCAGTGTCTTTCATTCCCATAATGGCAAAATATTCAGGTAAGCCAATAATAGCCGCGCCTTGATCGGTAGCCATTTTTATAAGTCTACCCGCTTCTAACAGATTGGCATCGACATGAGGGCCTGAGGCCATTTGAATTGCCGCAACTCTAAAGTTACCTGGTAATAGTTTTGCTTTACCAAAACCTGAATCTTTTTTCTTGGTTGTAGACTTGGTCATATTACTCTCATCATAAATAGCTAATTTACTGCATCTCCATTAACAGAATCAATTTGTGGATTATCCCAATCTCCACGAATTCGATACTGATAAGATAAAACTTTATCTAGAGGGTTACGTAAAATCTTTTGCACAAGATAAGTTGCTGCACCAACTACAGGACCGCCTATGAGTGTTCCAGCAAGGGATAAATCACCACCTACCGCGGGATCAACTTTAGCAATCAAGTCTGACGTCTCATTGGGTACGTCTATTTGCCCAGTCAATTTTACTCGTGCTGCAGGACCAGACATAACAAAATCAGGAGTATTCAATACCCCTTCATGTATTGAAAAGTCACCTTTTACTGTATCAAAGGCAAAACCCTGTGAAAAAATATCATGAAAATTTAGTGTAATTCTGCGCGGGAGGCTCTGTAAACTCAATAAACCAATAATTCTTCCGGTTCCACCAGGGTCAACTTTAGAAAATTGTCCATCTTGTAAATCCAAATTCATACTGCCTGATGAATAATCAAAATCATAATCTTTAGGACCACCTACCCACGACAAATTAGCATGAATTTTCCCGTCACCACGGGACATAAGCTTGTCGTAACCAAGCGCAGTTAAAAAATCACCTAAATTTTTAGCCTCGATATCTACAGTAAGTTCAGTCTTTGTTTCCTGATCAATAGCACCAGCCCATTGACCATTCCCCCTTAACTCACCACCTGCGGTGAGCGCTAAAAGACGATTAATATGCCATATATTGTCTTGTCCTTGAGCAGAGAACTCCAAATGCGAAAAGGATTTCTTTCCAAATTGACAATGATCCGCTGTCAGTTCTATATCAGGCATTTTTGTTAAATCATTGAGTGTCGCAAGATCTGTTGAGCGATGCTTCTTATGAGGTTTAACAGTGGTTGAGCCATCAACAGCGTCATCTTTTTTCTTAATGGTGTCAGGTATTATAAGTTGTGTAAATACAGCTTTAATGGCACCTTTACCATCTTTAATCCAATTTAATGAACCGTTAATCTGTTCTCCACGTAAAACGACATTCCATTGTGGATCTTGCCAGTTTGCTCGAAGATGATGCGTTAACCAAATTCTGTTACGCCAAATCACATTATTGAAATTTAAGTCAATTGCGTTAACTCTACCAAATATCTTGTTTGTTGCTGAATTGGATTTGGTTTTTTTCGTATTACTGTCATTTTGCCATTGATTTTGATGTTGATTCCAATACCCAATCAATTCATCAACATTGACGTTATCTAATCGACCGGTTAACGAAAAACCAGGGCCTACTTGACCAAGATAGGATCCACCCATGTTAATTACCCCACGCGTAGCATTAAAGCTACCATCCTTATTAGACTCATAGAACACCTTCATACCAAACCATGAATCCATATTCAGGCTCATCAAGGTTCTACCACTCTCCAGCGGTTCAACAACAACCGTTAAAGGCAGAGATTGACTGGCTGTTTTTTGATAGGGTTCTGGCCCTGAAATACTGGTTCCTTTCAAATTACTCGTAAAAGTAATGGTGGTGTCTTGTGCTCGTTTCTCAAATCGTGCCCGCCAATCAAATCCCCCTGCACAAATAGTCTCTAACTTTTCCATTCCTAAACGAGATAAAGAAGCGACATCTGTATGCCCTGATAAATCAGCCACTAACAAATGCGACAAGGATCCCTTTACCGTCATGGTGACGGGCTTTTTCAATACCAGTGCTGCCAAAGAAAAACTGACTTGATCATTTTTTTGACTCAAAATCACATGGCCATTCCAATCCACCGCACTATCAAGCGAACTTAATATTGGATTGGGGAATAAAATAGTTAGTCCCTTTATAGACGTGTTACCTTTCAAAGCAAGATCAATAAGTCCATCTGGACGAGTTGATAAATGTATATTAACGGGTTCATTAACTAATAACGCTTTTGAATCCAATAACACATTCGTTTTATTGGCAGTAAAAGTAATATCTGCCGTCCAATCGGATTGCCCAGATACATTTTTTAAAAATGAATTATCGTATACTCCATACAAAGTAGAGGCATCCGCCCTACCCTGTGCTTTGAGGACTGTTGTGTGATCTTGATTGGTTGTAAATAGTAACTGTGCTGGCCCACCTAAAATACTCGCTTTCAGTAAATCAGAGGACACCCCGCTTTCAGTAAAATACAAATGTCCACTTAATGAATTAATGGGAGGAATTCCTTTTTTTCCATCATCTAATACTGCGTCAATAAACTGATAGTCGCCTTGTAGTGTGGTATCGATTGTATGTGACAAAGGAACTGTCATTTTTAAAGACAATAACCCATTACCTGCCCCAGTTAACTGGTTAGTGACATGATGTATATACTCGCTAACCGGGCTTTTTCTAATAAACTCAAGAGTATCTTTTACTGAAGATTGTATTTTCCCACCCACCTCTAACACTTCATTACTGTGCACTAAATCTGCAATGGTAAGCGTCACTTCTTTTAGTTGATTATTTTGTATTAATCCAGTGTTAGCTTTAAAACCAAGACCAGGGCCTTTCATGTAGAAGTCTCCTGCTACATGATCAATGACAGGCCATTTTGAATTAAAGTTAACCAAAGCATCAGATACTTTTGCATTGACTTGAAAAATCCCTTGTTGGTCGTTTGCAAAAGGAAACTGTTTTAAATCACCATCAATTTTAAAGGTGGTTTCTTTAGCCAACCCTCTTACCAAACCTTGTTTTAACCAATCTCTTGCTTCTTGATTGACAGTCAATGGCATGTAGCGCCACACAGAACTGATATCTGCACGTTGCAAACTACCCTGCAGTTGAGCCCTACCGGGGCCGTTCTGAGATAAACTCATGTTGCCAGAAAAACTACCTGCCATATCTGTATTCGAGAGATTAATTTCATTTAAATTAAGTGCAACATTCTCACCATTACGAATCCAATTTGCATCAACGGCATATTTATCTAAATAAATAGGTCGCGAGAAGACAGTAGGATAGTTTAAGGTAAGCGATGTTCCCTGTCCTTTTACTCGCCCACCGTCATCTCTCACGTCCACATGACCCGTAAAATCATGAATTGCGGGAGATAATTGATACGGATTTGAGGCAAATTGGTGTAGATCTAACGATACTTGATATTGCCCATTATTATTGGGGTCACCCTGCCAGGTAGCATTAAGGTTGTTTATTTCACCTTGTAGTCCTAATTTATACCAAAACTGTCTTTGCTTTTCCGTTAACGGCATTTGATCAAGATTATTATGAATATCATCCATAACCAACTGATTAGCAGTTAACACATTGCGTGTATCAGATAACATCAAATATAAATTTAATGGACGAGTTAACTTGATCGAACTATTACCTTTAACCATCAACTGTTTGGTATTCACCTCAAAACCATTAGTTAACTGATTAAATCCTACATGTCCTATCATTTCACCTACATTTGTATTACTTAAAGCATTGGTAAGTCTGCCTTGGATATTATGAAGATCGATATCCGCTTCAATACCAAACTGAAGGTTGTTATGCATCATCAAGATTGCATTAACAGACCCATATCCTGACTCGAATGGTTTTAATTGATTGAACCACGGTGAAAGAGAAGTAAAGTTAAACCGATTGGTTAGCCATTTAATATTTCCCTGCCAGCTAGATAAATTATCAGACTGGCTGCCATATACATCCCCCTCAAACCTCATCATATCGCCAAAATAACGATCGGGAATAAGGCTACCTTTAACAAAGTGTCGACTTCCTGAGTTATTAAGTTCCAGCGCCACACGATGAAATACGTAATTAGGGCTATGAATAAATTGATCAGAAAATACCACTTTATTAATAGTAAGGTTACAGTGCCCTTGTTGAATGAGCCAATGTAAAAAAGGATTTTTATTCGTATCTGACTTCGGAATAAGTAGAGAAGCTAAAAACCATTGTCCCTGCTCGTCTCTTTTGACACTAATTTCATCTATGGTGATTTTTAGGCGACTAAAGTCTAATCTTGCTCGGAAAAGATTGATTAAAGAGAGTCTTGCTTCAAGTTTTGGAACCGTTAATATGGGTTGTTTTTGTTCATTAAAGATAACAATATTATTTAGTAATACGCCCGGCTGAATCCGCCAAGGTGCATGTTCAATGGAGCCAATTGTGATACTGAGCCCTGTACTTTGGTGAAACATAGTAACAAGTTGGGGACGATAACGCTCAGGGTCTCTGAGGGTGAAAGCTTGTAGAGCAAACCAAGTAAGTACAATTAAAACGAACCCAACTAAGCTGAGTCGTAATAAGTGCTTGGGTAGCGCAAAAATATGTCTTTTCAATGCATTCATAACAAAGCAATTATAACGGTTTTATTGTGCATCAACCGGTTACAATAACGAATAAGTATTGGCTAGGAGAATACGTGAACTTCCGCTAAAATAGATATTTTGTACTGGGAGTGCTCTATGTCAATGTCTGACCGCGATGGATTGATCTGGCAAGATGGTCAACTGATACCCTGGCGTACAGCTAATACGCATGTTTTAACTCATTCACTACATTATGGTATGGCTGTATTCGAAGGTGTACGCGCCTATAATACGCCACAAGGACCTGCCATATTTCGCCTTAGAGAACATACTGAACGCCTATTCCGCTCAGCCCATATTCTACAAATTCCTATGCCTTTTTCCATGGATGAGGTTATGGACGCTCAAATTACCACAGTTCGTGAAAACTCTCTTAAGGAATGCTACATACGTCCATTAGTATTCTTAGGCTCAGAAAAAATGGGGGTTTCACCACGTGGCGCGAAAACGCATATTACTATCGCTGCTTGGCCTTGGGGTGCTTATTTAGGAGAAGAGGCGATTGAAAAAGGGATTCGTGTGAAGACCTCTTCTTATACTAGACATCATCCTAATATTACTATGTGTAAGGCTAAAGCATCAGGTAATTACATGAATTCTATCCTTGCCAACAATGAAGCGATCACAGATGGCTACGATGAAGCATTACTATTAGATGTAGATGGGTTTGTGGCAGAGGGATCTGGTGAAAATATTTTTATTGTAAAAAAAGGCGTGATTTACACGCCTGATCTATCAAGTGCGCTTGAAGGAATTACTCGCGATACCATTATTCAATTAGCCCATGAAATGAACCTCACCGTTGTTGAAAGACGAATTTCTAGGGATGAACTATACAGTGCAGACGAGGCTTTCTTTACGGGTACAGCAGCAGAAGTAACCCCAATTCGAGAGGTAGATAATAGAGTGATTGGTCAAGGGATGCGAGGACCTATCACCCGAGCGCTGCAAAGTAAATATTTTGAAGTGGTAACCGGTCAAAGTGCTCAACATCAACATTGGTTAAGTCACGTAGGAGTATAAACATGTCTGAAGGAAAAGCTTTGGATCAACAGGTTATTCTGGTAAGTGAAAAAGATTTACCTCTACATTGTCCTCAGCCTGCAGTAGCCCTATGGAATACCCATCCACGGGTATTTTTAGACATCACAAAAACAGGGCATGCTCAGTGCCCCTATTGTGGTACTAAATATGAATGGCAAGGGCCACTGCCTAAAGCTCAGCATTGAACAGAATACTTATTATAGGCGCCTCATGGGTTGGCGATGCTGTTCTTAGTCAACCTCTCATGAGACAACTCAAGTCGATTTCATCATGCGCAATAGATGTCATGGCTCCCTCTTGGACTCGTGGGGTGTTGGAGAGAATTCCTGAAGTTGATCATGTTATAGACAGCCCACTCATACACAAAGAGCTTAATATAAGTGGTTTATGGCATGCCTCTCGTTTATTGAAAAACAAATATGATAAGGCCATTCTTCTTCCTAATTCATTCAAGTCAGCACTCATTCCATGGCTTGCACACATTCCAATTCGAGTAGGTTATAAAAGAGAAGGAAGAGGTGTTTTACTCAACCATGCTATAACCCTCGATACCAAGCGCCATCCACTTATGGTGGAAAGATTTTTAGCTCTCTCCGAAAGTAAAGTTGAATTTAATCACTCACTCTATCCGCAACTTGTTCCCAATTTGCTCAATCAGCAGGAACTCATTCACAGGCTCAACCTTCATCTCGACTTACCCATCATAGTTCTTTGTCCTGGCGCTGAATATGGTCCTGCCAAACGTTGGCCAACCAGGCATTACCATCAGTTGGCTATTGAGCTATTAGCACAAAACAAACAAATTTGGATAATGGGATCCAATAAAGATAAAGCCGTTGCAGATGAAATTATGCAAGGGGTATCAAGTAAGAATATAACGAATTTATGCGGGATAACCAATCTTGCTCAAGCGGTAGATTTGATGGCACTTGCGCAGGCGGTAGTGACTAATGACTCGGGGTTAATGCATATTGCTGCAGCGCTCAAACGTCCTGTGGTGGCACTTTTTGGATCATCTAGCCCACAATTCACCCCACCACTTTGCTCTCAAGCTAAAGTAGTGACTCTTCAATTATCCTGTAGTCCGTGTTTTCAAAGGGTATGCCCGCTGGGACACTTAAAATGCCTGACTGATATAACGCCACAACATATTATTAACGAATTAAATTCACTAGCTCATTATATTGAGCCCAATCCTTAGTTTCATCGATATCAAAAATAATACCTTGATCGTTAGTATCAATCCAGGTGACTTGGGTTGGTTGTTGCTCAACAATTTTTCTCAAGCCAATATCACCATTTAAAGCATTAATTACTGGCAAATACTGCCGTCCAACTCCAACAGGGTTCCCTCTTACACCCTGAAACCTTGGTACAACCAACTGATTACCTTGGCTCAAACTTAACGTAATTTGATCAACTGTAGAACGACTCACAAGTGGCATATCAGCAAGAGCAATAAGCCATGCATTATAGTGGGAAGTGGTATGGACTAACTGCTTTAATGATTCAGAAAACGAGGATGATGCACTGACTACTTTGACTTGATAGCCTAATTGACATAAGCCAGGGAGTAAAGAAAGCTGATTGGCATTAATAATAGCCCACTTAACTGATAAATGAGCATAACGTTGGGCAGTATTGATGGCAAGATATGTACAATTACTATCAGTAAGTAATAATTTATTTTCACCAAATCGGCGACTTGAACCTGCTGCCATCAATAATAAGGCACAATTATAATCACTCATCAAAGAGTAATTCCATTTTTAATTGCTGTAATTTGCGCGAGTATGGCAAGTGCAATTTCTGGAGGAGTTTTGCTACCAATAGACAATCCTACAGGTCCTTTTAATTTGGCTAGTTGAGTAGCACTTAAATCAAAGCTTTCTAATCGCGTTCGTCTTGCTTGTTGCGTTTTTTTTGAACCTACTGCACCGACAAAAAATGCAGAGGATGTTAACGCTTCAAGCAATGCTAAATCATCTTGTTTTAAGTCATGAGTTAAAGCGACAATGGCTGTATGTAAGTCAGGCTGTTGTTCTCGAATAAAATCATCAGGCATTAAAGCACTTACTTCGGTATTGTTAATTGGCCAGTTGCGTCTAATTTCTTCTCTAGGATCACAAACAAGAACATGATAATCAAGTGCCTGGGCCATTTGTGTTAAATAAATACCAATTTGATTAGCACCAATAATTAATAATCGATAACGAGGTCCAAATACAACCTCTAATTGCTGATCATGCCAATTCACTTTTGGCACAAATTCTGTAATAGGAGTTAACTTTACTTCTCCTGTTGTCACTGATAATTGACGTAGTACCTTTGTCTTGGAATTGATGAGAGCGCATAATGCTGATAGCTGACTGTGTTCAGTTAAGGGTTCAATAACAAGCTCAATGGTACCGCCACAGGGTAATAAGTAACGTAACGCCTGGTGTTGATCTATTCCATAACTCAAATACTGAGGGTATTGAAGAGGATTTTCTCTGATATAAGATACCAACTGATCTTCGACACAACCACCCGATACAGAGCCGACTATATCTCCCTTATCCGTCAACCCCAAAAGAGATCCAGCTGAACGAGGTGCTGAACCTACCGTGCCGACCAGAGTAACCAAATAACAACGACGCTTATCTTGTAACCAACTATTAAGCGTTTCTAAAACCAGTAAATCCGCACTATCCATATATTTTTATCTATTAACTATTAATACGAGCGGGTCTATGAGTATGGCAAAGTAGTTCATAAGCTAGCGTACCTGAACAATGAGCCACTTCAGCCACATTTATATTGTCTCCCCATAACTCAACCTGCGAACCCAACTGAACGTCAGCTTGTTGCGTCACATCCACGGTAATCATATCCATTGATACCCGGCCAATTAAAGGCAGTTTTTTACCATTAATCCATACCGGCGTTCCATTCTTTGCCGTGCGCGGATAACCATCTGCATAACCACAGGCAATTGTTGCTACTCGGGTAGGTTGTGATGCCGTAAACGTACTACCGTATCCTACCGACTCTCCAACATCAATCCAACGTAACGCAATTACTTCTGATGTTAGTTTCATAACTGGCTTCAAACCCACTTCACTGGCTGCGCGTCCTAATGGATCAACACCATATAACATAAGTCCAGGACGAGCCCAATTAGATCGTAATTGACTGTGCAGCATAATTGCAGCGGAGTTGGCTATACTGCCTTCAATACCCATCTCACTCAAAACGCGCTTAAATCGTTCCATGGGCAAGTGTACTAATTGAGGATCAATAGAATCTGCGTTAGCAAAATGTGTCATAAGTACATCAATTCGTATGCTATTTTGAGCTTTGTTATTTCTGAATAGTTCGTTAATCTCTTTTTCTTGAAAACCCAAACGATGCATTCCTGTATCAAACTTTAACCAAATACCCTGAGATGAAGTAGCCTCACTCCACCAGGCATATTGATCAATATGATGAATGACGGGTGTTAATTGATAGTGAAGATAATCAGGTATCTCTAAAGCCGAAAAGGGACCTTCTAATAAGACGATGGGGTGAGTTATTCCTCCTTCCCTCAACACAACGGCTTCCTCAAGACAGGCAACTGCAAATCCTTCAACATACTCTGCCAATTGCCGTGCAACCAATAGATCACCATGACCATAAGCATTCGCCTTAACCACAGCCAATAGTTTGCCGCCATGAATTTGTCGGGCAAGTTTACAATTTTGAATAATATTGTTGCTATTGATAGAAATCTTGGCTGGACGTGTCATAATTCACGCAGTACTCTTTATGTAATCTTATAATTTTATAATCTTAAACATCTTTTTGCATTATCGCCAATGATGTCTAATTTCTCTTACAAACACTTTACCACCTCATGGTGGTTAAAACAGCCGCATATTCATACTATTTATGGTGCACGTTACGTACCCTGCCCTCCTATTCCCTGGTTAAGAAAAACTGTCTCAACACCAGACGACGATTTTCTTGATATTGATTATATAGAACATCCTCAAGCGCACGCCATAATCGTACTCATTCATGGGTTAGAAGGAAATAGTCAGTCACGATATATTAGAAGTCTTGCTCACACTGGCATAGAGCAAGGCTTCCATGTGGTTGCCCCAAATCTGCGAGGCTGTAGCGGACCAATTAATCTCATGCCACGCTTATATCATGCAGGGGATAGCCAAGAATTTGACTGGTTAATCCCCCTTATTAGTGGGCAATTTTCTAATTTACCTATTTTCGTAGTTGGTTTTTCACTGGGTGCGAATATTCTTTTAAAATGGTTAGCAGAAAAAACTTCTGACAAATTAATTAAGGGCGCCGTAGCTATTGCTCCTCCACTTGATTTAGAGACTGTGGCATCAACTCTTAATCAAGGGTTTAATCGAGTATATACTCATCATTTCCTGAGCACTTTAAAACCCAAAGCCAAACTTAAGGCCAAACAATTTCCAGGTCTGTTTGATCTGAAAAAAGTACTGACAGCCAAAAATATGTTTGAATTTGATGAATACTTTATGGCGCCACTACATGGCTTTAAGGGTGCGAGGGATTATTGGAGTCAATCTAGCGCAGGACCTCATTTGCATGCTATTTCCACACCAACATTACTTGTAATGAGTCAAGACGACCCTTTTATACCCAAACATCTCATCCCTAAACCATCCCAACTTTCGCACTCCACGCAACTTATTACATCGCAATATGGTGGACATGTCGGCTTTGTAAATGGACGATTTCCTGGGTTTTTACAGTGGATACCCGATATAATAATGTCCTACTGCAAATCATTTAATGATTAAACTTAATTTTTATTAGGAATAGAACAATGAATGTGGCAAAAGAAGTTTTTAAAGCATATGACATACGTGGCATCGTCGATAAGCAATTAACCACAGATTCAGTATTGTTAATTGGTAGGGCTATTGGTAGTGAAGCCAAATCAAAAGGCTTAAAAGAGATTGTTATTGGGCGCGACGGGAGACTATCTGGTCCCCATCTTAGTTCCGCCCTATCACAAGGGCTTCAAGAGTCTGGTTTAAATGTAATTGATGTGGGTATGGTTGCCACACCAATGCTCTATTTTGCTGCCTATCAATGGGCTAATTTCACAGGGGTAATGGTTACAGGTTCTCACAATCCTCCTGAATATAATGGTTTTAAAATTGTTTTAGGTGGGGAAACTTTATCCGGAGATACGATACAAGCATTACGACTTCGTATTGAAAACAATCAATTTACCTCAGAATCCGGTAGTTATCGACAAGCTGAAATTGATCAACTTTATTTATCTACCATCACGAAAGATGTGCATTTAACCAGACCACTCAAAATTGTCGTTGATTGTGGCAGTGGTATTCCCGGTCGTTTTGCACCCAATTTGTACAAGCAATTAGGATGTGAAGTTATTGAATTATATTGTGAGGTAGATGGTCATTTCCCGCATCATCATCCAGATCCGTCTCAACCAGAAAATTTGGTTGATTTAATTGAGTGCGTCAAGCGCGAACAAGCAGATTTAGGATTAGCCTTTGATGGTGATGGTGATCGTTTAGGGGTAGTGACCGCTTCTGGAGAAGTTATTTTCCCAGATAGACAACTAATGTTGTTTGCACAAGATGTACTAGCAAGAAACCCTGGAGCGAATATTCTGTTTGATGTGAAATGTACACGACATTTATTTGCTTGGATTCGACAGTTTAAAGGTGAGCCGATTATTTGGAAAACTGGGCATTCTCTCATCAAAGCTAAAATGAAAGAAACTCAGGCACTTCTGGCAGGAGAAATGAGTGGCCACGTATTTTTTAAAGAACGCTGGTATGGCTTTGATGATGGACTTTATGCAGGTGCGCGCTTACTTGAAATTTTAAGCCGTACTGATAGCCCGTCTCTCACCCTTGAATCTTTACCTAATAGTATTTGTACCCCTGAATTACAAATAAAGCTTCAAGAGGGAGAAAATAAAACACTTATTAGTCTGTTGCAAGAACAGGGAAAATTTGAAGGAGCACGGGACATCCTCACTTTAGACGGTGTTCGTGTTGAATATGAAGATGGATTTGGTTTAGCTCGCTCCAGCAACACAACACCAGTTGTCGTGTTGCGCTTTGAAGCGGATAACAGTGACGCACTCGAGCGCATCAAAGAGGACTTTAGGAAAAACATTCTAACGGTCTTTCCAAGCGCACAACTACCCTACTAACCAATTTGCTGGCACAGGCAGATAGCCTGTGCTGCAATACCTTCACCTCTTCCTGTAAAACCCAATTGTTCAGTGGTTGTGGCTTTAATATTAATATCCTCTACATCAAGCACTAAATCCTCTGCTAGGTGTGTAATCATTTGTGGGATATAAGGAGCCATTTTAGGAGCCTGAGCAATGACAGTAATATCAACATTGACAATAGACCAGCCTAAGGCTTTTAACATTGACGAGACTTGGCGGAGTAATTGACGACTATCTGCTCCACGAAAACGCTCATCTGTATCAGGAAAATGGCGGCCAATATCTCCTAATGCTACTGCGCCTAGTAAAGCATCACAGAGTGCATGAATCAATACATCAGCATCAGAGTGGCCCAATAATCCCAAGTGGTAAGGGATCGTCACACCACCTAGAATTAATTGACGGTTTTCAGCAAAAGCATGTACATCAAAGCCCTGACCTATTCGTATTTTATTCATAACGACCCTGCGCTTTTAAAATATATGTAGCAATATTTATATCTTCTGGATAAGTAATTTTAATATTGGTGGAACTACCTTGTACAAGCTTTGGTTTTAAATTCAGTTTTTCAATCGATGATGCTTCATCTGTAGTATCTATGTGATGTTGCGCCAATGCTTCTTTTAATAATTTATAGCGAAACATTTGCGGTGTTTGTGAGGCCCATAAATCTTTCCGATCGCGTGTGAAGTCAATGCGCTCTTTCCCATCGGCTTGCTTGATTGTGTCACTTATAGGCAGAGCGAGAATACCACCTACAGGATCCTGTTCAAGCTCTTTGAATAGACGCTCAAGATCAGCCAGTTGTAAACAAGGTCTTGCTGCATCATGAACTAAAATCCAATCTTCATCTCTAACAAAAGACGAATAATAGTGTAAACCGTTCAACACAGTTTTTGCGCGCGTATCGCTGCCAGTAGTGATAAAGCTTACGCGTTCATCCTTAGTATCTAATTGATTTTTATACAAATCATGAGAGGGTGATAAAATAACGACTACGTGTTTAATCGTTACACAGGAGAGCAAGGCTTGAAGGGTATAGTCCAACACCGTGTGTTGTCCAATTTTCAAAAATTGTTTTGGCACTGCTGCGCCGATTCTCGCACCTATACCTGCAGCAGGCACAATGACGTAATGTAACCCTTGCATTTCCTAGACTCTAATTATTAACTAATTCATGTTATCACAGACTCTACGTCACATATTAAATATACTTTTTTTCATGGTGAAACCATTAGGCTCACCTGAACGCGTATTCTTATTATTACTCACCATCATGGTATTCATTGTTTTATGGTCCTATGAACACACACAAGACAAAGATGGTGCGACATTACTCAAAGACGCACCTATCCTCTCACCTGTCACCAATCTAAATGATTTATCAGAAATCGTTATTGCTACCCGCTTAGGACCCACAACTTATCTCACTGATCCAGATGGTAAAACAGTAGGACTAGAACATGATTTAGGAGTCAGTTTTGGTGAATATTTAGGTAAACCTGTACGTTTTCTCGTTCTAGATAATCTTGATCAAGTATTAACTGCAGTTAAATTACATAAAGCTCATTTCGCTGCTGCAGCGGTACACGAAACCAATGAACTTAAAAAGGAATTTGATTTCACACTTGCCTATCAAAATAGTCATCCTGTAGTGGTATATAACAACAATTTTAATAATTCTATTAAATCATTAGATGATTTAGTCGGTAAAAAAGTAGGTGTCGTACCTGACCCCACTCATTTAAATATACTCACTCAATTTAAACAAAAAAATAGCCAGTTATCATGGGTGAGTTACCCTCGTGGTGATATCGATCTAGATTTACTGCAAAAGGTATACGAAGGGACAGTAGATTTCGCTATTAGCGATTCGAATACCGTAGCTATTGCTCAGCATTACTATCCCGACTTGGTCGTTGCATTAAATCTCTCTCCATCAAGCCCTCTTGCTTGGGCCTTTCCCAAAGATGAAAAAAACCCATTATTTATTGCAGCCATGAGTTTTTTTAATCGTTGGGATCATGGCGGCAATTTATCTGAAGTAGTAGAGCGTTATTATGGGCATATTAATGCTCTTGATCGTGAAGATTCATCAGTATTCATGGTAAAACGCGCATCAAGACTTCCTAAATTTACTCAAATTTTTAAAAAAGCACAGGCTTTAACTAACATTGATTGGCGCTTATTGGCTGCTGTTGCTTATCAAGAATCGCGCTGGGATAACAATGCACTCTCACCAACTGGGGTAAGAGGATTAATGATGTTAACGGCAGATACCGCGGATCATTTACATGTCAGTAACCGACTTGATCCCAATGAATCAGTTCCAGCTGCCGCTCTCTATTTGAAACAATTAGAAGAGTCTGTTCCCAAAAGCGTCCCCGAGCCTGATAGAGTATGGATGGCTTTGGCTGCTTATAATGTAGGACTTGCTCATCTTGAGGATGCCAGAAAAATCGCACAACGCAAAGGGATGAATCCAAACGCGTGGAATGACATTAAAAAAACTTTACCACTACTGAGTGTCCCGGCCGTGTTCAGTAACACTCAATACGGGTTTGCGCGTGGCGGGGAACCCGTAAACTATGTGGAGAACATTAGAAGTTACTATGACATTCTCAGCCGCTTTGAACCCAACTATCGTCCTGGATTTAAATTCTTAGGGTTAATGAATAAGTAAGCTTACTTACTCGCTGTTAATACACTCATTCCACCCATATAAGGTTGTAGCGCTTTAGGAATATTAATACTACCATCTTCGTTCTGATGGTTTTCAAGGATGGCAACCAACGCTCGCCCTACAGCCACACCCGAACCATTTAATGTATGAACTAATTCAGGCTTATTTTTTTGACTACGGAAACGGGCTTGCATACGTCTGGCTTGATATCCTTCACAATTACTGCAAGAAGAGATTTCACGATAAGCGTTTTGCCCTGGTAACCATACTTCTAAATCATAGGTTTTAGTAGCTCCTGCACCCATATCACCAGTACATAACAACATCACTCGATAGGGTAATTCTAAACGCTGAAGGATGGTTTCTGCATGAGAAGTCAATTCCTCTAATGCGTCATAGGATTTTTCAGGATGGGCAATTTGCACTAACTCAACTTTATCAAATTGATGTTGACGTATTAAACCTCTTACATCTCTACCATAGGATCCTGCCTCAGATCTAAAACATGGGGTATGTGCAGTTAATCGAATGGGAAGAGCTTGTTCATCAACAATAGTATCTTGAACAAAGTTAGTTAATGGTACTTCTGCTGTAGGAATCAAATATAAGGGTTCGGCATCCTCTCTAGGGACTTTAAATAAATCAGCTTCAAACTTTGGTAACTGACCTGTACCACGAAGCGTGTTAGCAGAAACCAAATAAGGCACATACGCTTCTTGGTAGCCATGCTCTGTGGTGTGTATGTCCAACATAAACTGAGTTAGCGCTCTGTGTAATCGAGCCAGTGAACCCTTTAATACGGAAAAACGTGCACCAGACAATAAGGATGCTCGGTTAAAATCCATTAGCGCTAGACCCTCACCTAGATCAACGTGATCTTTGGGCGTGAAATCAAACACTCTAGGAGTCCCTATTCTTCTTACTTCAACGTTGTAATCAGCAGACTCTCCAACAGGTACAGAAGCATGAGGAAGATTAGGAATACCCAGTAACAATTCTTCTAATTCTTTTTGAATTACCGCAAGTTTTTGTGAGGCTTCAGCCAATTCTTCATTAATGGCAGTGGCCTGCTGCATTAAGTGTTCAGCCTCCTGACGTTGGGCTTTAGCCTGACCAATTTCTTTTGATAAGCTGTTACGCTGAGATTGTAGTTCTTGCGTTCTCATTTGTACTTGTTTACGTTCTTGTTCAAGTGTTGTGAATCTATCAACATCAAATTTAAAATGACGTTGTTGTAAACGATGAATCACATCATCTAATTGATTTCTTAACAATTGAACATCTAACATAACCAGTCCTTATACTTAAAATTGAGCTTCTCTTCTTTCTATAATTGCTTGTGCCAAAGTACCGCTATCCACATACTCTAGCTCTCCACCCACTGGAACCCCTCTGGCAATACGTGAAATTTTGATATTAAAAGGCTTTAAAATTTCATGTATCGCATGAGATGTGGCCTCACCTTCAGCTGTAAAATTAGTTGCGATGATGATTTCTTGAATGGCACTTTGTTCAACACGTTTAATTAATCGTGGTAACCCAATTTCTTGCGGCCCAATCCCATCAAGTGGTGAAATTTTTCCCATTAACACAAAATACATACCCTTATAGGCTAATGTATGCTCCATCATTAATAAATCAGCAGGCGACTCAACAACACATAAAACAGAATTGTCTCTACTCGTCGATGAACATAAATCGCATATCAATGCTTCAGTAAAGTTATTGCACTGCTCACAATGATGAATATTATTTAGCGCATCTGATAAAACCGTAGACAGCTTTGCTGCGCCATGACGATCGTGTTGCAGCAAGTGAAATGCCATTCGTTGAGCAGATCGAGGCCCTACACTTGGTAGACAACGCAACGCTTCAACCAACTCATCAAGTAAAGAGTTTTTTTTACTATCTGGCATCTTAGAACGGTAGTTTTAATCCAGGTGGCATACCCATGCCGGCAGTAAAACCTGCCATACGCTGTTGCGTCGTTTGTTCTGCTTGTCTATGTGCATCTTTGAAAGCAGCTACAATTAAATCTTCCAGCATTTCTTTATCATCCATAATACTTGGATCAATACTAATACGTTTTACATCATGATCGCAGGTCATGGTGATTTTAACCATACCAGAACCAGACTGGCCATTGACTTCAGTTTGCGCAAGCTCTTCTTGCGCTTTTTTCATGTTCTCTTGCATTTGTTGCGCTTGTTTCATTAAGCCAGCTAGGCCACCTTTCATCATAATTAACCTCTCATTAATTGTTTTTTATTGGTTTAATACTTGATTCTATCAACTTCCCGCCAAACTCATCTAATAAGGTTCGCACTAATGGGTCATGTTCAATTGAATGTTTTGCCGCCTGTAGCGCTGCCTGCTCTTTTTTTTCTTCTAATTGCGCTGGTGTGTGTCCCTCTTCCTTAATCAGTTCAATGGTGAGTTTAATATCCATATCCAGAATAGATTCAAGCGCACTTTGCAATCTATCTTGATAGGGAATAAGCGTTTTCTGAGAAGGGTCTATAGTTAAATATAGATGGCCAGCTTCAAAACTTTTTAACTGACAATGACGTGATAATTCATATGCCATGCCCGCCCCAGACAATCGAGTAACCAATTCAGGCCAATTAGCAAGACTAGGAGGTATATGTGTCTGTTTTTCAGAACGCGAGGGAGCTGTGTCGTGAGTTTGCTCAATTAACTGTTTTTTTTTACTATTTTCACTTTTTATCTCATGGGACACAGGTAATGCTGCATCCTGATGAGTAAAAGCCAACATTCTCAATAAAGCCATACGAAAACCTGACAATTCATCCGGCGCTAGATACATATCATGTCTTGCTTGAATTGCAATTTGATATAACAACTGTAATGTCTGAGCATCCCAAGATTCTGTTAATGGTAAAAGAGAGTCACTTAAACCTAATGTATCCTGGGCTTTTTTGGTGGCTTTAAGAAGTGTTACATTATGAATTAAACGAGCTAAATCCTCTAGCGCTTGAACAAAAGACAAATAGCGATCAGCCATAGATTGAGATATTGCGATCAAAGTATAAGCATCTTGCTGACTTAATGCATTCAATATTTGGTATAGATAATCTTCAGAAATCACACCAAGCATATTCGCCACATGCTCTTCTCTCACTTCAGATGAGCTATAGGCGATAGCTTGATCCAACAGACTCAAACTATCTCTCATCGACCCTTGAGCAGCTCGCCCTATCAAAGTTAATGCATTATCTTCGTAGGCTATCTGTTCTTCTTTTAAGATATGTCCTAAGTGCAAAGCGATTTGCTCAGGTCTCATTTGTTTTAAGTTAAATTGCAAACAACGAGATAAAACAGTTATGGGTACTTTTTGTGGATCAGTGGTTGCCAAAATGAATTTAACATGTTCAGGTGGCTCTTCAAGCGTTTTTAACATTGAATTAAATGCTGAACGAGAAAGCATATGAACTTCGTCGATGATATACACTTTATAGCGTGCTGCCACAGGCATGTATTGGGCATTATCAAGTAACTCGCGCATTTCCTCAACGCGTGTGTTGGTTGCCGCATCCACTTCCATCAAATCAGGGTTTCGGCCTCGATCAATTGACTGACACGATTCACATTGACCACAGGGTATTGCTGTCAAGCCTGTTTCACAATTAAAACATTTAGCTAGAATACGAGCAAGGGTAGTCTTACCCACTCCTCGAGTTCCAGTAAATAAATAAGCATGATGAATACGACCACTTTCAATTGCGTTATTTAATGCTCTTACCACATGCTCTTGTCCGACCATCTCTTTAAAAGACTTAGGTCGCCATTTTCTTGCAAGTGCAATCGAGGTAGCCATAACGTATGAATTATTCAGTTAGCTTAAAACCAATGGCCTACACGTAACTGTAAGAAATTGATTCCTGGGTTTGGGTTTTGTATACCAGCGTTAGATAAATGTTGAAAGCGTACCATCACATCCCAGTCATGTTTTTGACCAAGAGTCACCCCAGCACCAACATGGTCACCAAATTGAAAGTTAGTACTCATTTGACGACCTAAATAGACATCATGATTGGTAATATAATGGGCGCCTATACCCAATTCCATAAACGGAATAAAAGATGAGTTTGACTGAGTTGGGCTAACTCTCCATACCGGAGTAATACTATAGTCGTTAACTTCATGATTACCACCTGAGGAGGCATGAGGATTCCATTTCCCAACTGAAAAATCCCAGTATCCGCCAAGCGACCAGGAATGATTTGTAAACCATTTTTTATCCCAAGAATGATCAACACTAATTCTTGCCATGTCAGTATGATTGCCCTCACCCACTTCAAAAGCGACACCGTCACGAGTTGCTAAAGCGCTAGTAGTAAATAGGGTTAAAGCAATGCCTAAGCTACCTAATAAAAATTGAGTTTTTTTCATCATCTTCTGATCTTTACTTAACTTAAGTTCAAAAAAGAGGGTGGCGAGCCTAACCCTCGGCACTTGTACGTTGTAGTTGTGGCTGCTTCCTTCCGGACCTGACCAGGTTCACCACTGCACAATGCGAGGAGACCCGCCATTGAACCATTAATAATACCCTAAACCAACCTCTTCTTGGGAGATATTAATTTAGGGACACAATAAAGTCACAGCCAGTTTTAGCTTTCACTTCCTCTACACTGACTCCTGGCATGAGTTCAATTAACACAAGACCTTGTCCTGGTATCACATCAAACACACATAGATCGGTAATGATCATATTCACTACACCCTGACCTGTGATGGGTAAGGCACATTGTTTTAAGATTTTTGGTTCACCTGTTTTCGCGGTATGTTCCATCAACACAATCACACGTTTCACACCGGACACCAAGTCCATGGCACCACCTGGGCCTTTAACCATCTTGCCAGGAACCATCCAATTAGCAAGGTCCCCATTTTCAGACACTTCCAATCCACCCAAAATAGACAAATCAATGTGTCCACCACGGATCATGGCGAAAGAATCTGCGCTTGAAAAGAAACTTGATCCAGGTAAGGTTGTGATGGTTTGTTTTCCTGCATTGATCAAATCAGCATCAATAGTGTCCTCAGTTGGAAATGGGCCAATTCCTAACAACCCATTTTCAGACTGTAAAATAACATTCATTCCCTGCGGAATATAATTTGCAACTAGAGTTGGAATACCAATTCCCAAATTGACATAAAATCCATCACGTAACTCTTGCGCTGCACGCTTAGCTAATTTCTCCCGTGTGCCAAGAGTACTAGCCACTCCTTCCCCGGGAGGGGTATACAGTGTACGAAACTCAATTCTTTTTTCATAATGGTTGCCTTGAATAATACGGTCAATATATATTCCTGGCGTATGAATTTCGTCAGGACCAAGTGAGCCTGCAGGGACTAACTCTTCTACCTCAGCAACAGTCACTTTACCGCAAGTTGCTATCATAGGATTAAAGTTACGTGCGGTTTTATGGTAAACCAAGTTACCTAGCGTATCGCCTTTCCATGCTTTAACAATAGATACATCAGAGACAATACTTTCTTCTAGAACATAAGATTTCCCATTAAACTCACGTGTATCTTTATTTTCTGCAAGGGCTGTACCGTAAGCAGTTCTGGTATAAAAACCAGGAATGCCAGCACCACCTGCCCTTAACTTTTCAGCTAACGTTCCCTGAGGTGTAAGTTGCAACTCAAGCTCACCGGCAAGAACTTGTCTTTCAAACTCTTTGTTCTCCCCAACATATGAGGCAATTACTTTTTTAACTTGTCTTGTTTTCAATAACAAGCCCATACCAAAATCATCAACACCAGCATTATTTCCAACAATAGTCAGATCCTTTACCCCACTTTTTACTAATGCTGCGATTAAGTTTTCTGGAATACCGCATAAACCAAAACCGCCAGCTGCAATCGTTATACCATCATCTAATAATCCACTTAATGCACTTTCAGCGTCTTTATATACTTTACTTGTTGACATAGTTTTCTCTCTAAAAATTATTGTGCAGTCCAACCGCCATCAATGGATAAACTGGTTCCACGAATTGATTGTGCTGCATCGGAACATAAAAATATTACCGCCTTACCAATTTGTTCAGGGGTAACAAACTCTCCGGAGGGTTGCTTTTCAGAAAGCAAACGACTCTTTGCCTGTTCGAAGGTTATCCCTTCTTTTTGAACAATGGCATCTATTTGTTTTTGTACTAGCGGAGTTAATACCCACCCTGGACAAATCGCATTACATGTGACGCCAGACTTTGCGGACTCTAATGCAACAGTTTTAGTTAAGCCAATAATGCCGTGTTTAGCTGCTACGTAAGCCGATTTATTCGCAGAAGCAACCAGGCCATGGGCTGAGGCAATATTGATGATCCTACCCCAACCTCTTTGATACATATTAGGAAGTACCGCTTGAATGGCGTGAAAGGCAGATGACAGGTTGATAGCAATAATGGCATCCCAGCGATCCTTTGGAAAACTCTCTACAGGGGAGACATATTGAATGCCTGCATTATTAACCAAAATATCAACTTGCCCCATTTCGCTAACGGTTAAACTCACCATTTGCTCGATTTGTTCTGGTTTTTGCATATCCGCAGGATGGTAAATGACTCTTACCCCAAACTCTTGGCTCAATTGTTCTCTAAGGTGATGGATTTCGCCTAGATCACCAAAACCGTTTAAGACAATATCCGCTCCAGATTGAGCTAATTCTCTCGCAATCCCTAGACCAATCCCACTTGTTGATCCAGTTATAATGGCTACCCGATTTCGTAACATCATCTCTCCCTCACTCAACAATAAATATTTATTTTATCTGGTCCTTGTCAGCAACATCTATGTCCAAAAAATGACCCATACGATCACGCTTGGTCAGCAAATACTTTTGGGTAATGGGATGAATAGCTGTTTGTAGTGATACTCGTTGACGAACTGTTAAGCCTGATCGAGTTAAATGAGCTAGCTTTTCGGGATTATTAGTTAATAAGTCAATTTCAGGAATCTGCAAATCTCGTAAAATAGCTATTGCAGCATCATAACTTCGCGCATCTACCGGAAGACCTAACGATAAATTGGCATCCACTGTATCCAATCCCTGATCCTGGAGCAAATAAGCAGCTAATTTTTGCTTAAGTCCAATACCCCTACCTTCATGACCTCTCAAGTAAATAATAACCCCTTTTTCAAGTTGAGCTATTTTTTCCATAGAGGTTTCTAATTGTTGGCCACAATCACAGCGTAGAGAGTGGAACACATCGCCTGTTAAGCATTCAGAATGAATACGAACAAGTACAGGACCATGAGCAATATCCCCCATAGCCAGCACCATATGCTCTTGGCCTTCAAAATCATAAGAACGAGCACGAAATTTGCCGTAACGTGTAGGTAAATGTACCCAAGGGGGAGATAAGGTAAGCTCTTCGTACTTCATGGAAATGCTAGTTAAGCTATAAAATACCTATAATACCAGAGCATTTGTTGTATGCTTAAGAAGTTTACAATCATTTTTTTGAAATATAGAGACAAAATGAACGACAAACCATCTATAGCTATGATCGTTGCCATGTCAGAAAATCGTGTTATTGGGAAAAATAACGCTCTCCCCTGGCATCTTCCAGCAGATTTGGCTTTTTTCAAAAAAACCACACTTGGCCACCCAGTACTTATGGGGCGTAAGACCTATCAATCTATTGGCCGGCTGTTACCAGGAAGAAGAAACTTAATACTCACCCGTGACCCTTCATTTCGTATTGACAAAGCTGACATTTTTTCCTCAGTAGATGAGGCTATAGCAAGTTGTGGTAACTCAGAAAAACTATTTATTATTGGTGGAGCCGAATTATTCAACACAACACTGAATATCACCAATGAGTTATATGTCACAATCATTCACGCCGAAGTCGAAGGCGACACCTTTTTCCCTGTTATCGACCTTGATCTATGGCATACAGTATCGTCTGAATATTATCCCCAAGACGATAAAAATAAATATTCAATGAGTTTTATACACTATCAACGACGTTAACTTTTTTTGTCCGAGCCAGATGAGTTCCCAGCAGTAGGATCTGTGGGCTGCATGCCAGTCATTTTCATCATTGCCCAAGGCCATAGAGCTGGATTCATCATGGGATTAGCTTCTGCACCAGCAGTATGTCCCTGTGGTTCGGTCATTTTAGTTACATCACTCACAGAGGACATTAAGGTTTTTTGATATTCAAGCGTTTTAATCGTTAAATCAATCATCCCTACATTGGCATTAAGCCAATGTTTTACAGTGATAAGTTCATTAATCTTTTTTTCTAACTCTTTTGGATCCAAACCTGCACATAACAAACCTTGTAGTGGGAAAGCCATCGGATTAACCATTTTTTGAAACATTTCAAACATATCCGCTGACGGATTAGATGTGGCATCAGACATAATCAAGCCTCTTTTTCTATAAATGACTTTATGGTTGGATAAACCATTTCTCTAAAACGACGTCCACTAAAAATTCCATAATGTCCTACATCCTTTGCAAGTAAAGACTCTCGATGCTTCTCTGGGATACTGGCACACAACAGTTGAGCTGCCATAGTTTGTCCATTACCTGATATGTCATCAAGCTCCCCCTCCACTGTTAACAAAGCAGTTTTGGTAATAGCATCTGGACGAACAAGTTCACCACACGAGACCAGCGTTCCCTCTGCTAGTGCGTGACGATGAAAAACACGATCTAAGGTTTCTAAGTAATATTCTGCTGGTAAATCCATAACGGCATTATATTCATCATAAAAACTACGGTGAACATTAGCACTTTCTCCATCACCGCGAACCAGTTGATAAAAGAAATCTCTATGCGAATTAATATGTCTTCCAGGATTCATCGCTACAAAACCTGCATGTTGTAGAAACCCTGGATAAACTTGCCTTAAGTAACCTGGATATTTCACGGGAACGCGATAAATTACTCTACTCTCAAACCAGGATAATGGGTGAGATTTTGCAAAATCATTAACTGTAGTAGGGTTTTTACGTGTATCAATTGGGCCACCCATCATAATCATTGATTTCGGCACTAAGGGATCTTGATTTGCAGACATCAGTGATACTGCTACTAATACTGGAACTGTAGGCTGACAGACTGAAACAATATGTAAATCTGAACCAATAAACCGAATGAAATCTTGTACGTACTTGACGTAATCATCAAAATGAAAAGCACCAAAAGACAAAGGAACCAACTTTGCATCCACCCAATCCGTTACCCATACTTCAAAATCTTTGACAAAAGATCGGACAGTATCCCTCAGTAAAGTAGCGTAATGACCAGATAGGGGAGCAACGATTAATACCTTAGGTTGAGTTACATTTAAACCAACTTTACTGAAACGCTTAAGATGACAAAAAGGATTTTCTAAAACAGTTTCTTCTAAAACCGCATAGGGTTTCTCATCTATTTCCGTATAATCAATGCCAAATGCTGGTTTTTCATAACGTTGAGTGGTACGCAAAAAAACTTCTGAACCAGCTGCAACAACACGTCCCATTGGTGTATAGCTAAGTGGGCTATATGGGCTACCATAGAGTTGAGCGGCAGTTTTAGCCCATGCCCGTAAGGAGGAGAAAGAAGCATGTTGTAATTCGTGCAACTCGTATAGCATAGATTTTCCCCTATGTAATAATGTCTACTAGATTACCACTGTTGCCATGCGATATTCTATCAATCAGGTAAACTTCTCACATGATTTATTTTTAGACTAATTTTAAAGTTATGCGTACATATTCATTATTCCCCCCTATAGAACCCTTTGCCAAAGGACGTTTGGCTGTTGGCGATATTCACGAGCTATATTGGGAACAATCAGGTAACCCAAACGGAATTCCTGTTGTATTTTTGCATGGTGGGCCAGGTGCCGGTGCCGGACCTATGCACAGACAATTTTTTGATCCCACCAGATATCGTATAGTCATTTTTGATCAACGTGGCGCAGGACGATCTACACCACTTGGAGAAACCAGGGAAAACACTACTCCTTTGTTGATTCAAGATATGGAACAACTACGGCAACTGTTAGGTATTGAAAAATGGCTAATATTTGGTGGTTCATGGGGAAGTACGCTTGCATTAGCTTATGCAGAAACCCACCCAGATCGATGTTTGGGCTTAATTTTACGTGGTATTTTTCTCTGTCGTAAAAGTGAAATTGACTGGTTTTTATATGGCATTAAAGCTATTTTCCCAGAAGCGTGGCGCGACTTTACTCATTACATTCCTGAGTCAGAAAGAAACGATCTACTTCATGCCTATCAACAAAGATTACAAGATCCTGACCCAAAAATTCATCTAGAAGCTGCTCGTCGTTGGAGTGCTTTTGAAGGTTCATGCTCCACCCTATTACCTAACCCCGCTCTAGTAAGTCATTTTGGTAGTAATGCAGTAGCCTTAGGGTTAGCTCGTATTGAGGCACACTATTTTACTAATGATATTTTTCTACCTGAGAATAGTTTATTAAATAATATTCACCGCATTCGACATTTACCGGCAACTATTATTCAAGGTCGTTATGATGGTGTTTGTCCAATTATTACAGCAGACGAACTGCATCAAGCATGGCCTGAAGCCACCTACCAGATTGTTCCAGATGCAGGGCATTCAGCTTTTGAACCGGGTATACTTAGCGCTTTGGTTGCCGCTACAGAAAACTTTAAGCGTTATTTTTAAGATTTGAGTAGAGGGTGTGATATAAGTCAATCAACATACCGGCTGTCGCACCCCAGATGGTTTTTTCTTGATACTCAAATACGTAATAACGACGTTGACGCCCCTCAAATTCATCTTGTTTTAAATGGTGTCGCTGCGGATCAAAAAAGAAACTAAGTGGTACTTCAAAAATATGGTCAACTTCAAAGGGGTCTGGAGTTAACGATAAGGGTGGATTGATCCACCCCACCCATGGACTTACCTTAAAACCTGATGGAATAAAGTATTCTTTTAGAGAACCTAGAATCTCAATTTTATCCCGACCAAGACCAATTTCCTCTTCCGTTTCTCTTAAAGCAGTAATTTGCGTATTACGATCCTCAGGATCAATTCGACCACCCGGAAAACTAACTTGACCTGCGTGATTGTATAAATGTGATGCCCGCTGTGTTAATAACACTTGAATGCCTTCAGGCTTATTAACCAATGGAATCAGTACCGCAGCTGGAACCGCCTGTTCCATTTCTTCATCCGTCATCATAATCCGACCGTCAAAATAGGTCATACCCTGATTATCAACTAATTGTTTTTTTATCCACGTCTTCAATTGTGAAGGATCGTATGGGTTTCCTTCTAGTAAATGAGTCGCATGGACGGGTATCATGATTAACGTGGATTGAATTGTGTTTTTAGTTTTTTTGGGACAGCCTTGTTTTTGAGAGTAACGTACTGCGGTAAACCTTTTTCGTAGGGTGGATAATCCTCCCCTTCAATTAATGGTGAAAGATAACGTTTGGCTTGTGCAGTAATACCAAATCCATCACGACTAATAAAGCTTTTTGGGAGCATTTTTTCTTGATTGGCTACTTTTTCTAATGGTGCCATGCCAATTTGCCAACGATATGGCTCATCACTAAGACGCTCTATAACAGGCATCACGGCGGTATGTCCTTTGAGAGCAAATTGAACAGCAGCCTTTCCCACTGCGTAAGCCTGCTCAACATCTGTTTTGGATGCCAAATGTCGTGCCGCTCTTTGCAAATAATCAGCGACGGCCCAATGATATTTGTAGCCCAGTTTATCTCTAATTAAATTAGCAATAACAGGAGCCACTCCACCTAGCTGCGCATGGCCAAAAGCATCTTTAAGCCCACTTTCAGAGAGAAACTTACCCTCTTGATTACGTAATCCCTCAGAGACTCCAATAACACAGTAACCAAACTGCTCCACACATTCTTTGACTCGTTTTAAGAACTCAGTTGGATTAAACGGTACTTCGGGGAAAAGTAATAAATGAGGTGGCTGACCTTTGCCTTCCGAAGCTAACCCACAGGCGGCTGTAATCCACCCAGCGTGACGCCCCATTACCTCCAAGATAAACACCTTTGTTGAGGTTCTTGCCATTGAAGCCACGTCAAACCCTGCCTCACGAATTGAGGTTGCTACATATTTAGCTACAGAACCAAAACCCGGACAACAATCGGTTAAAGGCAGATCATTATCCACAGTTTTTGGTATACCCACACATACCAACGGATAGTCCATCTCTTTGGCCATCAGCGAGACTTTATGAGTAGTGTCCTGAGAATCACCACCACCGTTATAGAAAAAATAACCTATCTGATGGGCTTTAAACACTTCAATTAATCGTTGATAAGAGGCCTTATCTTGTTCAAGGCTTTTTAATTTGAAACGCGCTGAACCAAAAGCACCCGATGGGGTGTGTTTAAGAGCTCGAATTGCCTCAGCACTTTCAAAACTTGTATCAATTAAATCCTCTTCCAATGCCCCCAAAATACCATGACGTCCGCACAATACCTTACCGATTTTTGTAGGATAACGTCGTGCTGTTTCAATTACACCACAAGCACTAGCATTAATTACTGCCGTTACACCACCTGATTGTGCGTAAAAGGCATTCATTGGAGGTTTTTTCATAATTGATTACCCTACTATTTTTGTAATGCAGCCATGATAGATTGTGAAATTTGATCAACTGCTCCTACCCCTGCAATTTTCACATAACGTGGAGCCTGTGTATCACCAGTTTTACTCCAGTTTTCATAATAATCAACTAAGGGTTTTGTTTGATCATGATAGACTTGGAGACGTTTTTTAACGATTTCTTCTCTATCGTCGTCGCGTTGAATTAACGCTTCCCCAGTTAAATCATCTTTATCAGCAACTTTAGGCGGACTGAACTTAGTATGATAAACACGCCCTGATGCAACATGTACACGACGCCCTGACATACGTTGAATGATCTCTTCATCGGCAACGTCTATTTCAACTACAAAATCCAGAGCTACCCCTGCTTCTTTAAGTGCTTGAGCCTGAGGGATCGTGCGCGGGAAGCCATCAAACAGAAAACCATTGGCACAATCTTGTTCAGCGATTCTATCCTTAACCAAACCAATTATGATATCGTCTGATACCAATCCACCACTATCCATTACTTTCTTAGCGGCAATACCCAAAGGAGTCCCAGCCTTAACAGCGGCCCGTAACATATCACCCGTTGAAATTTGAGGAATATTAAACTGCTCTTTAATAAAAGCAGCTTGTGTTCCTTTCCCTGCTCCAGGTGCTCCTAATAAAATGATTCTCATGAAAACGACTCCCTTTTACTAATATGTTTCGTGTGTTTCAAACCAGTGCCGCACACGTTGTAAATCTTCAGCAGTGTCCACCCCAGGTAATGGAGCCTGATCTGTAATTTCCATGGCTATTTTAAAGCCATACCATAACACCCTTAACTGCTCTAAGCTCTCTGTTAATTCCAAAGTAACCGGTGTTAACTGCTTGTAATGTTTCAAAAAACCTGCGCGATAAGCGTATAACCCCATATGATGCCATGCTTTCATCGTGTTTGGCAGTGTCTTATTTTGACTATCACGATCAAATGGTATCGCAGAACGACTAAAGTAAAGAGCCTCTTGGCGCTGATTTAAAACCACTTTCACCACATTAGGGTTGGTAAAATGAGCGAACTCTACAATAGGATAACAAGCACTACTCATAACACAGTCAGGGCTTTTTATCAGTCTTTCAACCACATTAGCTATGACTTTACCCTCTATAAGGGGCTCATCCCCTTGAACGTTAACTATGACCTGATGGTCTTCAAGCTGAAGGAGATCAACCGCCTCAGCCAGCCGATCTGTACCAGACAAATGGTTAGCATGAGTCATAACATACTCAAAACCAAACTCTTTTGCAGCTTGAGCAATATCCACATGGTCAGTTGCAATAACCACTCGTTGCGCACCACTTTCACGAGCCCGAAGAGCACTGTGTATAACTAATGGATAGGGGCCAATCATAGCTAGGGCTTTACGTGGCAATCTTGATGATTGCATACGTGCAGGAACAATAGCTATAAAACTCTGTGGCACTATTTTATATCCTCATCAACAGGGATATCTCTCGCTTCTTGCTGCAACATAACGGGGATATCCTCTTTTATAGGATAAGCAAGACGACATGGAGCGCATATCAACTCATCTTTCCCACTCTTTTTAATTAATGGTCCTTTACATAACGGACACACCAAAATTTCCAATAATTTAGAATCCATTATTCTCTCTTAAATGGGTTAATTTGACCTGTAACCATTGATAAAACGGCTCGTCTAATTGAGCGCTAATTTTAAGCATCCACACATTTTGCGGTGCAAACAAATGACATTTTATCCCATCTTTTTCAGTCATTAATATTTTCTCATCTAGCCACTCTTTAAAGTCATTTTCTTGATAATGATAATGATCTTCAAAAATTCGAGTTGCAAAGGGTACCACCCCTATTGAGGCTAAGGTATTTAGAAAACGCTGTGGATTCCCAATGGCACACATTGCGACACATCGTTCACTAGAAAAAGCATTGATTGGTTGACGCAAATGAGGGTTATTTACATTAATCCAAGTTTCAGGACGCATTGTCATGTTAAATTGCGATTGTCTGTTATCTAGAAGTGACTCGTTTTCACCATTAATCACAACTGCATCAACAGTGGATAAACGACTTTGTGGTTCACGTAAAGGTCCTGCTGGGAGTAAATAGGTATTACCTAACAATCGTTGACCATCAACAACAACAATTTCTAGATTACGCTGTAACGCATAATGTTGTAATCCATCATCTGAAAGAATAATATTTATTTCGGGGTATTTTTTGAGTAATTCAACACCAGCTTGATAACGATTTTTGCCAATTGCAACTGGAACAGCTGCTTCTTTAAAAATAAGCAAAGGCTCATCACCAACTAGGGATGGGCCATCTTCGTGACTCACAACATGAACTTGATTTATTTGACCTTTATAACCACGTGAAATAACCCCAGGGTAATAACCTTGTGTTTTTAACCAATTACATAAGGCAATAACTAAAGGCGTTTTTCCAGTACCACCAACCGTAATATTACCAACAACTATCACCGGCACAGGGAGCGAGGAAATTGGTAAAAAGTGTTTTTTATAAAGCCAACGTCTAATTGTAATAACCAAAAAAAATAATCCACTTAATGGTATTAATAACCAGCTTACGTGTTGACTGTACCACTTATCAATTATCTTCTGGCTTACCATGTCAATGATTAGAATCCTCAGTAACCAAAGTAAAGTGATTAAATCCTATTTGCTGAAAATCACTCACAATCTCCATCACTTTGCCGTGTGATAAATTTTTGTCAGCTCGAATAATAACGTAAGTGTTCGTCTTATTATTTAAATGATTTACTACTAAATTAGATAATTGAGAAAGATTGTTTGACCAGAGATGGTGATCAACACTAACCATACCTTGCTGATCCATGTCGACTTCAATCACTTGATCTTTGGTTAATTCATTATTTTTAGTGCTGCCTAATGGTAAGTTAATATTCAACCCATGTTGATGTACAAATGTGCTAGAAACCATTAAAAAGATCAAAATAACCAACAGGATATCAATCATTGGAATCAAATTAATTTCGGGATCTTCCCGACGTTGCCCTCTACGAAAGTCCATGATCTTGGTTTAGTGTGAGTTCATCCACAAGTTGAATGGCTTGCTGTTCCATTTCAACAGCGAAAAAATCAATACGAGATCGGTAAAAACGATAAAAAATCATACTAGGAATCGCTACAATCAGTCCTAAAGCTGTGTTGTACAAGGCAACTGAAATACCTCTAGCTAACTGATCTGCATGAGAGGCAATGGAATTGTCTTGACCAAACAAAATAATCATCCCCACAACCGTTCCCAACAAACCTAGCAGTGGACTAACCGTAGCAATAGTGCCTAAGGTAGGTAAGTTTTTTTCTAGTCGAACCACCATACTTCTGCCACGCTCTTCTATCGCCTCTTTCATGAGTTCTCTACTTGACTGGCGATATTTGATAGCAGTAGCCAATACCGCTCCTAGTGCGGAAGATTGGCTGATAATAGTTAACTTATCAGCGCCCAATTGGTTTGTTCTCTCTAATTGGATCATTTCCTCCAGCAATCCTTTGGGGCACACTGAAGTGGTTCTGAGAGCTAACGCTCGATCGATAATGATAGCCAAACTAATTACTGAGGCCACCAACAACAATAAACTGGGCCAGCCAGTTTCACTTAATAATTGCATTACACACCTGGAACTATAAGGATAAAATATACTACTAGTTTAATCGATTACGTTGCTCTTGGCGACGAATTCAAGTTGTCCACAAATTCTGTGGATAAGTTTGTGAACAGTTTTTATAAAACTTGTTTAACTTATTAATAAATAATGTTTTTTTCTGGGGCGAGTAAAATTTAAACAATGTAAATTTATGCGTTTAAAGCTTGACTTTACTAAAACCTCTGTAACCCTAGTAACTGTAACGATTTGTTAAATGGCCCCTATAATTAACACTACTTTTGATGACGTTCCCCCACAAACAGCCCAACAGTCTGAGGTTGTAGTAACTGTTTCAGACTTTACAAGTCGATTACAACGCTTATTAGAAACCGCTGTTCCCATGATGTGGATTCAAGGAGAAATTTCAAATTTTACTGCAGCAAGCTCAGGGCATTGGTATTTTCAAATCAAAGACGAACATGCGCAAATGAGTTGCGTGATGTTTCGTTTTAAAAATCAAAAAATTGATTGGCTACCTAAAAACGGAATGTCTGTTGAGTTACGCGGTACAACGTCCTATTACGCGCCAGGTGGAAAAACTCAAATAACTATTGAAAATATGCGCCAAGCAGGATTAGGCAAGCTCTACGAAGCGTTTAATGCATTAAAGAATAAATTAGAAAAAGAAGGTTTATTTGATCGTTCTATAAAAAAATCACTTCCCAGCCACCCAAAATCAATTGGTATTATTACCTCTCCCATGGCTGCTGCTCTTCAAGATGTGTTAACCACTCTTAAACGACGAGCACCAGATATTCCTATCATAATTTATCCTACTCGCGTTCAAGGTCAAGGCGCCGCTGGGGAAATTGCTGAAGCGATCAACGTCGCTAATAATCGAGATGAATGTGATGTTGTCATACTATGTCGTGGAGGGGGTAGTATTGAAGATTTATGGGCTTATAATGAGGAAACTGTAGCTCGAGCTATCGCACACTCGCAATTACCCATTATCAGTGGTGTAGGTCATGAAACTGACTTTACTATTGCAGATTTTGTTGCTGATTATAGAGCACCCACTCCTACTGCAGCAGCCGAACTGGTGAGCCCAGACCGGCCTCAATTATCAAAACAACTTACTCAAATCCAATTACGTCTTAATCAACAAATTCAACGTATAGTTGAACGTGAAATAATGAGATTTGATCAACTACGTGACAAATTACCGACCACTTTAAAAATGTGGTTAAAACAGCAGGTTATATTCCTCTCCAGCCTACAACAAAGACTTGTTCATCCTGGACAGCGGATTAATCACCAAAAAAATCACATTCATCAAATTGATATTCGACTCAATTTAGCGCAACAGAGATTGCTGGAGCGTTATCAAATAAAACTAAAAAATTTAGAACAATCATTATATTACCTTAATCCACAAAATATCATGGCCAGAGGGTTTGCCATTGTACGTAATCAAAACGGGCATATTCTTAGTCGCGCAGGAGACACGCATGTCAATGAATCACTTTCAATTCAATTTAACCAAGGTGAATTAAACGTGTTAGTGACCGATATTAAACAAAACATTAAAAGTGACAAGTGACATACTGTTGTACTGACTGAAATAAAAGCTCTTTTGTGTCACTTTGATACGGATCAAAGCTCTCTAAGTTAGACCAACTTCTCAACCATGTTAATTGCCGTTTTGCCAATTGCCTGGTAGCGTAAACACCGGATTCCATCATTTTATTAAAATCATATTCGCCTTCTAAATATTGCCACATTTGGCGATAACCAACACAACGCATTGACGGTAGTTCAGGCACTAATTGAAAACGATTCCTAAGGTCTTTTAATTCATTTTCTAGACCTTGTTCAATCATTATTTTAAAACGTAACTCAATATTATGATGTAATCGTGCTCTATCTTGAGGAATTAACGCCAAAGAAAGTACAGGTCCTTGCCAATAACGCTTTTGTTGGTCTTGATGAAAAGAAGAAAGAGGTTGGCCGGTCAGTATATAGACCTCCAGGGCTCGCTGAATGCGTTGAGAATCGTTCTCTTTCAGTCGCGTAGCAGTTTCATAATCCACAGCCATCAAACGTTGGTGCATATGTGGCCAGCCCAATTCAAGTGCTTCTTTATCAAGTTGCTCTCTTATTTCTTGATTAGCCGAGGGTAACTCATTAAAACCAAATAATAAGGCTTTAAAATACAACATGGTGCCACCTACAAGGATAGGAACTTTTCCGCGCCTCACTATTTCATTCACATAATTAGATGCATCTAATGCAAATTGGTGGGCTGAGTAACGCTGATCAGGATTGATGATATCAATTAAATGGTGAGGTATTTCCTGCTGGATCGTTAAACTAGGCTTTGCAGTACCAATATCCATGTGACGATAAATTGTTGCTGAATCGACAGAAATAATCTCTCCATTAAACTGCCTAGCAAGCATTAAAGCCAAGTCACTTTTTCCTGAAGCGGTAGGCCCCATTAAACATACAATCGGAGGATTCATCCTCATTGACCCCGTAAAAACCATTGATCTATCTCAGACAACCCAACTTGCCGCCAAGTTGGGCGTCCATGATTACATTGATCAGTTCGGTCAATTAACTCCATATCACGCAACAGAGCATTCATCTCTGTGACGGTTAATTGTCGATGTGCACGGACAGCAGCGTGACATGCAAAGGTAGATAACAATTGATTGTGTTTTTCATCAAGTAGCCTTGATGAGCCATATTGAAGTAATTCCCCAATTAGATCTCTTGCAATCTGCTCTAGATCCCCTTTTGCAAGCAAAACAGGTACACTTCTTAAAGCCAATATATCAGGACCTACAACACTTAGCTCAAAGCCTACTTGATTCAATACCTCTTGATTTTCATGAACCAAATTCAATGCTATTGGATCCACTCTAAAGGTCACCGGTATCAATAACTGTTGCTTTTGAATAACCTGATTTTTTATTGCCAACTTTAATTGTTCATACAAAATCCGTTCATGTGCAGCGTGCATATCCACAATGACTAATCCCTGCTCATTTTGTGACAGGATATAGATACCATGTAACTGGGCAATAGCAAACCCTAACGGATAGGAAAACGCATTGATATCTCTACTTTCTTGATCACGCTCCATCCCTTGAGTGGGCTTCAAAGAATTCAAAGACATTGATTGCCCAAAACCAAACTGATTTAAGCTACTTACTGATCTAGTGGAGTCAATAGGTAGTGAATTTTGTAGTACTGGATAGTTATTTTGATGTGTTACAGAAGAACTGACGTCTACTGATTGACTGGGATTTGTCTTATCCAATGTTTTGGATAACCCATGAAATACCAACTGATGTATCGTTTGAGGCTCACGAAATCGTACCTCTGTTTTGGCTGGATGCACATTCACATCAACCAAATCAAAAGGACAAGTAATAAACAAAGCAACAACAGGAAATCGTTGATGATGAAGAACATCTTGATAAGCCTGCCTTAGAGCATGGCTAATCAACTTATCACGTACAAAACGACCATTCACATATACATATTGGGACTCTCGATTACTACTACTGTAGGTGGGGCGACTTATCCATCCTTCGATTCTTACTCCACCTGCTTGTTCATCGACCGTTAAAGCCCCTTTTATAAATTCCTCACCAAATAATGCTTTCAAACGCAGTTGATGCGTTGCTTGCGGCCAGTGTCGAAGTGCTTTGCCATTATGGCTTAGTCTGAACTCAATGTCTGGATGGCTTAAAGCCATGCGCTTTAATACTTCATCACAATGAGCAAATTCAGTATTCGATGACTTTAAAAATTTGCGTCGCGCTGGAGTTTCAGAAAACAGTTCATCAACGACAATAGAGGTACCAATCGACCTTGCTGCAGGAATTACCTCAGTCATACGACCTGCTCTACTTTGAACGCGATAGCCATGACTTGCGTGTTGTTCTCGGGTGATAATTGTTACCGTTGCAACTGAAGCCATACTAGCTAGTGCTTCACCTCTAAAACCTAGACTTTCCACTGACTGCAAATCATTTAAGTTACTAATCTTACTGGTTGCATGAGGGGTCAAAGCAAGAGCTAAATCTTCATGAAAAATCCCTATTCCATCATCGATCACTTCAATTTTTGAAATTCCACCATCGATCAAACTAATCTCTATGTGACGTGCCCCTGCGTCAATACTGTTTTCAACTAATTCTTTTAAAGCTGAAGCTGGTCTTTCAATGACTTCTCCAGCAGCAATTTGGGCAATTAATACCCGATCTAGGGAATGTATTCTTGTCATTACGTAAATTTATCTGGTTCCCAACACAGTATTGTTCTGTGCTGGGGGATTGTTGGCTAAGTAGGTTTTAATTCCCTTTAAAATAGCATGAGCCAATTGATCTTGGTAGTCGGAATCGACTAGGCGTTGTTCTTCTGTGGGATTAGTAATAAATGCTGTTTCTACGAGTATAGAAGGAATATCTGGTGATTTTAATACAGCAAACCCTGCTTGTTCAACTCGACCACGATGCAAGTCATTAACTTGATGTAGTTGAGTTAAGACAGACTGAGCCAGCTTTAAACTATCATTGATGGTGGCTGTTTGAGATAAATCAAATAAAGTTTGAGCCAAATAAGGATCTTTATGGTTTAAATCTACCCCACCAATCAGATCTGCATTGTTTTCGTGCTGAGCAAGCCATTTGGCTGCAACAGAGGTTGCTCCCTTTTCAGACAACGCAAACACGGAAGACCCTTTTGCATCCTCAGTAACATAAGCATCAGCATGAATTGATACAAACATATCAGCATGTAATCGCCGTGCTTTTGCAGTCCTTCCTTGAAGAGGAATGAAGTAATCACCGTCACGAATTAATACAGCACGAAGAGATGGATCCTCATTAATTAATGCACTCAAATGCTTTGCTATAGCCAAGGTAACGTCTTTTTCGTTATGTCCGCCATGGCCATGGGCACCTGGATCTTCTCCTCCATGTCCCGCATCAACAGCTATCAAAAAATCATGCTTTGCAGTAATGGGATGTGAAGCTGGTGTAGATACTATTGGTTTGGACACAGCATCATTTTCAATTACAGCCTTACTGGGTGCAGAAGTTGTTTGATCAGATAAAGAAGCATTATTAACTGGATTGCTTAACAAGTTTGACTTGTTGTTTTGCGCCAAATCACTTTGTTTATCTTGTTGATTATTAACTGTAACTTGATTAGAGGAAGGTTTAGTTACAGGTTCTTGTTTTGCTAAAAAACTCATTAACGGATCATTGGGATTAACAGGATAAAGATCTAACATATATCGGTATCCATAATTGGCCACCGGATCTAATAATACAGAGCTTGCCTTAACAGGCACTTTTAGATCAAACACAACTCTTACCGTTGTGGGGTTGAAATGTCCAATTCTAATCGCCTTAATATAAGGATCAGTAGCAGATAAATGTTCGCTCAAAGAACGTAATATTTTTAAATCATTTACTTGGGAAAGATCTAAAACCAAACGATCTGGATTAGCTACAGTAAAGAATTTTGCCTCAATGGCGTTCTTAGACTCCAGAGTAACACGAGTGTAATCTTCCGCTGGCCAAATTCGAGCCGCGGCAACAGTGATCTCTTGGGCAAAAACAAAACTTGGGATCCAACAGGAAACCAGAAAGAGAATTAAAGCCAACCAAGTTTTTGCCATTTTTCTAAGCATAAACCACCCGCCTCCGACAGCGCTACAACAGTAAATTCTCTTTTATCAGCTAAGATTTTGATTTTAATACCTATATCTACGGATGGTAGCCATCCTTGTGCTTTTTCAGGCCATTCAACAAAACACACAACGCTACCACCAAAATTTTCTCTAAAACCTGAATCTTCAAGTTCATTTTTATCATAGATTCGATAAAAATCAAAGTGATAGAAGTATAACCTCGAAAGAGAATAGGTTTCAAGTATAGGATATGTAGGACTTTTCACTCGTCCCAAATACCCCAACCCCTGTAGTACGCCACGAGTTAGAGTGGTTTTCCCTGCACCCAACTCACCTTCAAGGGTAACCACTAAGCCTGGGTACAAAAAATCAGAGAAACGCCTTCCCCAACTCAAAGTTGCTTCTTCGTTTTGCAAAATCCAGGTATGCGTAACAGGATTTGACATTAAAATAGTCCTCAATAACACTTAAACAAATATGATGGATACACAATTAATAAAAAGAGAACTTGTTATTCTAGCTCAGCAATTGGGTTTTGAGGGGGTACGAGTCAGTCGTCCACAATTAACATCTGCAAATCTTCAACTGAAAGAGTGGGTAAAAAAAGGCTATCACGGTGATATGAGCTTTTTAGAAAGACATACTCATTTAAGAGAATCGCCTCCACAGCTTCACCCAGGAACATTGAGTGTCATTTCACTCTTTCACCCCTACCTCACAGAACCGATTAATAACATTGAGGCTCAATTAAATACAAAAACTGACGGCTATATCTCATATTATGCTAGGGGCAGAGACTATCACAAAACACTTCGTCAAAAACTAAAAGTCTTAGCAGAAAACTTACAACAATTAGTTGGTCCCTACAACTATCGAGTATTTACCGATAGCGCCCCTGTTATGGAAGTAGAAATAGCGAGACAAGCTGGTTTAGGTTGGCGTGGTAAAAATACGTTACTACTTAACCGAGAGGCTGGGTCTTGGTTTTTCCTCGGTGAAATTTTTACCGATCTACCCCTTGATGTTGATCCTATCACCACAGAGCATTGCGGCCAATGTAGCGCATGTATTGATGTGTGCCCAACCAAAGCCATCGTAGCGCCTTATGTACTGGATGCTAGACGCTGTATTTCATACTTAACTATTGAGCACAGTGGCAGTATTCCTGAAGAATTAAGACCTCGTTTTGGGAACCGAATATATGGCTGCGATGATTGCCAACTAGTTTGTCCGTGGAATCGGTTTACTCGTTATACTAAAGAAAGTACATTTTTATCTCGCTTTCAATCTGGAACAGACCTTGCAGATCTCTTTTTGTTAAATGAACAACAATTTGAACGTCGCTTTGAGGGCAGCGCAATTAGACGTATCGGTATTATCCGTTGGTTAAGAAATGTAGCTGTGGCACTCGGTAATGGGCTAGGCCGTGAAAAAGACATTAATGCATTAAAAAAGCGCTTGGATTATCCATCAAACATTGTCAGAGAACACGTGAACTGGGCATTAAAACGCTTGTCAGAGTAAAATGATAAATTAATAAAGTCTTTAGGTAGAAATTTATGTTACGCAAATTATGGTTGGTTACTTTGTTAACGATTGTTCTCCCTGTTTGGGCTAACAACTTCCTGGATAATAGTAACCAAAACACCAGCAATAATTACCTACCCCCTACAAAAACATTTTTATTACCAGAACAAGCTTTCAAGATACAAGTTAATAGAACCGATAACGATACTTTTCTGCTTACCTTTACTCCAGCACCAGGGTATTACATTTATCGAGACAAAATTCATATTGTTGATAACCATCAACAACCCCTAGGTACACTTGAATTACCTCAAGCCACTCAAAAAGAAGACCCTGTTTATGGCCATGTTTGGGTTTACTTTCAACCCTTTACAGCAAAACTAACCATTCACAACGCCACAACCTCGGAACTTGGTATAGCCTATCAAGGCTGTGCACTCCATGGTATTTGCTATCCGCCAACTGTACGTCATTTCACGATGGCAGCAGCACCTAACATTCTCGTTCCCCTTGACTCACCCAATCAATTTCATCCAAGCGAACTCAATAGCGACTCAACTAATCCTAATGACTTTGCTGCTTTCTTAGGAAGTGCTTCATTCACTTGGATGCTACTGAGTTTCTTTGCTTTTGGCTTGTTACTGTCCCTTACCCCTTGCGTTTTTCCAATGGTACCCATACTGTCTGGAATTATTGCGGGGCAAGGAAGCGATATCACAAAATTAAGAGCATTTTGGTTATCTATCACTTATGTACTTGGTATGTCTGTTACCTATGCCATAGCAGGGGTCATTGCAGGCTTAACCGGCACCCTTGTCTCTAATAGCTTACAAACACCCCCTGTAGAGATTGCAATAGCAATAATATTTATCTTATTGGCATTATCAATGTTTGATGTGTATCAACTTCAAATACCAGCCAGTTGGCAAACAAAACTAAATCATCAGTCCAATCGTCTTCCTGGAGGAAAATACCTTGCAGTGGCCATTATGGGGTTGATTTCCGCTTTAGTTGTAGGACCATGTGTCGCGGCACCTCTGGCAGGAGGGCTCATCTATATTGCTCAAACTAAAAATTGGCTAATTGGAGGGAGTGCTTTGTTTGTCATGTCGTTAGGTATGGGGGCACCCTTAGTGTTAATCGGGACCTCAGCAGGAGCATTTCTTCCTCGAGCTGGTCAATGGATGAACTGGGTGAAACGTTTCTTTGGTGTATTACTCATTGCTGTGGCCGTGTGGATGGTTAAACCATTATGGATTGGTTTATTCAAAACAGAAGGACCTCATTTCCAAGCAATTCACTCCGTTGCAGAACTGGATAAAGCGCTAAATCAAGCAAGAGTAGCCCATAAACCCGTCTTTTTAGACTTCTATGCAGACTGGTGTACCTCTTGCATTGAAATGGAAAACTCTGTTTTCTCCGAAAAAGAGGTCAAGAATAAACTAGAAACAGCTACTCTTCTTCGCGCTGATGTCACAAAAAATAGTACTGAAGATCGCGCCATATTGGCCCGATTCGGTTTATTTGGTCCGCCTGGAATGATTCTCTACAACAAAAACGGCGTAGAACTCATTAACCTAAGAATGGCCGGATTTGTACCAAAAGACCAATTTATGCGTACCCTAGAGGATGCCTTTCGTTAATTCATACGCAAAAAGTTTTCTCGGTAATAACGAAGTTCAGCAATTGACTCTTCAATATCTGCAAGAGCTTCATGTTTCCCAGCTTTTTTAAAACCATTATAAAGCTGGGGACGCCACCGTTTAGCCAACTCTTTTAGCGTACTCACGTCCAGATTTCGATAATGAAAGTATTGTTCCAACTTTGGTAGGTACTTAGCTAAAAAACGACGGTCCTGACAAATAGTGTTACCACACATTGGTGATTCATTAGCAGGAACATACTGACTCACAAACTCAAGTAACTGTTGCTCTGCTGTGGCTTCATCTATGAGAGAGGCTTTCACTTTATCAATCAGACCAGAACGTCCATGGGTACCTTTATTCCATGCATCCATTCCATCAAGTATTTCATCAGATTGGTGGATAACCATTACGGGAGCGGTAGCAACCTGATTGAGCTCACTATCAGTAATAATTAATGCGATTTCAATTATTTTGTCAGTGACGGGATTTAATCCAGTCATTTCCATGTCAATCCAAATGAGATGATTCTTATCTTGTGCCATAATAAACTTTAAATAAATAATGAACGTTCAAAGGTTAACAGGTTTATAGAAGGAATAGCAGTGAATTTTAATACTTTATTTTTAGTACTTTTACTATTAGTGACCCTCACAAAATTATGGTTGAGTCGTCGTCAGTTAAATCATGTATGGATCCATCAGAATAAGGTTCCTAATGCATTTAGTGCCTCCATATCACTTGAACAACACCAAAAAGCCGCTAACTATACTGTAGCAAAAGTTAAGATGACTATGATTAGTACAGTTATTGAGTCAATTTGGCTTTATTGTTTAATTGAAGAAGGTCTACTTTCATTGTGGAATAATTGGCTCATTAACCATTTCCAATCTCCTCTACTCAGCGGTATGTTACTGATTGGCGGGGTCAGCCTAATGGGGGCAATTATTGATCTACCTCTCACCCTTTATAGTACTTTTATCATTGAACAACGATTTGGCTTTAACCGTATGACCCCTCAAATGTATGTAATCGATTTATTTAAAAATACACTTTTGGGAATGGTACTAGGTATCCCAATTATCTTAGCAGCGTTGTGGATGATGGCATCTCTGGGGAGTTATTGGTGGCTTTACGCTTGGTGTGCTTGGATGTTATTTAATACACTGTTGTTGGCTATTTATCCTACCTGGATTGCTCCATTGTTTAACCGTTTTTCCCCTTTACCTGAGGGTGAATTAAGAAAGAAAGTAGAACAGCTCATAAAAACATGCGGTTTTAATGCAAGTGGTTTATTTGTTATGGATGGCTCGAAGCGTTCTAGTCATGGCAATGCCTATTTCACCGGCTTTGGTAAAGCCAAGAGAGTGGTGTTTTTTGATACATTATTAGAAAGTCTTGATACCGATGAAATCCTTGCCGTGTTGGCCCATGAGTTAGGTCACTATCGTCTACGACATGTTATTTATCGTTTAATTAGTATTTTCATACTTAGTTTGGCTTTCTTAGCACTACTGGGCTGGTTTTATACTTCTAACTGGTTTTACGTTGGTTTAGGGCATCAAATACCAAGTAATGCCATGGCGCTTACTTTATTTATGCTGGTTATCCCAATAATAGGTTTTCCACTTCAACCACTCATGAGCCTCTTTTCCAGAAAACATGAGTTTGAGGCGGATGCCTATGCCAGTAGATATGCAAAAGCCGATTCTCTTATTAGCGCATTAGTTAAACTGTATAAAGAAAACGCAGCGACACTAACACCTGACCCACTTCACTCAGCCATATACGATTCACATCCACCAGCAGCCATACGTATTGCTCATCTCGACCGTTTAGCCCGTCACCCAGCATGAGAGCAATTGAAGCTACAGTGACGGCTAGTTTTGGTCGTCACTATGAGGTTGAAAACAATCAAGGTGATATTCTTATTGCTACTCGTCGTGGCAAAAAGCAAGACATAACTTGTAATGACCGAGTATTAATAGAAACAACATTAAATAATGAAGCGGTAATTATCGATAAAATTCCTTATAAAAATCTCTTTTATCGTTCTGATCATAATCGACAAAAAACACTGGCTGCTAATATCGATCAAGTGGTTGCAGTTATTGCCAACGAACCCACCTTTAGTGATGCGTTATTAGCAAGAATTTTAGTTGCCGGCGAGTCCAATCAATGCGATACAGTCATTGTCCATAATAAAATAGATTTACCCTTAAGCGATCGCGACCGTCAGATTATTAATTACTACACAACTCTTAATTACCAAGTCATTGACATTAGTGCTAAAAATCAAAACATCAACGCCCTATTAACTGTCTTAGATAAAAAAACAAGCCTTCTTGTTGGGCAGTCAGGGATGGGTAAATCGACAATTATTAATCAGTTAATACCTCATCAACCAGCAAGAACTAATGATATCTCAGCTGCTCTAGACTCTGGTAAACATACCACCACATTTACTAGACGCTACAAGGTAAATTCCGATACTTTCATCATTGATTCGCCTGGTGTTCAAGAGTTTGGACTCAACCACATTAGCAATGCTGGACTTGAGAATCTATTTAGAGAGTTCAGCCCGCTCATTGGACAATGTCGTTTTCACAACTGCCAGCATCGTAATGAACCGCAGTGTAAATTCAAAGAATGCGCAGCAAATGATCCCATGAAACAACGACGACTGGAGTTACTTATTGAACTGCAACAAGCAAATCAACGTTAAACATGAGCTGCTAAAGTCATTAACGCATAAACGATAATCCACACTACAAGTGCCCGCCAAATAAGTCCTTCAGTACTTTTAAGATGATCTAAATCAGGCAACTCCCCCAACCCCAAATCTAGTCCATTGATAAGACGTTGAGCCGAATTAGGGTCACCCAAACGAATACCTAACGCACCTGCGGCACTCGCAAAATAAATTTGCGAGGTAGCTGATTCTCCTTCTTTAACACCCTGGGTACGCCAACAAAACAAAGCATCTTCAAAGTTACCCACTATTGCAAATGTCAGGGCTGTTAGGTAATACACAGGCCAATTCAAATAGTAAAACATTCTTCTAGAGAAATAACCAAAATCAGTTTGCCTATCCTGACCCCAATGATTATTAATATATAAAGCAGTAATGTACAGTAATACGCCATTTACACCCGGTAGCACCCCATACCAAAATAAAATAGAGAATAAATAAGTGTGTGCCTCATTGATAGCGTGCTCGATGGAACTTGCAACCTGTTGGGTACGAAGCTCTTGAGGGGATAAGCTATCCTCATCCAATTCACTGCTTTCCTTCACTTTAGTGCGTATTTGTTCTCCCGCACTAATCAATTTTTTTAAAATACTACGAAAACGTATCACTGAGAGTAAAACCAATAAATCTATCAACCACATTATATGAAGGTTAATGTAGGTTAAAAGATAATCGAAAAGATTATAGATAATAAGTATCGGTAATGTGGCTACCAACCATGCTACTACTCCATGATGACGCTCACCTGAATTCAACAACTCATCCAAATAAACCAAGTATTTTGTAAAATAAGAAAACGTATAATCCTGTAAATAGTGGGGACGATACTTTTCGGTAAATAAACTAATTAAAATTAAAAAAAGACTCATGGATTAAGAATAAGTATTAAGTATTTAATAAGTATAACGATAGCTCTCTATTTTTCCAAAATATATATATGTAACATCATACTATCAAGGTTACACAATAATTACCGACATCTACTTCAACCATACGGGCTAGCCATCCAACTCTATCCCGAATCACTTGACGATGTTTGTGATTCCCGTGAGATTATCGAAGAAACATAACTGACTCAAATAAAAGAATTGTTTTTTTATTTAGTTATAAGTAATAGTAAGGGCAAATAAAAGTGCTTAATTAACGTTCTATCTCCCCAAACGAGAGGTATTCCCGCACAGTAATGATAAACTTTCACACATGAACAAAGTAAAACAAGCTGCTATCCAACAAATCAATGGTACAGTGTATTCCTTAGAATTTGATGATATTTATCATTCCTCATCGGGCGCTAGGGAACAAGCGCATACAGTATTTGTTTCAGGAAATCATTTACCTGAGCGATTTGCTGCACTTAAAAATAATCAATTTTCCATTTTTGAAACAGGATTTGGCGTTGGTGTTAATTTTCTTGCTACAGCTCAATGTTGGTATGAAAATAGATCAAACGACCAAGCTCATTTGCATTATGTAGCTTGTGAGAAATTTCCTGTTAGCTCATCTGATTTAAATCACATTATTCAAGAGTATGTTTTTCCAGAAAATATAACTAAGCAACTTATTAATCAGTGGCCATCTTTAACTACCGGATATCATGAAATTCGTTTCAATAAAGAATCCATCACCCTTACCCTAATCTTTGATGACATTAGAAGTGCCACGAATAACCTTACCATGTCTATTGACGCCCTTTTTCTAGATGGATTTTCTCCTAAAAAAAATCCAGATATGTGGCAAGAAGATATCTTGATGACCTTAGCCAAACACTGTCACGCTAAAACCACATTAGCAACTTGGTGCGTGGCTGGAAGTGTTCGCGAAGTACTTACCAAAGCGGGCTTTAACTTAACTCGCGAGAAAGGATTTGGGCAAAAAAAACATCGTTTGGTAGGGCAATTTGATCGCATTCCAGAAGACAAACAAGCCATTCGTCAGGAACGTTATTTTCCACATATTTCACGCTATCTTAAACAATCTTCTGTTAAACAAGTCGGTGTTGTGGGAGGTGGAATAGCTGGATCGTTGTTAACTTATGTACTTACTCAAAGTCAAATTAATGTCACACTATTTGAACGTGGTAGTCATATTGCCAACGCCGCCTCTGGTAATCCTGCAGGTATTTTAAGGCCTGTGGTCAGTAAAGATGACAATATCTTGTCACGAATTACACGCCGCGGCTTTTTCTTAACTAAACAATTGATTAAAGAGCTTGAATACCATTCAAGTGAACTCATAGCACACTACCCCGGTGTTATCCATCTAGCTAAAGACCATACTGAACAAATTACACAGCAAGATATCGTTAAAACACGGCACTTCCCAACTGATTATGTTACCTACCTGACTGGTGAAGAAATAAAAACACGTTTTCAAATAGATCACCCATTAGGAGGACTTTTTTTTACGCAAGCAGGCTTCATCAATCCTCAACGATTGTGTGAGAGAGCAATACACCTCTCATCACAACGATTAACACTACATTTGAACACTGAAATACAGCAAATCAAACAACAAAATGACAAATGGCTAGTCTTTAATGCCAATAATGAACAAATAGGTGAATTTGACTCTCTTGTACTTTGTCTTGGAGCCAATAATCTCTCTGTGACTGAAATGCTTGGTTTAACAATCAATCGCGGTCAATTGTCTTTATTTAACCACCCTAACTTAACAGCCGCACTCCCTGTACTATGTAAGGATGGTTACATTATCACATTACCCAACAATCAAGTTCTATCAGGAGCCACCTATGATCATGAGCTTGATCCCAATCCAACAATCACTAATCATGAAAAAAACCAACAGCGCCTGTTAGCTATTCTAGGAAAAAATCCGCTTGCATTTAATAGTGTATTAGACCGAATTGCTTATAGAAGTGTCAGTCGAGACCGTCTACCTGTGGTCGGCGAACTCTCTCAAAAAGGTCTTTATTGTATTATGGGTAATGCTTCTCGCGGAATTGTATGGAGCGTATTAAATGCCAGAATTATAAGAAGTTTAATAACTGGGGAACCACAACCTATTGAGAAAACTTTGTTGGATAATCTATCCCCACAGCGACTATTCTCGCGCCATATCTAACATTTCTTGAGCATGCTGTAATGTAGTAGCGGTTATTTCAATCCCACCTAACATTCTTGCAATTTCATTCTTGCGCTGATCCAGCGTCAGGTATTCCACACGACTTACCACTTCATCGGTATTGGTTTTTTTCATCACTTGAAAATGATGATGACCACAACTCGCAACTTGAGGCAAATGTGTGACGCATAATACTTGAAATGTTTTACCGAGCTCTTTTAACAAGCGACCGACAATTTCAGCAACACGTCCACCAATTCCTGTATCTACTTCATCAAATATAAGTGTAGGTACGTTAGCGGTTTGACTTAAGGCAGCTTGTATTGCGAGGCTAATTCTAGATAATTCACCACCCGAAGCAACTTTTGCAATGTCTTGTGGTAGTTGTTTTTCATGAGTAGACACTTTAAAAGTTACCTGATCCATACCATGCATGGTAGGCTCATCAAGTCGCATGATTTCAATAGTAAACCGCCCATCACCTAAGGCTAAATCCTTAAGGGTATTAGTTATAATTGTGGACAATAATTGTGCTGCTTTTTGTCTTTTTTCGGTTAATAAACCAGCCACATGTAGATAATCATCAAATGCTTTTTTCTGTTGTTTTTCCAGATCCTCTCCACTACTCAATAATTCAATCGAGTTAAGTTCCTGAATACGCGTTTGTAATAGCTGCCACAAGTTTTCAGGGCCCACACGAAAACGTCTCGCACAATGAAGTAGTTGAGCCATTTGTTCATCCATAGCCTGTAAGCGCGAATCGTCTAATTCAATACTATGAATAAAATGTCGAATACCTATTAATGCTTCATCAAGTTGAATAGCCGAGCTGTGTATTAATTCAATGGAAGGTTTCAGCTTAGCATCTTCATAGGGCATCTCCTGTAAAAGCGAAAGCGCTTTTTCGATTCGCTCAAGCGCACTGTCAGCACCCTCCCCCAAGCTTTCCATAACTTGTTGGTTTAAATTTAACACTTGAAGGGCATAGGTCAGACGGCTATGCTGCTCATTAAACTCAACCCATTCATCGGGTGCGATGACAACATTTTCTAATTCTTTAATTTCATCAATGATTCGTTGCTTATCCTGCTCAAGAGTGGCTGAACGTAGTTGCCAATTTTCAAATTGTTTTGATTTGTCTTGCCAGTCTCGATAACAGTTCGATACTTTTTCAATTAACTTAAAATTATCCGCAAAACTATCGAGTAATTGCCGTTGTGTTGCACTTAACTGAAGTGTTTGATGAGCATGTTGACCATGTATGTTAATCAAATACTGCGCCACATCCTTTAATTGTCCTAGGGTAACTGAGGAACCATTAATAAAAGCACGGGATTTACCTTGATTATCAATTAAGCGTCTTAATAAACAAATAGGTTCATCCTCACCTGCTGATAAACCCATCTCATGCAATAAAGTATTTAAATGATGGTTACTAGTAATATCAAAGGTTGCAGCAATTTCAGAACGAGTAGCGCCTTGACGAATAGCAGAGGCATCTGCACGTCCACCAAGCGCTAATGACAGTGCATCAATTAATATGGACTTGCCTGCTCCCGTTTCTCCAGTAAACACAGTTAAACCAGCATCAAACTCCAAATCAAGTGACTCAACAATGACATAATTACGAATTGATAAAGATCTTAGCATTGTTACAGTTTTGTCCCCCAGCGTAACTTTTCACGTAACATAGCATAATAATCATGGGTTACGGGATGCAACAGCGTCACTTGCTCTTTTGCATGTGAAATGATTAATCGGTCATCGCTCTCTAATGCCATATGGTCTTGCACATCAAAATTGGCAAATGATCCTTTTCCTTTTTGTAAAACTACCTCAATTTTTGAGCGTTCACTCAATACAATAGGACGATTACTGAGTGTATGAGGACAAATTGGCACCAACACTGTAGCCTGTAGTTCAGGATGAATAATAGGTCCACCACTTGAGAGCGCATAGGCTGTGGATCCAGTTGGTGTCGCAGCAATAAGTCCGTCGGCACGTAAACTGTAGACAAAACGCTCATCCACTGAGACCTCAAGCTCAATCATGCTGCCTTGAGCACCTTTTGTTAAGACCACGTCATTTAAAGCAAAGTGTCGCGATATCATTTTGTTGTCACGCCAAATCTCTGTTTCTAACAAAGAACGCTTTTCTTCAACAAAGTGACCATGAAGAACTTTTATTAATTCTTCTTCTAAATGCTGCGATGGAATATCGGTTAAAAAACCAAGCTGACCAAGATTAATACCAAGCATAGGTACTTTTTGCCCTAATAAAGAGCGTGCGGCCGACAACAGCGTACCATCGCCCCCCAAAACCACCACCACATCAACATATTGTCCCATTTCTTCAATTTGTACGATTTGGGCGCTGGTAGCTGGAACGGCAGCAGCACTTTTGGGGTCAAGTACAAAATATAATTCATTTTTTTCAAAAAAATGAATTAAACGCCCCATCGGCGCGGCTAAATTATGGCTGTTGTACTTACCAACAATACCGATTTTTTTAAAAATAAAGTTCATGTTTGGAATTAAACCACATTTAGGTAAAATATGGTTATGTTAAACGATCGTGCACGTGCTTTATTAAAAGCTTTAATTGAACGCTACATAGAAGATGGGCAGCCCATAGGCTCGCGCGCCTTATCCAAAACCTCTGGTATGGATTTATCAGCGGCAACCATTCGTAATGTGATGGCGGATCTCGAGGAATTAGGGTTTATCTCAAGCCCACATACTTCAGCGGGACGGATTCCTACACCTCGCGGTTATCGTTTTTTTGTTGATAGCCTTATGACCATTAAACCCATCGAAGCCCTCACTCGCACGCAACTTGAAGAGCATTTGAGCCCTACTGACCCTCAACGCCTAATTTCTGCGGCCTCGCAAATGCTATCAGAATTAACCGCCTATGCCGGAGTGGTGAGAACACCTAAAAGACGAAGTGAGGGATTTAGACATCTTGAATTTTTAAGACTCTCCGAAAAAAGATTATTACTCATTCTCGTCACCCTTGAAGGTGATGTGCAGAATCGAGTTATTTTTACGGAAACGCAATACAGTCAAAGTGACTTAACTCAAGCTGCAAACTACCTGAATGAACATTATTCTGGTAGTGATTTTAATCAAATCAGACATACTTTACGATCTGATCTACAGACTCTGAGCAGTGACATTCAATCCCTTATGAACACCGCACTGGAAGTAGGTAGTGCGGCGCTTAAGGAAAGACAAAATGATTACATATTGAGCGGCGAAACAAAACTTATTCAACATAATGATGTCAGTCATAACATGAGTAAGTTACGCCAATTATTTGATGTATTTGAACAAAAAACTGGATTGTTACAACTATTAGAAATGAGTGAGAGTGCTGATGGAGTAAAAATCTTTATTGGCGGAGAATCTTCCGTTGTACCTCTAGATGAGTTTAGCGTGGTGACAGCACCCTACGAAGTCGATGGCCAAGTAGTTGGAACTCTTGGCGTAGTAGGACCAACACGTATGGCTTATGAACGTATTATCCCGATTGTAGATATCACGGCAAAACTTCTTTCTAGCGCACTTTCCCAACATTAATGAATAAGGATTGCAATGGCTAATTATCTTCCTGAACCAGTGTTCAACCATGGTTCAACACTTAAAACCGGAGTGCTACTGGTTAATCTTGGTACACCAGATGCGCCTGATGCGCCATCACTAAAACGTTACTTAAAACAGTTTCTGAGTGACACAAGAGTAGTAGAAATTCCGCGGCCAATTTGGTGGTTAATACTAAATGGTATTATTTTAAATGTTCGTCCTAAAAAATCAGCAAAAAAATACGCCTCTATTTGGACTGCTGAAGGATCTCCCCTAAAAGCTAACACTGAAAAACAAGCTCTACAACTTGCTAAACAATTGCAAGAAAGCACCCCTTCGCCATTAGTTGTAACCTATGCTATGCGTTATGGAAGCCCAAGCATTCCATCGCGTATCCAAGAATTGAAGGAACAAGGTTGTGAAAATATTTTAATGGTTCCACTCTATCCTCAGTACGCAGCCAGTACCACAGGCTCTTCTATGGATGCGTTGTTTGACACATTAAAACGCTATCGCAATACACCTGGAGTAAGAGTAGTTCGTCAATATCACGATCATCCTGCTTATATTAATGCCCTCGCCTCACGCATCAATACTTTTTGGCAACAACATGGTCGCCCGGAAAAGCTCATCATGAGCTTTCATGGGGTTCCTCGATATACCCTTGACAAGGGAGATCCATATCATTGCCAATGCCATAAAACAGGACGCCTACTTGCTGAAAAGTTAGGTTTACAACCCAGTCAATATATGGTTACATTCCAATCACTTTTTGGTCGTGCGGAATGGATAAAGCCATATACCGAACCCTCAGTTATCGCTCTAGCTAAAGAAGGTATAAACAACATACATGTAGTCTGTCCTGGTTTTCCGTCAGATTGTCTCGAAACTCTTGAAGAGATAGGGATGGAAGTCAAAGCAGCCTTTATGGAAGCTGGAGGGCGTGATTATCACTATATTCCCGCATTAAATGATGATCCCATTTGGATTAATGCGTTAACAGATATAACCTTGTCGCACCTACAAGGTTGGCTAAAACCTCAATGGAATCAAGAGGATGATCAGCGTGAAGGTGAGTTATCTAAGCAGCGAGCATTGGCTTTAGGTGCAGCAAGATAATTTTTTATCTAACCATACTTGAAAATCTAAAAATAGTCTCCACTTAGGGTATATTCTTTGATGGAGACTGGTATGGAACAAAAACCACATGATGAATTGGATTCATCCAACAACAGTACAGAAAACAGTGAAGCACACAGTGCCGATACCGTCAGCGAGTTAGATACCCTACAACTGGCGCTGACTGAAGCAGAAAAACAAGTAAAAGAAAAAAATGATGCCTGGCTCAGGGCATTGGCAGAATCAGAAAATATTCGCAAACGTGCTGCTCAAGATTTAGCTTCTGCCAAGAAGTTTGCATTGGAATCCTTCGCATCAGAATTACTTGCAGTAATGGATAGCCTTGATGCTGCTTTAGCTGTAACAGAAGCAAGTCTTGATAGTTACAGAAATGGGGTTGAACTCACAGCAAGGCAATTAAAAACCACCTTTGAGAAATTCAATCTCACAGAAATTAATCCAGTTAATGAAAAGTTTGATCCCAATCGCCACCAAGCCATTGCTGCTCTAGAAAATGACGAGGTAGCTCCCAATACTGTGTTATCAGTTATGCAAAAAGGATTTGCTTTGCATGAGCGAGTGTTACGACCAGCTTTAGTTACCGTATCTAAAGCAAAATCATCGTAACACCCTTGAATTTTAGAAATACATCCCTATTTAAACACTAACAGATATTTTAAGGATTAATTATTATGGGCAAGATTATCGGTATAGATTTAGGTACAACCAATTCATGTGTTGCTGTAATGGAAAATGGCAAACCAAAAGTAATTGAAAACGCTGAGGGTGCACGTACCACTCCTTCAATTGTGGCTTATCTTGAAGGTAGTGAAGTATTGGTTGGCGCTCCTGCTAAACGCCAAGCTATTACCAATCCTAAAAACACTTTGTTCGCTGTAAAACGTCTTATTGGCCGTAAGTTTGAAGAAAACATGGTTCAAAAAGATATTGATATGGTGCCTTATAGCATTATCAAAGCAAAAAATGGTGATGCTTGGGTTGAAGCACAAGGTAAACAAATGGCACCACCTGAAATTTCTGCTGCTGTTTTACAGAAAATGAAAAAAACAGCCGAAGACTACCTTGGTGAACCAGTTACAGAGGCAGTGATTACCGTTCCAGCCTACTTCAATGATAGTCAACGTCAAGCAACCAAAGATGCCGGACGAATTGCAGGTCTTGAAGTAAAACGTATTATCAACGAACCCACTGCAGCTGCTCTTGCTTTTGGTCTAGACAAAAAAGAGGGTGATAGAAAAATTGCTGTTTATGACCTTGGTGGCGGTACATTTGATATTTCTATTATTGAGATTGCAGAAATTGATGGAGAACATCAGTTTGAAGTACTTTCAACCAATGGGGATACGTTCCTTGGTGGTGAAGATTTCGACTTACGTGTTATTGAGTTTTTAGCTGAGGAATTCAAACGTGAGAACGGTATTGATTTGAAAAAAGATGTGTTAGCTCTACAACGCTTAAAAGAAGCTGCTGAAAAAGCGAAAATCGAACTCTCCTCTTCCAATCAAACAGAAGTAAATTTACCTTACATTACTGCTGATGCATCGGGACCTAAGCATTTAGTGGTCAAACTAACTCGTGCAAAACTTGAGAGTTTAGTGGAAGACTTGATTGCTCGCACTATTAAACCCTGTGAAGTAGCAATCAAAGATGCAGGTGTTAACATTAATGATATCGCTGATGTTATTTTAGTTGGCGGTCAATCACGTATGCCTAAAGTACAAGAGCGTGTTAAAGAGTTCTTTGGCCGTGATCCTAGAAAAGATGTAAACCCAGATGAGGCCGTTGCTATCGGAGCGGCTATTCAAGGTGGGGTATTACAAGGGGATGTTAAAGACGTATTATTATTAGACGTCACTCCGCTTTCACTCGGTATTGAAACATTAGGTGGTGTAATGACTAAACTCATTCAAAAAAATACCACTATCCCAACTAAAGCATCCCAAGTGTTTTCTACTGCAGAGGACAACCAGTCTGCTGTGACCATTCACGTTTTACAGGGTGAAAGAGATGTTGCCTCGGGCAATAAGAGCTTAGGTCAATTCAACCTCTCAGACATTCCTGCAGCACCAAGAGGAATGCCTCAAATTGAAGTAACTTTTGATATTGATGCTAATGGTATTTTACATGTCAGCGCAAAAGATAAAGCCACAGGCAAAGAAAATAAAATTACTATTCAAGCAAGCTCTGGTTTATCAGAAAGCGAAATTCAACGTATGGTAAAAGATGCTGAAGATCATGCAGAAGAAGATCGCAAAAACCTAGAAAAAGTGAACGCTAAAAACAGCTTGGAAGCATTGATTCATAGCGTTGAAAAATCATTAAAAGATCATGGCGACAAAGTATCAGCTGACGAAAAAGCGAAGATTGAAACAGCTTTAAAAGAAGCGCAAGATGCCTTGAAAAATGATGATGTTGAAGCGATGAAAGCAAAAAGTGAAGCGCTGTCTCAAGCAAGCTACACCTTAGCTGAAAAAATGTATGCAGCAGAAAATCCTCAAGCAGATTCGGCAGCCTCGCAAGAGTCCGGTTCTAATTCTGGAAAAGCCAACGAAAACGTCGTTGATGCCGAGTTTGAAGAAGTTAAAGATAAAAAGTAATTATTAAGGAACCATTGGCCGGACGTGTATTGATCAATGATCACTCACACCTCCGGCCCTTCGTCCATTAAAGAGAACGATATTTAATTATGAGTAAAAAAGATTACTACGAAGTTCTTGGTGTGAGTCGTGATGCCAGCGCGGAAGATATAAAAAAAGCTTACCGAAAATTAGCCATGAAACATCACCCCGACCGTAACCCAGATAACCCCAAAGCAGAAGCGTTATTTAAAGAAGCTAAAGAAGCTTACGAAATTCTATCTGATGATGACAAACGAGCAGCCTACGATAGGTTTGGTCATGCGGGTGTTGACCCCTCGCAAGGAGGCGGGCCAGGAGCAGGAGGGTTCGGTGGCATGGGTGGCTTCTCTGATGCTTTTGGTGACATATTTGGCGATCTCTTTGGCGGCGGAGGGGCTGGCGGTCGTTCTCGTCAAGGTGGAGTGTATCGTGGTGCTGATTTACGCTACAACCTTGATATCAGTCTAGAGCAAGCTGCACGAGGAACAGAAACCCAAATTCGAATACCTACAATGGTAACCTGCGAGAGCTGTAATGGATCAGGTGCTAAAAAAGGGACTTCACCTACCACCTGCTCGACCTGTGGAGGACAAGGACAAGTCCGTATGCAACAAGGGTTTTTTTCTTTACAACAAACCTGTCCTGTCTGTCATGGCTCAGGCAAAATGATTACTAACCCATGTAATGATTGCCATGGTTCAGGTCGTACTAAAAAACATAAAACACTTTCTGTTAAAATTCCGGCAGGTATTGATCACGGTGATCGAGTCCGCCTTGCAGGTGAAGGTGAACATGGCGTGTCAGGTGGACCGCCAGGAGATCTATACGTAGTAGTGCAGATTAGACCACATCCTGTTTTTGAACGAGACGGTGCTGATCTTCATTGCGAGATGCCGATTAGTTTTGCCACAGCAGCGCTAGGGGGAGAGATAGAAATCCCGACTCTAGATGGTCAAGCTAAATTAAAAATACCAGCAGAAACTCAAACTGGACAAGTCTTTCGTTTAAGAGGAAAAGGGATTAAACAGTTAAGAGGAAGTGGGTATGGTGATTTAATGTGCCATGTTACTGTTGAAACGCCAGTAAGGCTCACTGAAGAGCAAAAAGAGTTGCTTCGCCAATTAGACTCCACTACTCATGGTAGTGACACGCACAGTCCACGTGCCAAAACATTTATGGACAAAGTGCGTGACTTTTTTAACCCAAGTAACGAATAAATTATAGTCTACGCCATGTTGTACCAGAGGGGGTGTCTTCCAAGACCACCCCTTTGGACAGCAACGTATCACGAATTTCATCTGATCGAGCGTAATTTTTGTCTTTTCTTGCTTGTTTTCTGTCCTCAATAGCCTGCTCAATTTCTTCATCAGATAAATTTAAGCCACTATCAGAAACACTTCCCTGACGTAACCATTGTTCTGGGTCTTGATCTAGTAAACCAAGAATTGAAGAGAGTTGTTTGAGTAAAATTAAGTTTAACTTATCCTGGGTTCGATTAAATTCACGGGCTAAGTGAAACAGTACTGCTACTGCTTCAGAGGTATTAAGATCATCGTTCATTGCCTCTTGAAAACGTTTAGCATGCTCATTGTTCCAATCTACATCAGTTGGCAGGGTAAGATGCTGTCCGCGAAGTGCTGTATACAATGTTGTTAATGCGGCTTTAGCATCATTTAAATGTTGATCTGTATAATTCAACGGACTGCGATAATGGCCACGCAGTAGAAAGAAACGCACTACCTCTGGATGAAACACTTTTAATACATCAGCGATGGTGAAGAAATTACCTAACGACTTAGACATTTTTTCATCATTAACGCGTAAAAAGCCGTTATGCATCCAAATATTTACAAACTCATGACCGTGCGCACCTTCAGATTGAGCTATCTCATTTTCGTGATGAGGGAATTGGAGATCATGCCCTCCCCCATGAATATCAAAATGCTCACCTAAATAATGCTCACTCATGGCTGAACATTCAATGTGCCAACCAGGCCGCCCTTTTCCCCAAGGAGAATCCCAAAAAGGTTCACCTGGTTTGGCTGCTTTCCAAAGTACAAAATCTAAGGGATCTTTCTTATGAAGATCAACTGCAACCCTCTCACCAGAACGAAGATCTTCAAGTGACTTGCCAGATAGTTTTCCATAATGAGGAAAATCTCTAACAGAATAATAGACGTCACCATTATCACCAAGATAAGCAAGCTTTCTTTCAATCAGTTGCCCAATTAACTTGATCATACCTGGAATATGTTGAGTGGCTTTGGGCTCTACACTGGGAGGCAATACACCAAGGGCAGTTAGATCAGCGTGCATTAAATCAATCATTCTTTCAGTAAGAGACTGTATTGACTCATTATTTTCGTGAGCTCTAGCAATAATCTTATCATCTATATCAGTAATATTTCGTACATAAGTCACCTGAAAACCAAGCACCTGTAACCAACGGTATAGAACATCAAAATTAACCAGCATTCTGGCATGTCCTAAATGGCAGCGATCATATACTGTCATACCACATACATACATACGAACTTGATTAGCTACAATAGGAATAAAAGTTTCTTTCTTCTTAGTCAGAGAATTGTGAAGTGTTAGCATAGTTATCTTATCAATTTAGGGCTAATTCAAGCCATTGGAAATAAACACAATTAATTGATATAATTAAAGTTTATCTAAATCCGAAAGTATACCACGATATGATACGTCGCCTCTCGACCCTTGTAGTTTGTCTGGTGTCGTTAGTGCCATTAGTCTCACTGGCCGATAACCCCAATCCAACCACTCCCAAGTCTGATCCTAATCAACAAAGTACAGCCAGTGTACAGTCCGTTACTGAACCTGGAAATCCTCCTGCAGGTTTTCCGGTTAACCCAATGAAAACCTTACAGCCTCTTATGGCTCAGCAACGATATGCAGAAGCAATTAAAGAGGCTAATCGCTACTTAGATATGGACTCACATAACGGTGAGGTTTTGTTTATAAAAGCACAGGCGCTCACTCAATTAAAAAAGGTAGACGAGGCCATTAGTGTGCTTGAAAACTTAACCGAGGTGGCCCCTGAAATGGCTACCCCGTACAATAATCTTGCAGTACTCTATGCACAAAAAGGTCGTTTGAATGACGCCAGAAAAATGCTTGAAATGGCAGTTCAAATTCAACCTAACTATGCAACTGCATTAGAAAATCTTGGTGATATCTATTTGACTAAAGCCAAAGAGGCTTATACAAAAGCACAAAAAGAAAATCCCAAAAGTAAAAGTTTAAAGCAAAAAATAACCACCCTTTCTAACTTGGAGTAAACATGGTTCGTCTTAAAACAAATCTTGGTGATATCGTCATTGAACTCAATGCTGAAAAAGCACCTAAAACAGTAGCTAATTTCTTGGAATATGTTGAAGCTGGTTTTTATAACAACACCATATTTCATCGTGTGATAGATGGTTTTATGATTCAAGGTGGTGGTTTCGAACCCGGCATGAACCAAAAAGCTACTCGTGCACCTGTAGACAATGAGGCAGCCAACGGGTTAACCAATGACATGTACACTATTGCTATGGCACGTACACCCAACCCGCATTCTGCCACCGCTCAGTTTTTCATTAATGTTGCTAACAATAGCTTCCTCAATTTCCGTTCAGCCACCCCTGATGGCTTTGGCTATTGTGTATTTGGACAAGTTACTGAAGGACAGTCTGTAGTTGACGCAATCAAAAAAGTGGCCACAGGGAATCGTGCAGGCCATGCTGATGTACCTAAAGATGATGTTGTTATTCTCTCTGCAACGGTAGAATAAGAGACGATCGTGCAACATAGTCTGTTCATCTCTGATCTTCATTTATCACCCAAAACGCTTACATTACGTAAGCGTTTTCTTGAGTTTCTAGCAGGTCCTGCTCGAGAAGCTGAATCTCTCTATATTTTGGGTGATTTATTTGAAAGTTGGATTGGAGATGATGATCTAGAATCAACTTTTAATCAAAAAATTGTTTCTGCTTTAAAAGAATTAACAGATTCCGGAACGTTGCTCTTTATCATGCACGGCAACCGTGATTTTCTGATTGGTAATCAATTTGCCCAAGCAACAGGTGCAACGTTAATCACCGACCCAACAGATGTTTTACTCTATGGTGTTAGAACCATCCTGACACATGGTGATCAATTGTGTACCGATGATGTGGATTATCAACAATGGCGCAAACAAGTCCGCTCTCCACAATGGCAAAAACAAGTTCTTGCCTTACCCATCGAACAACGACGCAAAATGGCTCAGGATGCAACAAATATGAGCACTGATGCTAAGAAAAAGAAAACCATGGAAATAATGGATGTGTCAGCACAGGCTGTTATGGAATTGATTAGGAAGAATGATTATCCTCGCGTTATCCATGGCCATACTCATCGACCAGCACGGCATGTCTACCATATCGACGATCATAAATGTGAGCGTTGGGTTTTAACCGATTGGACCAATCAAAAAGCTGGTTACTTATATTGCGATCGTGACGGCTGTCGGGCCGTCACTTTATAAGTTATTAAACAGTTATTAATCCCAAGACAAGGCACCACCTGTTTGATACTCAGTTACCCTAGTTTCAAAGAAATTTTTCTCTTTTTTCAAGTCAATCATTTCACTCATCCAAGGAAAAGGATTGGTTGCTCCAGGAAATAAAGCATCAATACCAATTTGCTGTAATCGTCGATTGGCTATGAAACGGAGGTACTCTTTAAACATGTGTGCATTTAAACCCAATACCCCACGCGGCATTGTGTCTTCTGCATAACGGTATTCCAGTTCTACCGCTTTTTGCATTAACTCTTTCACTTCATTCTTAAAGGATTCAGTCCATAAATGGGGGTTTTCCAATTTGATTGTATTAATCAAATCCACCCCGAAGTTACAATGCATGGATTCATCTCTCAGAATATATTGGTATTGTTCTGCAGCACCTTGCATTTTATTTTGACGCCCTAATGCTAAAATCTGTACAAAACCAACATAGAAAAACAATCCTTCCATCATGCAGGCAAATACAATTAATGATAAAAGAAGTTGCTGGTCTGCCTCAGGTGTGCCTGTTTTAAAATCAGGATTGGTTAAGGTTTCTATAAAAGGTATTAAAAACTGATCTTTTTCACGAATACTCGACACTTCATGGTAAGCATTAAAAATCTCAGATTCATCCAATCCTAAACTTTCAACAATGTATTGGTAGGCATGAGTATGAATCGCCTCCTCAAAAGCCTGTCTTAACAAATACTGTCTACATTCAGGAGCAGTAATATGGCGATAAGTACCTAATACAATATTATTGGCAGCCAAAGAGTCAGCTGTAACAAAGAACCCTAAATTACGTTTAACAATTAATTTTTCATCTTCTGACAATACCCCATTTTCTTTCCATTGCGCGATATCGCGACTCATTGAAATTTCTTGAGGCATCCAATGATTTGCACAGCCTGCAAGGTATTTCTCCCAGGCCCAATGGTATTTAAATGGAACCAGTTGGTTCACATCTGTTTGTCCATTGATGGCTCTTTTCTCAGCCACAGCTACACGTCCTGTGTGAGATGACTGATTTGCAGCAGTATGTAAAATAGGTTTGTTGACAGCTACATGGTCTTGATTTACTTCTTTTACATCTGAATTAATTTGATTACCTAATTGAATTTCGTCTTCAAATACCAGCATTATTATAGTCCTTTTAATTTTATTATTGGCAAGCTTCACAGGTGGGATCATCAATCAAACACTGTTTGATTTCCGTTTCTTGCGGTTGAATTTTAACTGCGTTGAGTTCCCCTCCTTGTCCAGTAGATTTCTCTGCTGCACTAGCACCTAATGAACGTAAGTAATAGGTTGTCTTCAAACCACGTAACCATGCCAAGACATAGATTTCGTTTAGTTTTTTTCCACTGGGTGTTGCAAAATAGAGGTTGAGAGATTGTGCCTGATCAATCCATTTTTGTCGGCGTGCAGCAGCTTCAATTAACCATTTGGGATCAACCTCAAAGGCTGTGGCGTATAGCTCTTTTAAATCTTGCGGAATTCTTTCTATTTGACTTAATGAGCCATCATAGTATTTGATATCCGCAATCATCGCCTCATCCCACAATCCTCTTTGTTTTAAATCATTAACCAATGACTCATTAACAACAGTGAATTCGCCTGAGAGATTGGATTTTACATAGAGATTCTGATAATCAGGTTCAATACTTGCTGATACACCAACAATATTTGAAATGGTTGCAGTAGGGGCAATAGCCACACAATTAGAATTACGCATTCCGTGTTGTGCAATAGCTTGTCTTACTATTGACCAATCCAGTCGAGTACTGAGATCAACTTCAAGATATCCACCACGCTCTTGTTCCAGCATAGTAAGCGTATCGAGTGGCAATATACCTCTATCCCATAAACTTCCTTTGAAGCTAGAATAAGCTCCACGTTCAGCTGCCAACTCAGTTGACGCCAGATAAGCGTAAAAGCAAACCTGTTCCATTGTTGAGTCAGCTAATTCAACAGCTTGATTTGAAGCATATGGGATACGCATAGCGTGTAACATATCCTGAAAACCCATAATACCTAGTCCAACAGGACGATGTCGTACATTAGAATTTCTCGCTTTTGCTACTGCGTAGAAATTAATATCAATAACGTTATCTAACATACGCATTGCTGTTTTAATTGTTTTTCTTAACTTCTCCTCGTCAACGGTCAATATTCCGTCAACTGGTTTGATGTGTTGTAGTAAATTAACCGAGCCTAAGTTACATACTGCTGTTTCTGTGTCTGATGTATTTAGTGTGATTTCTGTACATAAGTTAGAACTATGTACTACACCTACGTGTTGCTGGGGAGAACGAATATTACAGGGATCTTTAAAAGTAATCCATGGGTGACCTGTTTCAAATAACATAGACAGGATTCGACGCCATAATTGAACTGCAGACACCCTCTTAAACAAAGTAATTTCACCGCTGTCAGCCTTACTCTCATAACGCAGATACGCTTCTTCAAATGCTCTACCATACTTATCATGTAAATCAGGCACATCGGACGGAGAAAACAACGTCCAATCTTGGTTTTGATCAACACGCTTCATAAATAGGTCAGGAATCCAATTGGCGGTGTTCATGTCGTGCGTACGTCGACGATCATCCCCAGTATTCTTTCTTAAATCAAGAAATTCTTCGATATCAAGATGCCAAGTCTCAAGATATCCACACACAGCACCCTTTCTCTTCCCACCTTGATTGACTGCAACAGCAGTATCATTAACTACTTTCAAAAAGGGAATCACCCCTTGGCTTTTACCATTGGTTCCCTTTATACGTGAAGACAAAGCCCGGACAGGTGTCCAATCATTACCAAGACCGCCTGCATACTTTTGTAGTAGTGCGTTTTCTCTTATATTGTCAAAAATACTATTTAAATCGTCTTGTACCGTAGTAAGGTAACAAGAGGACAATTGAGAATGTTTGGTTCCACTATTAAATAAGGTTGGAGTTGAGCTCATAAAGTCAAAGGATGAGAGTAGATGATAAAACTCAATGGCCTTCTCCTCACGGTTAATCTCTTGAAGAGCTAGCCCCATCGCCACTCTCATGAAAAAGATTTGCGGTAGTTCAATGCGTTGTTCATTAATATGCAAAAAGTAACGATCATATAATGTCTGTAAACCGAGATAACCAAATTGACGATCTCTTTTGATATCAATGGCGTTAGCCAATATGGTTAAATCAAATTCAGCTAACTTATGGTCTAATAACTCTGCTTCAATGCCTTTCTTTATAAACTGACTGAAATATTGTCGAGTAGATAATTCAACCTCTTTATCATTGGCAGTCTGTCCTAATACTTCGCGCTGAATTTGTTTAAGTAATAATCGCGCAGTGACATAATTATATTGAGGCTCACGTTCAATGAGACTTCTAGAAGACATGATTAACGCTTTTTCTAATTCAATATATGAAATGCCATCATATAAATCGCGTAAAGTTTGGTTAACGATGAGTGATGGCTCAACATCATGCAAACCATGACACGCTTCACTTACCATACTTGTTAACCAATCGATATCTAATAGTTTTGTGTTATTTCCCTCCTTAACATGAATTGTTACATCATGAGATGGTTGGGTTTTGGCGCGTTCTTGAGCACGTTTTTCGCGATATAACACATAAGCTCGAGCCACATCATGCTCACCTGAACGCATTAATGCCAATTCAACTTGATCTTGAATGGTCTCAATATGTACTGTTCCACCTAGAGGTTGACGACGCAGCAAAGTAGAGATGACTTGTTCAGTAAGCTGTTTACACTGTTGCCTTACAGAACTAGACAGTTGAGCAGTTTCTCCATGTACAGCGATAAATGCTTTATGTACTGCAACATTAATTTTATCTGCCTGAAAACTAACCACATCACCCGAACGTCGAACAACTTGATAAAGATTAGCAGCTTGTTCTAGATTTACATCTTGAGAAATATTGGTATCCACTTAGCCTCCCTAAGGTAGGCGCGATGACTGTGGTTTTTGCGTAAGCAAACAAGGAATAACAAAATTATTCAACCAGAGGACACCCCGCCCCATTTTTTGTTGTTTAGAAATACGGCAGGTCTCCTGGCTTTTGGGTCCTAATACTTACTCAAACCTTCCCAGAGTTATCCAGTGGTATAGAAAGGAGAAAGTACTCGCCAATTACAGTTGCGGGGGCAGCCAAGGTATCACACCTTGTTCCCTTTTAATTGTAAGAACTACTCTTACAAACCGTTTAGCTATTAAACACAATATTCGGGGTAAAAGTCAACAAAAAACACAACATATTGTGTTAAATATTTGTTAATTCATGTTCTGCCTGAGCTCATAAGCTGCTTTCATCATATTTTCAAGGGCAGGAATAACCTCATCCCACTTTCTTGTTTTTAAGCCGCAATCAGGATTAATCCATAAATTATGTAATGGGATGCGCTGTGCGGCTTTTTTCATTAACTGAGTAATTTCTACACTATTTGGGGTATTGGGGGTATGAATGTCATACACGCCCGGACCAATTTGATTGGGATAGTTAAAATGGTCAAAGGCGTCTAATAATTCCATATCTGAACGTGACGTTTCAATGGTAATAACATCTGCATCCATTCTCGCCACCGCCTCCATAATGTCATTAAATTCGGAGTAACACATATGAGTGTGAATTTGCGTTTCATCCTCTACACCATTGGCAGTAATTCTAAAACACTCTATTGCCCAAGATAAATAATCCTGCCATAGCGCTTTGCGTAGAGGGAGTCCCTCTCTTAAAGCTGCTTCATCTATTTGAATTACTTTAATACCAGCACGTTCTAAATCAATAACCTCGTCTCTCAGTGCCAATGAAAGTTGTCTACAGGTGGTGGAACGTGGCTGATCATCTCGAACAAATGACCAATTTAACATGGTCACAGGGCCAGTTAACATTCCTTTCATTGGCTTATCGGTGAGTGACTGAGCATAGACAGCCCACTCTACAGTCATGACCTTTTCTCGGCTAATATCGCCATAAATGATGGGTGGTTTAACGCAGCGTGAGCCATAGGACTGCACCCATCCTGCTTGACTAAATACATAGCCGTTCAATTGCTCACCAAAATATTCAACCATATCATTTCGTTCAGGTTCCCCATGAACAAGTACATCAAGCCCTATACGCTCTTGCTCTCTTACGCAGCGCTCTATTTCACTTTTCATAGCTAATGAATAATCTGTAAAAGAGATATCACCCAACTTGTACTTCTTTCTAATAGATCGAATCTCATTTGTTTGCGGAAAAGAACCGATAGTGGTAGTTGGAAAAATTGGTAGATTTAATATGGTATTCTGTTTAATGACACGTACTGAATGGCTACTTTTACGCTGCCCCATATTGGAGTGAATAGCTTTTACTCTCTCTTGAACTTGTCTATTATTAACACGATCTGATGACTGTCGTGATTCGATAGCTGCTTTATTTATATCTAGTTGATCTTGAACTGTTGCACGCCCCTGGTTAATAGCACTCCCCAACAATCTAATTTCTTCTATTTTTTGAATAGCAAAGGATAACCAACTACGAATTTCTTCATCCATTTTATCCTCACTAGCCAAATCCACTGGAACGTGCAAAAGCGAACATGAAGGAGCAATCCATAACCGCTCCTTAAGCTCTTTTGCAATAGGCTCTAACCAATCAAGAATACTATTTAAATCTGAACGCCAAATATTTCTCCCACTAATTAAGCCTAAAGAAAGTATTTTATGAGGTGCTAATAAATTAATAACAGGAATAATCTCATCCTTATTATCAGAAACATCAATATGTAAGCCTGCCACAGGAAGATTAGTGGCTAAATGTAAGTTATCTTTTAACTGGCCAAAGTAAGTAGCGATTAAAATATTTATCTTACTAAACTTTAAATGATGGTACGCCATATTAAAGGCATGTTGCCACTCAGAATTAAGTTCAGTGACTAAAATGGGTTCGTCAATCTGTACCCACTCAATTCCGTGATTAATAAACAGTTCAAGTAATTCACCATAAACTGGTAACAGTTTTGTAAGCAGATCTAACTTATTTATATCATCTTTGGCCTTACCTAAAGCCAAATAAGTAACAGGACCAATAATTACTGGTTTGATATTTTGATGAGATAGTTTTGCTTCTTGAATAAAATTTAAAATTCTTGTTGGGTTTAACTCAAAAGTGGTCTGGCGGGTAAATTCTGGAACAATATAATGATAGTTAGTATCAAACCATTTAGTCATTTCACCTGCCTTAACGCCTGAACAACACCCGATATCATTATGATGTGCTTGTTTTGAGCGCCCTCGTGCTAGACGAAAATAATTATCTAACTCATGCCCCTGAAACTCCTTAACTCGTTCAGGCAAGTTTCCCAGTAAAAACGTCATATCAAGCACATTATCGTAAAAGGAAAAATCTCCAACCGGAATAAAATCGAGTGCTGCCTGATGCTGCCAATTTTGTTGTCTTAAATGACTACCAAGCGCAATGAGATCAGTCAAGGACGACCCATCTTGCCAATACGACTCAAGAGCAAACTTAAGTTCTCTGTGACGACCAATTCTAGGAAAACCAAGATTATGCGTTGTAACCATTTTTTATCCAATCTATCTATTAAAAAATACTATTTTGGATAAAATTAATTATGAAGTAAAATGGTATTTTTTCAGAAATAAATGAAATTTATTCATATATGTTAGAGCGTATCCACTTAGCTATATTAAAAGAAATCGACCAATGTGGCTCGCTAACTGCTGCCGCCAAACAATTACATTTAACTCAATCAGCTCTAAGTCACTCAATAAAAAAACTAGAGCAGCAGTTGGGTACAACATTGTGGATTAGGGAAGGAAAACAGTTGCAACTTACCCAATCAGGGCAATATTTATTGTCTATCGCCAACCGATTGCTACCTCAACTCATTATGGCTGAAAATCAATTGCGTCAATACGCACAGGGGGAGAGAGGGACATTACATATTGGCATGGAGTGTCACCCCTGCTATCAATGGTTATTAAAAGTTGTTTCCCCCTACTTACTATCACTTCCTGATGTGGATGTAGATGTGAAACAAAAATTTCAGTTTGGGGGAATGGGCGCCCTATTCAGTTATGAGATAGATATCCTTGTAACTCCTGATCCTCTGTATAAATCGGGACTGTATTTTGAACCTGTCTTTGATTATGAGCAGGTGTTGGTAACTGCCAATAATCATCAGCTGGCACATTATCCGTTTATTGACCCAGAACATCTAAACAACGAAACACTCATTACCTATCCTGTGAGTGTTGAAAGATTAGATATTTTCAATCAATTTCTAATGCCAGCAGGTATCATGCCTCGCAAACACAAGACTGTTGAAACCACAGACATTATCTTACAAATGGTAGCCAATGGAAGAGGAGTTACAGCACTACCGAAATGGTTGGCATTAGAATATGTGCCAAAACTTCAATTATCATTAGTTAAGTTAGGCAAAAAGGGGATCATGAAAAAAATACATTTAGGTATTCGTAAAGAAGACCTATCAATACCCTATGTTAACTCTTTTTTTACGATTGCTCGCCAATTAAGCCGTTTGGATAAGCAATCAATCTAATCCACGGCTTAAATCGAGTTTAATATCATCAAGGGATTCTAATCCTACCGAAACACGAATTAAACCATCACTTATACCTGCAAGCTTACGTGCCTCTGCACTTATTCTGCCATGAGTGGTGGTTGCTGGATGAGTAATGGTAGTCTTGGTGTCACCAAGATTACCAGTAATAGAAATTAATTGAGTAGAATCAATTACTTTCCACGCTTTTTCTTGCCCACCTTTGACTTCAAAACTAACCACCGCCCCCCCATGGGTTTGCTGTTTTTTAGCCAAATCATATTGTGGATGAGAACTTAATCCTGGGTGCAACACACGAGCCACATGAGGATGATCAGATAGCCACTTAGCAAGCTCAAGGGCTGCATGAGATTGAGCTTCCACACGAAGTTTTAACGTTTCGAGCCCTTTTAACAATATCCATGCATTAAACGCACTTAAACTGGGGCCAGCAGTTCTTAAAAAAGAATAAATTCCATCCATTAATACCGCTTTGGACCCCACAATGGCTCCACCTAACACTCTTCCCTGACCATCAATATATTTTGTTGCTGAGTGAATAACAATATCTGCCCCCAGTAAAAGTGGCCTTTGTAGTATGGGAGTACAAAAACAATTATCTACCACAAGATGAATGTTGGCGTTTTTACTCACCTCAGATAACGCTTCAATATCCACCAACTCCATAGTGGGATTAGAAGGAGTTTCAAGATAAAAAAGCCGTGTATTAGATTTAATCGCCTGTTTCCAACCGTTAATATCAGACAGAGGAACAAACGTATATTCAATACCAAAACGCGCTAAGATATTAGTAAATAACTGAACAGCAGCACCAAAAATACTTTGTGACACCACCACATGGTCACCTGCTTTTAACAAGCCCATCATGGTGGTAAGTATCGCTGACATACCACTGGCTGTAGCAATAGCGCATTCCCCTCCTTCCATGACAGCTAATCGTTCTTGAAAAGCGTTAACAGTTGGATTGGTAAAACGTGAATAAATATAACCAGGTTCTTTGTTCTGAAAACGATCAGCTGCCTGCTGAGCATTATCAAAAATATAGCTTGAAGTCATGAACAATGCTTCAGCATGTTCATTAAATTGTGTTCTATGGATTCCTGAACGGATAGCCAGTGTTTCTAAATCATAGGGTTCTGTCATAGCAGTTAAGCGGTTTCAGCGATAGTGAGGTTTAAATCAAGTTGATTAACTTTTTTTTGAGCGTTGGTTTCCCCGTCTTTTCTAGCAGACTCAATCTTAGCCAGATACTCAGGAGTCACATCGTCTGTAATATAACACCCATCAAAACATGAACAGTCAAATCGTTCAATATTGGTAGCCTGTGACTTCACATCACGAATCAAGTCATTTAAGTCCTGATAAAACACAGCATCTGCTCCGATTTCTAGAGCAATTTCTTTATCGGTACGTCCGGTAGCCAATAACTCCGTACGGCTTGGCATATCAATACCATATACATTCGGGAAACGTACAGGAGGAGCTGCTGAGGCAAAATAAACCTGACGTGCGCCACAGTCTCGGGCCATTTGAACTATCTCACGGCTAGTGGTACCACGAACAATCGAGTCATCCACTAATAATACATTTTTACCCTCAAACTCCATTCCAATGGCGTTAAGCTTCTGTCTGACTGATTTTTTTCTTTCAGCCTGTCCCGGCATAATAAAAGTTCTACCGATGTAACGGTTCTTAATAAACCCTTCGCGATAGGGGACATTCAATTTCTGTGCTAATTGCAACGCACTTGGGCGACTGGTATCAGGAATCGGAATCACCACTTCAATATTCAAGTGTGGTGCGGTGTGTTGAATCTTTTGCCCTAAACTCTCGCCCATACGTAAACGAGTTTCATAAACTGAAATACCGTCAATAACAGAGTCTGGGCGAGCCAGATAGACGTATTCAAAAATACAAGGGGATTTTTCAGGATTAAGCGCACATTGTTGATGATGTAATACTCCTGACTCATCAATAAAGATTGCCTCACCGGGTTCAACATCACGTAATAGTTTAAAACCTAACGCATCAAGCGCAACACTCTCTGAGGCTAAAATATATTCAGGCCCATCTGCTGTCATATGTGTACCAATCACCAAAGGACGGATACCATAAGGATCACGAAAAGCCAATAAACCATGACCTGCAATCAACGCGACAGTAGCATAGGCGCCACGACAACGTTTATGCACCCCTGATACTGCACAAAAAATTTCACTGGGGGTGAGTCGACTTCCCTTCGCTACTTCATCAAGTTCGTGAGCGAGTACATTAAGTAGCACCTCTGAATCAGAGTTTGTATTGACATGGCGACGGTCAAGAGCAAACAAATTTTCTTTTAATTCATCTGAATTGGTGAGATTGCCGTTATGTCCTAATACAATACCAAAAGGCGAATTCACATAAAATGGTTGTGCTTCTGCGGAGGATTTGGCTGAACCCGCTGTAGGGTAACGGCAATGGCCAATACCAATGTTTCCCGTTAAACTTCTCATGTCTCTTGTGCGAAACACGTCACGAACTAAACCTAACCCTTTGTGCATGTGAAAGGTACTGCCATCTGCTGTAGCAATCCCTGCTGCATCTTGACCACGATGCTGTAGAAGTTGTAAACCATCGTAGAGCAACTGGTTAACTGGAGTTTTTGCAACAATACCCACTATTCCACACATACCAAATCACACTCCGAAGATTATTTCTGAAGAATTAATATTCTACTCCACTCAGCACATTTACGTACTAAAAATGAAAAAATTGCGCTACATCTTGAGGAAGATAAGGTTTCAAGTGAGACACACCCCACAGCCCTATCTTAACACTCGTAGAAGTTTGCCAATCAGCCTGTTGTGGCAGTAAGGTAAACCCTGCCAATATGATCAAGATGAGAAAAATGAAGTAACCGCGAACCAAACCAAAGGTTGCACCTAATAAACGGTTTAAGGATCCTAAGCCAGTTTTTTCCACAGCAAAACCAAGCATTGATGAAATAATTGCCACAATAATTAATACAACAATAAACACTATGACAAAAGCAGCAACCAAACGCAGGCTAGGGTTATCAATAAAACGTATCAAATAATTAGCAAGTATTGGACTAGTCAGTTTAGCCAGTATAAACGCTGCCACCCAACCAACGATTCCCATTACCTCTTTAACCATACCACGAAACAAGCCAAACAAAGTGGATAAACCAATCAGGCCGATGGCTACATAATCTATCCAATTAAGATGCTCAATACTCACTAGCGGTGGTCCTTAACTAGTGAAGCAAAGCCAACATCATTCAATTGTTTTTTTGTCTTATGAAGTTTTTCATTTGAAGAGAATGGCCCTACATAAACCCGATAACGATCACTGTTTTTTATTTTAATTTTTTCAATTTTGGCATGTAAATTGTGATGCTTCACTTCTTTAACAAGTATTTTGGCACGAGACTCTTCGCTAAAGAGGCCCAACTGTAGAATCTTATTACTATTTTTGTTGTTGGCAACTGACGAACTCGCTTCAGTTTTATTTTTTCCTGTCTTCTGCTGGTTGTCATGTTGTGCTTTACTAGTTGGAGATACTCCAGAGGATAAAGCGGCTTCTTGCTCACTATTAGATTGCGAGGCAACTGATTTTTGTTGGACTGTCTCCTGCGCTTTAGACTCAACCTGACTAGAAGTGGTTATTTGCTTATCATTTAATTCGGATTTAACTGTGGCAAGTTCTGTTTTTTTATTGGCATCAAAAGTTGATTGTTTGTTATTAATTACAGGTGTAATAGCTTTGGGTGTTTGGTTAGGAGCAGTAGTTGATGCTGTCTGATTATTCACTGCCACTTGTTTGTTGTTAATCAGCGTTGCATCCTGAGGCGGCGTTAGCGATTGAGGTGGGGTATTAGGTAAGTTGGCAATAGATATAGGTGCTGCACTTACCTGAGGAGTTGTATTAGTCTCTGATTTAAGCTTTGGCGATTGGGAGTGGTTAAGCATCATAGGGAGTAACACGATCACTATAACCATAATGACGGCGGCACCTATTGCCCTTCTTCGTGCGCTGACACGATACAGATCTATATCATCCCACTCCTTGGGTTTCGCCATCGCTATCTATTACTCGTCTTGAGACACATTGGTTAGTTGACGAAGAATATTGGCTACGCGTGGGCGCATTTCTCGACGATCAACTATCATATCAATCGCACCCTTTTCTAATAGAAATTCAGAGCGCTGAAAGCCTTCTGGCAGTTTTTCTCTAACTGTTTGCTCAATAACCCTTGGACCAGCAAAACCAATGAGCGCATTAGGTTCTGCAATGACCACATCACCGATCATGGCAAAACTTGCCGATACCCCACCCATGGTAGGATCCGTTAAAATAGATATAAAAGGAAGCTTGTGTTCTGACAAATGGGTTAATGCAGCGCAAGTTTTAGCCATTTGCATAAGAGATAACAACCCTTCTTGCATTCTTGCCCCACCACTAGCTAAAAAGCAGATATAAGGTAGACGTTGATCAATTGCCGCTTCTACTGCACGCACAAAACGCTCTCCTACCACAGAGCCCATTGATCCACCCATAAAAGAAAACTCAAATGACGCAGCAATAACAGGTAATCCCTCAAGCGTACCCTGCATAACCACCAAAGCATCGGTTTCACCCGTAGCCTGTTTTGCTTCATCCAGACGTTCAGGATAGCGTCGACTGTCTTTGAACTTCAATGAATCAACGGGAATCACTTCGGAGCCAATTTCAAAACGGTCTCCCTGATCTAAAAATAAATCTAAACGGGTGCGAGCATTAATACGAATATGATGAGAGCATTTTGGGCAAACATGCAGATTGCTCTCAAGATCTGAACGATACAGTACAGTTTCGCATGAACCGCATTTCACCCACAACCCTTCAGGAACAGAGCCTTTAATATTATGCTTATCACGTTTAATACGTGGTGGTAGTAATTTTTTAAACCAACTCATAGTGAATTATCCAAAGCCTGTCTTAATTCATTTATAAATGCGCCCACATCACGTGGGATGGTGTCCTTCTCTGATTTTTCTATGGTTTCAACAATTCTTGACCCCACCACCACCGCATCAGCAAGTTCACCAATTGCTTGAGCAGTTTTTGCATCGCGGATACCAAATCCCACTCCAACAGGAATGGTGACATGCTGCTTAATTCTATGTAATTGATTTTTTACATCTTCAACATCAATGTGACTGGCCCCTGTAACGCCCCTTAGCGAAACGTAATACACATAGCCTCTAGCAATACGTGCAATTTCTTTTACACGATCATCTGTGGTTGTGGGTGCAATCAAAAATATGGGGTCAATAGAGTAAGGTGCTAAAGCTTGAGATAATGCTTGTGCTTCACTGGGAGGGTAATCAACAACAAGCACACCATCCACACCCACTTGATGACAAGTACTGACAAATACTTCCACACCCATTCTCTCAATAGGATTAGCATAGCCCATTAATACTATAGGTGTGTGTTGGTTGGTTTGACGAAACTCTTTAACCACTTGCAACACATCTGCCAATCGCACATTATTTTTTAAAGCACGTTCACTAGCACGCTGTATCACCGGACCATCAGCCATAGGGTCAGAAAAGGGAACGCCTAGTTCAATTACATCAGCTCCTGCACTCACCATAGCATGCATCGTTGGCAGACAAGTTGATAAATCAGGATCACCAACTGTAAAAAAAGGAATCAGCGCACAACGCTTTTGTGCTTGTAAATTATTAAATACGTTTTCTATTCGCGACACAATCTCAGTCCTATGTTCTTATCATTTAAAGAGTAATGCCACTTTGTTCAGCAACGGTTGCCATGTCCTTATCACCACGACCAGACAAATTAATCAATAGTACTTTGTCTTTAGGTAGCGTCGGAGCAATTTTAATGGCATGAGCCAGTGCATGACTTGATTCAAGTGCAGGAATAATTCCTTCAAGACGGCATAAAGTATGAAAAGACTTAAGTGCTTCATCATCATTAATGGCAACATACTGCGCCCTTCCGGAGTCTTTAAGCCAAGCATGCTCAGGCCCAACCCCTGGATAATCTAGCCCAGCAGAAATGGAGTGAGTTTCAATAATCTGACCATTATCATCTTGCAATAGATAAGTGCGGTTACCATGTAACACGCCTGGACTTCCTGCAGACAATGAGGCGGAATGACGTCCTGAAGCAATACCTTCACCACCTGCTTCCACACCAATTAACTGAACATCCGTTTCATTGATGTAGGGATAAAAAATACCCATTGCATTAGAACCACCACCAACACACGCCAGTACTGCATCAGGATGACGACCGATCATATCAGGCATTTGTACAAGGCACTCGCGTCCTACTACAGAATTAAAATCACGTACCATCATGGGGTAAGGATGAGGTCCTGCAACAGTACCAATAATGTAAAATGTATTATGAACATTAGTGACCCAGTCACGCATGGCTTCATTTAAAGCGTCTTTAAGGGTTTTAGAACCACTTGTCACTGGAACTACCTCAGCACCCAGTAACTTCATGCGGTATACATTTTGGGCTTGTCTTTTAACATCTTCAGCGCCCATATACACCACACATTCCATACCATAGCGCGCAGCAACCGTCGCCGTTGCCACACCATGTTGGCCTGCGCCAGTTTCAGCAATGACGCGAGGTTTACCCATGCGTTTCGCCAACATGGCCTGACCCACCGTATTGTTAATTTTATGGGCACCTGTGTGGTTTAAATCTTCACGTTTTAAATAAATCTGCGCCCCACCCAAACTATCAGACAAGCGTTTGGCATGATAAATAGGGCTTGGACGACCCACATAATGTTTTAATTCGTAAGCTAATTCCTGCTGAAATGCAGGATCATCACGAACAAATAAGTATTCTTTTTTTAAATTTTCAATAGCAGCAATAAGGGTTTCCGAAACAAATGTTCCCCCATAAGGTCCAAAATGACCATCACTACTTGGCATATCATACGGCTTCATCATCGCGCTCCTTGAATAAATGCGTGGCATTTATCTATGTCTTTTATTCCTGGACTTTGTTCCACACCACTACTTACATCTACAGCCCATGGCATCACTGCCTTGATGGCTTCCTTAACATTGTTTGGCGTAAGACCACCCGATAGAATAACCGGCAAAGGTAGTTCTTGGGGTATTAAGCGCCAATCAAAGGTTTTACCAGTGCCACCAGGTATCCCATCTAAGTAAGCGTCAACCAACAACGCTTTGGCTTTTTTAAACTCAACTGCATATTGTACCAAATCAATCCCCTCTTTGACTCGTACAGCCTTAATATAGGGACGATTAAATTGCCCACAAAACTCAGGAGGCTCATCGCCATGAAATTGTAAGTAATCAAGTGGGATCTGTTGCAGAACATCCTCTACCGTGTCTTTATCGTGATTAACGAACAAGCCCACACTGCTTACAAAAGGAGGGAGCGCAGCGACAATAGCCTGCGCAGTGGCAATAGTGACATATCGAGGACTTTTTTCATAAAAGACCAATCCTATTGCATCCGCCCCTAGCTTGGCTATGGCTAGCGCTTGCTCAATGCTTGTAATACCGCAAATTTTAACTCGCATAAGCTTTCCTTAAGTCGCTTTTATATAAAAAAATGAGGGCGTCCATGACTGTCTGGTATTTGCCAACTCTCACTGTATTCTATCTTGCTCAAATATAAACCATGTGGTGCAAAAGTGGGGGCGGCAAGCGTCCTGTTTTTCTGTTCTAAGAGGTATTTTACCCATTGCACATTCTCACGACCTTGCCCTATATAAACTAATGCCCCCACCATATTACGTACCATATGATGTAAAAATGCATTGGCTCTAAAAACAAGTTGAATCAATGCCCCACGAGGTATTATCTGCGCCTCATACATAATCTTAATAGGGGACTTAGCTTGACATTCACTACTTCTAAAAGCACTAAAATCCTGTTCGCCCAAAAGGGAATGCATAGCCTGTTCTATGGCGTTGAGATTTAACGGCATGTGAGTCCAACCTAGATAGGGATAGGCTAACGCTGGGCGAATTGGATGTGAGTACAACCAATAGTGATAAGTGCGGGACAAAGCACTAAATCGTGCATGAAATAGCTCATCAACCTCTTTTGCCCATAATACGCACACATCTCGTGGTAATAAACTATTAACCCCACGTACCCAAGCTTGATGAGGGCGTATAGCATTGGTATCAAAATGAATAACCTGACCTAAAGCATGAACTTCTGCATCAGTTCGACCGGCACAGACTGTGTTGATCTCTTCTCCTGCAATAGTACTCAATGCTTTATTTAGTGTTGCTTGTACAGAACGCAAATGAGGTTGCTTTTGCCAACCACAAAATCGACTGCCATCATATTCAACGCCTAAGGCGATTCTCATGAAGTTGTCTGATTGATGGTTTCAAGTATCGTTAGCGCCATTTTTTTCTGTTGGTCATCACCTTCCGTCATAACCCGTTTAATGGCCATACGAACCCCTAAACTATCATCACGCCAAGAACAAAATTGCGCAATCAATAGGCACTCTTGCAAAGTGAGGCCGGTTATTGATTGAGGTAGAGATGGCTGTTTTTTGTTTGTTTGACTCTCGTTAATAGCGTCATAAGTGGGCGCGATGATAACGTCTTCTTCTAGCGCTATCAGCTTGCCAGCCAAAGGTAGACCTACTTCTGCTAGCTCTTCTCTGGTGAGGCCTAGTGTTTTTTCAAAAAGCGAATCGTCATTCCATAGATTAGGAGGAGCTGCAGGTCTTAACTTACCTATACGCCACACCACAATAATTCCCATTGTAAATAAAAAGCCAATAAATCCGCCAACAATGAGTTCACTTGGATGATAGTAACCCCAATCATTAAGTAGTCGTAACCAAGAATGACCTTGATCGTCTTTCAACCAGTTTGGTACGTCATCAATATTGAATAGCATTATTGATTAACCACAATATTGAGCATTCTACGTAGTGGCTCTGCAGCACCCCAGAGTAATTGGTCACCTACGGTGAAAGCACCTAAATAATCATCACCCATAGCCAATTTATGTAATCGACCAATTGGTACCGATAAAGTACCCGATACTGCTGCTGGCGTGAGTTGTTGTTCACTAAGTTCTCTGTCATTTGGAATGACCTTTACCCACTCATTGGCTTTAGCAATCAGCGCCTCAATCTCATCTAGTGGCACATTTTTTTTCAATTTAATCGTTAAACCTTGAGAATGGCAACGCATGGCTCCAACCCTGACACATAAACCATCAACAGGAATTGATCCAGGCGATCTAAACGGTGGCAATCCTAAAATTTTATTGCATTCAGCACCACCCTTCCATTCCTCCTTACTCTGACCATTATCAACTGCCTTATCAATCCATGGGATCAAACTACCGGCTAGTGGAACATGCCTAAAATTTTCAGTAGGCATGCTCTGTGAGCGAAGCGTTTCACTGACGCGACGATCAATATCAAGAATAGCGGAAGATGGATCGTTAAGTAACTCAGACACAGATTGGTGTAATACACCCATTTGCGCCAATAATTCACGCATATTTTGCGCCCCTGCACCAGAAGCTGCTTGATAGGTCATAGCAGATACCCACTCGACTAAATTGGCTTTAAATAAGCCCCCTAAAGCCATAAGCATGAGACTTACAGTACAGTTACCACCAACAAAATCTCTAATACCTTTATTTAAAGCGTTATCTATCACCTGTCTGTTAACAGGATCGAGAATAATAATGGCGTGTTCCTTCATGCGTAAAGTGGAAGCTGCATCAATCCAATACCCTTGCCACCCACGTTGCCTTAATGGTGCATGCGTGGCCTCGGTATAATCACCACCTTGGCAGGAAATAATTACATCCATTTGCGCCAAATCATCCAGACTTTGAGCACTTAATAGCGGTTTAGCTGCGTGTGAACCCACGCTAGGACCCAATGAACCCACTTGTGAAGTGGTAAAAAAAACTGGTTCTATATGATCAAAGTCTTGTTCTGCTCTCATGCGCTCTAAGAGCACAGACCCCACCATTCCACGCCATCCAACAAATCCAACCGTTAACATAACCGCCACTCTCCTTAACCTTTATTACGCCAGCGCTGAAAGCACTGCGTCACCCATGGCACTTGTTGACACAGCGCTCTCACCAGGGCGGACAATGTCTTGCGTACGAATTCCTTGGTTAATCACTTTCTCAACGGCACTCTCGATACGATCAGCCAAGTCTATTCGTTTTAATGAATAACGAAACATCATAGCTAGGGATAAGATTTGAGCTAAGGGGTTAGCTATTCCACGCCCAGCTATATCCGGCGCACTACCATGAATAGGCTCAAATAAACCTTGTCCAGACTGGTTCAATGACGCAGAGGGTAATAACCCTATTGAGCCTGTTAACATGGAGGCCTCATCTGAGAGAATATCGCCAAATAGATTACCTGTAACGATGACATCAAACTGTTGCGGATTGCGAATTAACTGCATCGCCGCATTATCAACCAACATGTGCGTTAGTTTCACATCAGGATAATCACGAGATACTTCAATCACGACATCACGCCATAATTGTGTTGTTTCCAATACATTCATTTTATCAACTGAACATAACGAACCATGTCTTTTTTGCGCGGCCTGGAAACCCCAATGCGCCACACGCTTAATTTCATTCTCATCATAGGTCATGGTATTAACACCACAACGTAACCCTTGGTCATTAATATGAATACCCCGTGGTTCACCAAAGTAGATATCACCAGTAAGTTCTCGTACTATCATAATATCAAGACCTGCCACCACTTCTTTTTTCAAGGTTGAAGAGTCAGCTAATGCTTCATATACTCGGGCAGGTCGGAGGTTAGCGAAGAGGTCCATGGCTTTACGTAAACGTAACAATCCTCTCTCAGGTCGCTTGGGGCGAGGCAAGGTATCGTACTGGGGCCCACCAATAGATCCAAATAGTACTGCATCAGCTGCAAGACACAGCTGTAAAGTGGTATCTGGTAGGGGATCATCAAACTGATCCACCGCAGCACCTCCAACCAGAGCTGTTTCAGTTTCTATGTGCTCGCCTTCACGGACAAAGAAATCAATTATCTTTTCGGCCTCAGCCATTATTTCAGGACCAATACCATCACCCGGCAACAGTGCTATTTTCATTACTGTGTTACTCCAAAAATCCAAGGTTCAGATTGTTTACGTTGTGCTTCATAAGCTTTTATATCATCGGCATGACGAAGAGTTAGACCAATGTCATCCAAGCCATTCAAAAGACAGTAGCGACGAAAATCATCAACTTCAAAAGCAAATTGCTCACCATCAGGAGTAATAACCTGCTTAGCATTGAGATCGACAGTGAGTTGATAATGTGGCGTTGAAAGGACTGCCTGAAATAATTTATCAATAATTGCTTCTGCCAAGACCACTGGGAGGATGCCATTTTTAAAACAATTATTAAAGAAAATATCAGCATAACTTGGCGCTATTAAGGCACGAATACCATAATCGCTGAGAGCCCAAGGAGCATGTTCACGACTGGATCCACAACCGAAGTTATCACGCGCCAATAAAATACTTGCGCCTTGGTAACGTGGTTCATTCATTACAAAGTCTTTATTTAATGGACGACTAGAACAGTCCTGCCCTGGTTGACCTTCATCTAGGTAGCGCCATGCGTCAAATAAATGTGGGCCAAAACCTGAACGGTGTATGGATTTCAAAAACTGTTTAGGAATGATGGCATCGGTATCCACATTGGACCGATCAATCGGAAGAACTACTCCTGACACTTGTGTAAATGCTTGCATTCGTTTTATCCCTTAACTGATTAACGCTCTAACGTCAGCAAAATGCCCAGCGACAGCAGCGGCTGCAGCCATTTGAGGACTAACAAGATGGGTGCGACTCAAGGCACCTTGGCGACCTTCAAAGTTTCTATTTGAGGTGGATGCGCAACGCTCTCCAGGTGATAGGCGATCATCGTTCATACCAAGACACATTGAGCAACCAGGATTACGCCACTCAAAACCCGCTTCTTTGAATATCACATCTAACCCTTCTTGTTCGGCTTGGGCTTTAACCAAACCAGAGCCAGGAACTGCGAGAGCTAATTTAATATTGGCGGCAATTCTTTTACCTTTTAGTACCTGCGCTGCGGCACGTAAATCTTCAATACGTGAGTTGGTACATGAACCAATAAATACCTTATCAATTTGAATAGATGTAATCGCTTTTCCAGGAGTTAAGTCCATATAACGCAAGGCACGCTCCATACCCTCGCGACGAGTAACATCTGATTCAAGTTGAGGGTCAGGAATAAGGCCATTGATAGGTACGACCATTTCAGGAGAGGTTCCCCATGTAACCAAAGGCTCTATTTGAGAAGCCTCTAATTTCACTTCCTTGTCAAATTGAGCTCCCTCATCACTCACTAATGTGCGCCAATAAGTGACAGCTTTGTCCCACAACTCCCCCTTCGGTGCGAAGGGGCGGCCTTTTATATATTGAATCGTGGTGTCATCCACTGCAACCATCCCGGCTCGGGCACCCGCTTCAATAGCCATGTTACATAAAGTCATACGTCCTTCCATGCTCAAGGAACGGATCGAAGATCCTGCAAATTCAATAGCAAAACCTGTCCCCCCTGCGGTACCGATTTTACCGATAATAGCCAAGGCCACATCTTTTGCTGTCACGCCTTTGGATAAAGTACCTTCAACTGTAACGCGCAATGTTTTAGCGCGCTTGGTAATTAAAGTTTGGGTGGCCATGACATGTTCCACTTCAGAGGTACCAATGCCCATGGCTAACGCTGCAAAAGCGCCATGGGTGCTGGTGTGAGAATCACCACATACCACCGTCATGCCAGGAAGGGTTGCTCCTTGTTCAGGACCAATTACGTGCACGATACCTTGACGATGGTCTCCCATCGGAAATTCAGTAATTTTGTATTCTGCGCAATTTTTATCCAAAGTCTCAACCTGCAAACGTGACACAGGATCAGCGATAATCTCTTGATTGGTCGTGGGAGTATTATGATCTGCCGTCGCCAAAATTGAGTTAACTCTCCACAACGGACGATTTGCCAGCTTTAATCCTTCAAATGCTTGTGGACTCGTCACTTCATGAACCAAGTGACGATCAATGTAAATTAACGCAGTACCATCGGCCTCTTCACGAACCACATGAGAGCGCCATAACTTTTCATATAAGGTTGTTGGTTTCATCTTTTAAAGCCTCATTAAGACCTTAAATTATGACACAGCCTTAAAAGATCGAACAGGCCTATAGAGATAAGTCTCCGGGGATTGGTGGTGTGGGTACCACTACGTCAGCATTTTGTCCACGATGGCGTAGAGCATGATCCATCAGTACAATAGCTAGCATCGCTTCAGCAATTGGCGTTGCTCTTATCCCAACACAAGGATCGTGACGTCCCGTGGTCGCCACCTCCTGATTGTGGCCCGTTAGATCAATACTTTGTCTTGGAATTCTAATACTGGAAGTCGGCTTAATGCCAATACTGACTAAAATATCTTGTCCAGTTGAAATACCACCTAAAATACCACCTGCATGGTTACTTAAAAAACCATTACTGGTCATTTCATCACCATGCTCAGTTCCACGCTGGGTGACGCTCGCAAAACCTGCCCCTACTTCCACCCCTTTAACCGCATTAATGCTCATCATGGCATAAGCAATTTCCGCATCAAGGCGATCATAGACTGGTTCACCCCAGCCTGCTGGAACGTGTGATGCAACTACATTAATACGCGCACCAATAGAGTCCCCAGATTTCCTTAAAGCATCCATTTGCTCTTCGAGTTGAGGAACAATCTCACTATTTGCCACAAAAAAAGGGTTATGATTCACCGCTTGCCAATCTTGAAAAGGAATAACAGTGCTCCCCAACTGCGACAAATAACCCCGTATAACAACACCATAACGCTCCGCCAACCATTTTTTTGCAATGGCGCCAGCAGCAACACGTACGGCAGTTTCCCTGGCAGAGGATCGACCACCGCCCCGATGATCGCGTAAACCATACTTTTGAATATAAGTATAATCCGCATGACCTGGACGAAAGGCGCCTTGAATGTTGTTATAGTCTTTGCTGCGTTGATCATGATTACGTATTAGTAAAGCAATAGGAGTCCCTGTGGTTTTACCTTCAAACACTCCTGAGAGTATCTCGACTTCATCACTTTCTCGGCGTTGAGTAACATGCCTTGATGTACCTGGCTTACGACGATCTAATTCCTTTTGTATATCAGCTTCAGATAAAGCCAAGCCTGGTGGGCAGCCATCAACCACACAGCCAATGGCTGGGCCGTGACTTTCACCAAAAGATGTAACACAAAATAATCGTCCAAGGGTATTACCTGACATGCAAAAGTACCTCGCCTAAATAGATATAAGAGTTTAACATAGCATCTATTGGAGTCATAAGAAGGGAAAAAAATAGACTCCTGTAAAATAATGAGGATACTATGCTTGACGATTTAAGAAAAAATGCGCTGGATTACCATCGCCAACCCACTCCAGGCAAAATTGAGATTGCCGCAACCAAACCACTCACCACCCAAGCCGATTTAGCTCTAGCCTACAGTCCCGGCGTTGCAGCTGCCTGTGAAGCAATTGTGGAGGATCCCTCCCAGGTAAGACATTTAACCTCGCGAGCAAATTTAGTTGGCGTGGTGACAAACGGTACAGCAGTACTTGGATTAGGCTCAATTGGACCTCTTGCAGCCAAACCGGTAATGGAAGGGAAAGCGGTTTTGTTTAAAAAATTTGCCGGTATTGATTGTTTCGACATTGAACTCAACGAAACCAATGTTGATAAATTAGTAGATGCCATTGCCGCACTCGAACCTACTTTTGGTGGCATCAACTTAGAAGATATCAAAGCACCTGAATGTTTTGAAGTGGAGCGACGACTTCGTGAACGCATGAAAATCCCCGTTTTCCATGATGATCAACACGGTACTGCTATTATTGTGGGTGCTGCTGTATTAAATGGTCTTGAAGTGGTTGGCAAAAAAATCAACGAAGTCAAACTGGTTACTTCTGGGGCTGGGGCTGCCGCCTTATCGTGTCTTGATATGCTGGTGGCCTTAGGGATACCACGCCATAATATTTATGTAACCGACTTAGCTGGCGTTGTTTATACTGGTCGTAAAGAATTAATGGACCCCAATAAAGAGCGTTATTGTCAGGATACCAGTGCCAGAACCCTGGCTGAGGTGATTGGTGGGGCTGATATATTTTTAGGTCTATCAGCAGGTGGGGTATTAAAACCTGAGATGGTTAAAGTAATGGCAAATAAACCATTAATCTTAGCTCTAGCCAACCCAGAACCAGAAATTCACCCCGATCAAGTGCGAGCAGTTCGCGATGATGCCATTGTTGCAACAGGACGTTCTGATTACCCCAATCAAGTTAATAATGTATTGTGTTTTCCCTTCATTTTCCGCGGCGCTCTAGACGTGGGGGCTACCACAATTAATGAGCCCATGAAAATCGCTGCCGTTCAAGCCATTGCTAGTCTTGCGCGCGCTGAACCCTCTGATATTGTGGCAGAAGCCTATAGCAATCAAAACCTCACATTTGGTGCGGAGTATTTAATTCCTAAACCCTTTGATCCACGTCTCATTGTTAAAATTGCCTCTGCCGTAGCCCAAGCGGCGATGGATAGCGGCGTTGCAACCAGCCCTATCAGTGATATGGCAGCCTATCATGATCGTTTGAATCAATTTGTCTATCATTCTAATCTTGTCATGCGTCCTGTATTCGCTAAAGCCAAGACTTCTCCTAAACGAATTGTTTTCTCAGAGGGGGAAGATGAACGAATTCTTCAAGCTGTACAAACCATTTGTGACGAACGTCTAGCTCGACCAATTTTAGTTGGCCGTCCAGAAGTGATTAGTATGCGTATTGAGCGCCTTGGTTTGCGTTTAACTGAAAACAAAGATTTTGAAATGGTTAACATCAATTCAGATCCTCGTTATCGAGAGTACTGGCAACTCTATCATCAGATGATGGAACGCAAAGGGGTAACGCCCAATCTAGCCAAACATGAGGTCTATCGTGAACCCACACTAACTTCGGCTTTAATGGTTAAGAGAGGGGAAGCGGATGGGTTAATTTGCGGCTGTATTGGTCGCTATGCAGAGCATCTTTATTATGTTCAGAATGTGTTGGGCTTAAAAAAAGAGGTTTCCACTGCAGCAGCCATGAATATGTTGTTAAACCCCAAAGGGACTTTCTTTGTTTGTGACACCTACGTCAACCCTAATCCCACTGCATATGAATTAGCGGACATTGTCAGTCTTGCCGCAGAGGAAGTACAACGTTTTGGTATTGTCCCACGTGTTGCCATGCTGTCGCATTCCTCCTTTGGTAGTTATGACACAGAGTCTGCAATCAAGATGCGTGAGGCTTTAGAAATCATCAGACAACGTCTACCTAAACTGGAAATAGATGGTGAAATGCATGCTGATGCTGCTATGTCCGATGAGATTCGTCATAATGTCATGCCTGGATCAAAACTAACTGGTAGAGCCAATTTGTTGGTTATGCCAACGCTTGATGCGGCCAATATCGCCTACAACTTGGTACGCGTGATTGGGGACAATGTCACGGTTGGTCCTATACTGTTGGGTATTAATGCACCAGCGCATATCCTTACGCCAACAGCAACGGTGCGTCGCATTATTAATATGACGGCTTTAGCTGTGGTTGATGCTCAATCATCACGAGTATAATGAACCGACGTCTTCCCAAGCGTATTAGCACACATGCCACCTTTGGTGTGTGTGCACCGTCTGGCTTTATTGCAGATCTTCATAGATTAGATCAAGCAAAAGACTATCTCATTAAGCGTGGTTTTAGTCTTATTGAAAGCTCTCATACACGAGGACAAAGCGAGTATTTCTCTGGAACTGATACAGAACGCTTAGCGGATTTGCATTCATTGGTATCAGATAATAAAGTACAAGCCATTATTGCTGCACGCGGTGGCTACGGTTTAACAAGGCTTCTAGAGCATATCGACTATGAACTCATCGCTCAGTCACAAAAACCAATCATTGGCTTTAGCGATGTAACGGCACTCAATTTAGCACTACTCGCCAAAGCCCGTTATGTCAGTTTTCAGGGGCCCATGTTAGTACCTGACATGGGGCATGACAACCTGAGCCCCTACCTTGAGTCAGTGTTCGAACCTTTATTAACCTCAACACATTTTATCAGTCAACGTATCCCATTTCTTGAAAACAAGAACGCTCTATCTGATCATGAAAAAACGCTCAACTATCTTCCTCGTCCATTACAGGGAATACTGTGGGGAGGTAACTTATCTATTCTCAGTCATTTGACGGGTACCCCTTATTTACCTGCTATTGAAGGAGGGATTTTATTCATTGAAGAGGTCAATGAAGAGCCCTATAAAATTGAACGTATGCTTATGCAACTCTATCATGCAGGGATCCTACAAAAACAAAGCGCTCTATTACTATGCCAATTTAATCATTGTGTCGCCACAGATCGTTCAGCCACCAATTATTCTCTCACGCAAGTCATTCATTATTTAAGAAACAAATTATCCATACCCATTATAGAAAATTTCCCCTTTGGTCATGTGCGCGATAAATACACACTCCCAATAGGTGGTCTCGCGACATTAACGTGTGTTGATGAAAGACACTACACCATCGAATTGTCTCAATATAGTTTGTAATTATTGCTTGTTTAGTTTTGTTTTAACGACTGCTCACCTGAGCGAACTAAAAACTCAAGTAGTCTCTCAGTAGCTGGAGTCACCGTGCGATGTCGATTGAGTAAAATATAAAAATAGCGCTGTAACTGAGGAATATCCGCATTCAACTCAATGAGTTGACCTGAGCGCAGCATATCCTCAACCACAAAACGCGATAAACAGGCGACACCCAACCCTTCTGCAGCGGCATGTTTTATCGCTTCATGATCGCTAAATTCAAGGCTGCTACGAATCATTTTGAGATGAGGAAATAAATTTTGCTCAAGAATTTCTCGCGTTCCAGAACCTTGTTCACGAATTAACCAATTGGTATCACTTAATCGTGAACATGAAATCTTTTTACGTGCGTTAATCCCTTTAACAATCGGGTGGTGGGGAGAGCACACCAACAATAATTGATCTGTCATCCAAGGAATTATATTTAAATCTGTGCGATGTGATACGCCTTCAACCAAACCACAATCCACTTCAAAATTAACTACTTTATCAACAATTCTAAGCGTGCTATCTATCATTATTTGCGCCTGTGGTGCGCTATCTCCCAGTACGATATTGTTTTTCTTCCAATATTGAGCAAGAAATCGTGGCAGTAAATAATTACCAATAGTTAAGCTTGCGCCAAGGCACAAAGAGAACGAATTTTTATCCTTAAAAAGATAAGTTAAATCCTCTAATTGAGCCATTAAAGTCTGTACACGTGGCAAAAACAAACGGCCATTGTTATTCAATACTAATTTACGACCAACTCGATCAAATAAAACAGCCCCAACATGTCTTTCTAATTCACTAATGGCAATACTAACGGCAGACTGCGATAAAGCCACCTGTTCAGCCGCTTTTGTTGCACTCTGGGTACGCGATACTGCCAAAAACAATTGTAATTGCCGTAAGGTTAACTTCACTGAACACCTTTAATGCATTAATTTAATTAATACAATATCGATAAATAATTAATTAATCAAATTAAAAAATCAGGTTTAATAGAAAAAAACATAAAAAAATAAACTTAGGAGAGAGCTTGCAATGACACACCGACTACAATTTATCTGTTTCACTTTATTGTTTGGTTTACTCACTAGCGCCACGTGCTCTGCAGCAAATTCAGTTGATAGTAACAATTTAATTGATAAAGGAGCCTACCTTGCTCGGATAGGCGATTGTGTAGCATGTCACACAAGCCATGACGATCAACCCATGGCGGGGGGAGTCGCATTTAGCACTCCTTTTGGACGACTCTATTCCACCAATATCACCCCTGACCCTGAAACGGGGATTGGTAAATATACTTACCAAGATTTTGCTAAAGCCTTAAGAGAAGGAATTACTCCTGATGGAGAGCATTTGTATCCCGCAATGCCCTATACGAGCTTTGCCAAAATCACTGATGAGGATATGCAGGCTCTCTATGCCTATTTTATGAAAGGAGTTAAACCAATTCATGCTGAAGAAAAACAGAATCAATTACATTTTCCGTTTAATATTCGAGCAGGTATTGCTGTATGGAACCAATTCTTTTTAAATAAAGGTATTTATCAAAATGACAGCACTCAATCGAGCCAGTGGAATCGGGGTGCTTATCTTGTACAAGGTTTAGGTCACTGTGGCTCCTGCCATACGCCAAGGGGTTATGGCATGGAAGAAAAAACCCTATCCGCAATGGGTAAAACCGGCCGTTTTTATCTCTCTGGTAATACCATTGAAAATTGGCATGCGGTAAATTTAAAAAATCATTGGAACAGTAACCAATTCGCAGAGTTCTTAAAAACTGGCCAAAATTCATATGGCACAGCCTATGGCACAATGTCTGAAGTTGTACACCATAGTACTCAATATTTATCTGACAATGATCTCGCAGCAATCGGTGATTATTTAGTAAGCCTTACCCCAGCCAGCACATTCAGCTTTTCAACTACAACGAAGAGTGACGAGAAAGCGCTTTATCACACACGAGGAGGATTAGGATATATCCAATTCTGCTCAACCTGCCATCAGGAAGACGGGCAAGGAGTTACGCATTATTTTCCCACGCTTAAGAATAATACCTCTCTTTTATCTGACAATACCACCTCCTTGATTCATGTTTTATTAACAGGATCCTACGCGCCTAAAACCCATACCTATGAAAGTGGTTTTGCCATGCCAGCATTTCAACAATTGAGCAACAAAGAGATAGCTGAAATTTTGACATTTATCAGAACACAATGGGGAAATCATGCACAAGTTATTCGTGAAGAAGAGGTAGCCACAATTCGTCAACAATTAAATCTTAGTAATACCCTACCAGGAAAATTTAATACCCCACGTTTTGCTGACATGCTAGATCGTCCTAATAGTAGTCAGTTAATTCAAGGGATGTCGATTATGCTTCATACCGCACAGCTGCTACCCAATCATGTAGGCAATGATCTTAACTGTACCAGTTGTCATTTGAATGCTGGAACAGTGGAGTTGGCAGGACCCTATGTAGGATTAACCTCCGTATTTCCAAGTTACAGACCACGCGCGGGAAAGGTAATTGACTTTAAGGATCGATTAAATGGTTGTATGCAACGCTCAATGAACGGAAAACCCTTAGATAAAAACTCTGTGGAAATAAATGCCATGGTCGCTTTTATAGATGCCATGAAATCTCCTGTGGCTCCCAAAGCAGCAATACCAGGTAGAGGGGTAGGTAAAAAAATGTACGCAGTCATTGCCAATGAAACCCATGGTAAAACTGTCTACCAGGAGAAATGCGCTATTTGTCACGGTAAGGATGGTGCTGGATTAAAAGCCAAAGATGGTCATTACTATTTCCCGCCAGTGTGGGGGGCAAGATCATTTAATATTGGCGCAGGGATGAGTCGAACCTATACGGCAGCAGCGTTTGTAAAACATGATATGCCTATCTCAAACAACATGAACTTTCCGTTGGGACAAGGTGGGTTATCTGATCAAGATGCCGTTGATGTAGCCCAGTATTTCACCCATCAAGCTCGCCCAGATTTCGCTAAAAAAACCAAAGATTGGCCGCAAGGTGGTAAACCACAAGACTCTCGTTATTAGTATTCGTTAAGGATATCAATTATGAACAGCACATTAGCTCAATTGAAAAACAAAATGACAAAAAATAAAAGACAACGCCTTTTCACAGTCGTTGTTTCATTATGTTTAATTAGTGCCAATACTTATGCAGAAGATAACTTTTATCCACCCTGGAGTCATGGCAAGAACAATCCAGTTAAGCAAAGAGGACTTGAGATAACTGTACCTGAAGTAGATAACCTACCTGATATTCATGGTGACCCATTTCATTCAGAACTCAACATATTTTTAGGAGGCAATTACTTTTTTGTTATGGCTCCCTTGGTAGAAGAGTTTGTTAAAGAACATCCAGAGTTTGATGGAAAAATTTATTATGAAACCCTACCACCGGGATTACTATACAAACAAATCGAACAACAAGGGGTGATAACTGTTGGCAATATGACCTGGCAAGTACAGGCAGATGTTTATGCTGCCGGCTTACGACGGGTTAACCAACTTATCAAAGATGGCCTTAGCAGTGATAATAAGGCTGTGCCATATGTAACGAATACCCTTGCCATTATGGTACCTAAAAGCAATCCAATACATATTACCTCTCTCAATGACCTAGCAAAACCTGGAGTAAAACTGGTTATGCCCAATCCGCAATTTGAAGGGATAGCCCAACAAATTGAAAAGAGTTTGGTGAAGGCAGGGGGAGAGCAGTTAAAACAAGCGGTGTATGAAACCAAGGTTAGCAATGGTGAAACCATCCTTACCCATATTCATCACCGACAAACACCACTCACACTGCTTGAAAAGAAGGCAGATGCAGGAGTGACATGGCAATCTGAGGCGATATTTCAAAAAAAAATCGGCAATCCAATTGATTATGTAATGTTACCCGATCAAATCAATACACGAGCAATCTACGCTGCGACAACTGTTAAAGGAAGCCATCATCTCGAGGCTGCACAATTATGGATAGATTTTTTACAATCGCAAAAAGCATTATCTATTTTTAAAGAATACGGATTTGCAGCTTACCAACAAACTAATTAACCATAAGGAGTTATAACAATGATTAGAAAGACCATTATCACGAGCTTCATAATATTATCAGCCATAACCACTAATAATACGTTTGCAGAAGAATCTAAATCACACTACGTAAAACCAACTATTCATCATCAAGAATATGGAAACTTAAAAGTAGTAGTACCACTAACTACAGATAACCCAAAAATCCAAGGAATGAAATTAAGAAATATAGAAAACGCAATAAAAGCCACCAAAGAATGGAAAGGACATTTAAAAACAGTAGTTATTCTTTATGCAAAGGGTGTCACTTTGCTTGATCATCCAAATGATGATATTAAAACAAAAATTGAAGCCCTAAAAAAAGAAGATGTCCAGTTTGAAGTATGTAACAACTCATTAAAAGAACAAGGACGAGATTACCATGACTTGTATGACGTAAAAGAGTCAGATATTGTGCCATCAGGTTTTGCTGAGGTTGTATACCTACAACAGAAGGAACACTACGTAGTTAACCCAATCAACTAAATTAAATAATTTAATTAAATAATAGAAAAAAACCCCCTGATTAAGGGGTTTTTTTGAGTAGGGAGTCTGGCGGTGACCTACTTTCGCATGGGCAATCCACACTATCATCGGCGCGGTCTCGTTTCACGGCCCTGTTCGAGATGGGAAGGGGTGGGTCCAAGACGCTATAGCCGCCAAACAAAGCTTAGTCGGTGTCTTCAACTACCAAGAAGAAGTAAATATAAGGTAAATTCACACAGAAGATGTCTGTGATTATAGGATCAAGCCTCACGGTCAATTAGTATCGGTTAGCTTAACACATTACTGCGCTTCCACACCCGACCTATCAACGTCCTGGTCTCGAACGAACCTTTAGGAGGGTTAAACCCTCAGGGAAGTCTCATCTTGAGGCAAGTTTCCCGCTTAGATGCTTTCAGCGGTTATCTCTTCCGAACTTAGCTACCCGGCAATACGACTGGCGTCATAACCGGTACACCAGAGGTTCGTCCACTCCGGTCCTCTCGTACTAGGAGCAGCCCCCCGTCAAACTTCCAACGCCCACTGCAGATAGGGACCAAACTGTCTCACGACGTTTTAAACCCAGCTCACGTACCACTTTAAATGGCGAACAGCCATACCCTTGGGACCGGCTACAGCCCCAGGATGTGATGAGCCGACATCGAGGTGCCAAACTCCCCCGTCGATATGAACTCTTGGGAGGAATCAGCCTGTTATCCCCAGCGTACCTTTTATCCGTTGAGCGATGGCCCTTCCATTCAGAACCACCGGATCACTATGACCTGCTTTCGCACCTGCTCGACTTGTCAGTCTCGCAGTTAAGCATCCTTATGCCATTGCACTATCAGTACGATGTCCGACCGTACCTAGGATACCTTCGCACTCCTCCGTTACTCTTTGGGAGGAGACCGCCCCAGTCAAACTGCCTACCATACACGGTCCCCGATCCAGTTAATGGACCTAGGTTAGAACCTCAATAACATCAGGGTGGTATTTCAAGGTCGGCTCCAGCACACCTAGCGGCATGCTCTCAACGCCTCCCACCTATCCTACACAAATCTCATCAAAGTCCAATGTAAAGCTACAGTAAAGGTGCATGGGGTCTTTCCGTCTAGCAGCGGGGAGATTGCATCTTCACAAACACTTCAACTTCGCTGAGTCTCGGGTGGAGACAGTGTGGCCATCGTTACGCCATTCGTGCGGGTCGGAACTTACCCGACAAGGAATTTCGCTACCTTAGGACCGTTATAGTTACGGCCGCCGTTTACTGGGGCTTCGATCAAGAGCTTGCACCCCATCACTTAACCTTCCAGCACCGGGCAGGCGTCACACCCTATACGTCCACTTTCGTGTTTGCAGAGTGCTGTGTTTTTATTAAACAGTCGCAGCCACCATTTCACTGCAACCCCTTACTGCTCCAGTCGCAAGGACCTTCACATCATCGGGGCGCACCTTATCCCGAAGTTACGGTGCTAATTTGCCGAGTTCCTTCACCCGAGTTCTCTCAAGCGCCTTAGAATTCTCATCCTACCCACCTGTGTCGGTTTGCGGTACGGTCTTCGTGAAACTATCGCTTAGAGGCTTTTCTTGGAAGCTTGGTATCAGCAACTTCATAGTCTAAGACTACTCGTCATCACGCCTCGACATTAACCCCCCGGATTTACCTAAGAGATCTGCCTACACGCTTAAACCAGGACATCCAACACCCGGCTTGCCTAACCTTCTCCGTCCCCCCTTCGCATTCCACAAAGGTATCGGAATATTAACCGATTTCCCATCAGCTACGCTTCTCAGCCTCGCCTTAGGGGCCGACTCACCCTGCGCCGATGAACGTTGCGCAGGAAACCTTGGGTTTTCGGCGAGCGGGCCTTTCACCCGCTTTATCGCTACTCATGTCAGCATTCGCACTTCAGATACCTCCAGCAAGGTTCACACCTCACCTTCTCAGGCCTACTGAACGCTCTCCTACCATATCATTACTGATATCCCTAGCTTCGGTGCATGGTTTGAGCCCCGTTACATCTTCCGCGCAGGACGACTCGATCAGTGAGCTATTACGCTTTCTTTAAAGGATGGCTGCTTCTAAGCCAACTTCCTGACTGTCTTCGCCTTCCCACTTCGTTCTCCACTTAACCACGTCTTGGGGACCTTAGCTGAGGGTCTGGGTTGTTTCCCTCTCGACACCGGACGTTAGCACCCGGTGTCTGTCTCCCACGCTCACACTTTCCAGTATTCGGAGTTTGCCTTGGTTTGGTAGATCTAAACGACCCCCTAGCCAAAACAGTGCTCTACCCCCAGAAGTGATACGTGAGGCACTACCTAAATAGTTTTCGGAGAGAACCAGCTATTTCCAGATTTGTTAAGCCTTTCACCCCTATCCACAGCTCATCCCCTAGTTTTTCAACACTAGTGGGTTCGGTCCTCCAACAGGTATTACCCTGCCTTCAACCTGGCCATGAATAGCTCATCTGGTTTCGGGTCTACACCCTGCGACTATTCGCCCTATTCAGACTCGCTTTCGCTACGCCTCCCCTATTCGGTTAAGCTTGCCACAGAATGTAAGTCGCTGACCCATTATACAAAAGGTACGCAGTCACCCCTTTCGAGGCTCCCACTGTTTGTATGCATGCGGTTTCAGGTTCTATTTCACTCCCCTCCCGGGGTTCTTTTCGCCTTTCCCTCACGGTACTGGTTCACTATCGGTCGATTACGAGTATTTAGCCTTGGAGGATGGTCCCCCCATCTTCAGACAGGATTCCACGTGTCCCGCCCTACTTGTCGCAACCCCAGTTCCACCACTAATCCTTCGCGTACGGGACTATCACCCACTATGGTCGGACTTTCCATTCCGTTCCGCTAAATTAATGGCTAAATGTTGCAGGCTCTTCCCGGTTCGCTCGCCACTACTACGGGAATCTCGGTTGATTTCTTTTCCTCTGCCTACTTAGATGTTTCAGTTCAGCAGGTTCGCTCCTCATGACCTATGTATTCAGTCATGGGTACCCTCGCGGGTGGGTTTCCCCATTCAGACATCTCCGGATCAATGCTCGTTTGCCAGCTCCCCGGAGCTTCTCGCAGGCTACCACGTCTTTCTTCGCCTGTAATCGCCTAGGCATCCACCACATGCACTTATTCGCTTGATCCTATAACCTCAGACACCTACTTCCATAAGCATCTAAAATCATACTCTCCATGTGTTTGTTTCATCACCAGCAGCACCCTTAAGCACCACCAGCAATGCAATCTACCCATTTCTTTACTTCTTCCTGATTGTTAAAGAAC